>RFQA01000036.1 GCA_009925925.1 Betaproteobacteria bacterium
CGTCTCGAGTCTGGTCAGCCAGCAAGGCTGTCACCGCGGCAGAAATAGCACCGGCACCTTGCAGCGCACGCCCCGCTACCAGCCAATGCAAGGTAGGTGCCCAAGCAGCAATGGCACTTCCGGCCGCAAAAATCAACAGCCCGACCACCATCACAGGTTTGCGGCCGAACTTGTCGGATGCCACGCCAAACGGGATCTGCAGAATGCCTTGCGTCAGGCCATAAATGCCCATGGCCATGCCCACCAGCGCGGCATCGTCCCCACCGGGGTACTTGCGGGCTTCGAGTACGAACACCGGCAACACCAGAAACAGCCCCAACATGCGCAACGCAAAAATCAGGGCCAGCGAAGCACTGGAGCGCCTCTCTTGGGGCGTCATCACGGTATCAGGGGCAGAAGGGGCAGACACGGAAGTGAAATCTCGGGCGGTAAAGGCGGCAAAAAAAAGGGAGGTGACACCGCAACCCGACATTGTCTATCATGGCGGGTTACTCTTCCGGCAGCCACGAACTTGAACTCTTCCACTCTCGACAGCAATGACTTAGTGCCTCACGAGGATGGCAAGTACCTCGCCCGGGCGCTGCAGCAGCAAACCATCAGCGTGCGGGGTGCCCGCACCCACAACCTGAAGAACATCGACCTCGACATCCCTCGCAACCAGTTGGTGGTAATCACCGGACTGTCAGGTTCGGGCAAATCGAGTCTGGCATTTGACACGCTGTATGCCGAGGGCCAGCGCCGTTATGTGGAAAGCCTTTCCACCTACGCACGCCAGTTCTTGCAACTGATGGACAAGCCCGATGTCGACATGATTGAAGGCCTGTCGCCCGCCATCAGCATTGAGCAGAAGGCAACCAGTCACAACCCGCGTTCCACGGTCGGCACCGTCACCGAAATCCATGATTACCTGCGCCTGCTGTTCGCCCGCGCAGGCACCCCGTTCTGCCCCGACCATAACCTGCCGCTGCAAAGCCAGACCGTGAGCCAGATGGTGGATGCGGTGCTGGCACTGCCGGAAGAAACCCGTTTGATGATCCTGGCACCGGTGGCGCGCGAGAAAAAAGGTGAATTTCTTGAGTTGTTTGCCGACATGCAGGCGCAGGGCTACGTGCGCTTTCGCATCAATGGCCAAGCTTATGAAGCGGATGCGCTGCCCCCTCTCAAGAAAACTGAAAAGCACGACATCGACGTGGTGGTGGACCGCATCAAGGTGCGCGCGGATCTCAAGCAGCGATTGGCAGAAAGTTTTGAAGCCGCGCTGCGGATTGCCAACGGCCGCGCCATTGCGCTGGAGATGGATACAGGCGACATCATCAAAAATGATAGCGCCTTGCTCAATGAGGACGGGGGCCAGAGGCCTAAAGAGCACTTATTCAACGCCAAGTTCGCCTGCCCGGTGTGCAGTTACTCCATCGCCGAGCTGGAACCCCGCCTGTTCTCGTTCAACTCCCCGGTGGGCGCTTGTCCTACCTGCGATGGCTTGGGCAACCACGAGTTTTTTGACCCCACACGCGTGGTCGCATTTCCGACCCTGAGCCTGGCCAGTGGCGCCATCAAGGGCTGGGACAGGCGCAATGGGTACTACTTCAGCATGCTGGAGAGCCTGGCCAAACACTACGCGTTTGACATTGATGCGGCGTTTGAGAGCTTGCCGGAGAACGTGCAGCACGCCATCCTGCATGGCTCAGGCGAAGAAGAGATCAAGTTCAGCTACATCATGGACTCGGGCGCCTCGCAGGGCAAGAAGGTCAAGAAGAAGCACCCCTTCGAAGGCATCATCCCCAACATGCAGCGGCGCTACCGCGAGACCGACTCTGCCGTAGTGCGCGAAGACCTGGGCCGCCTGCGCAGCACCCAGCCTTGCCCGGATTGCTTCGGGTCGCGTCTGCGCAAGGAAGCGCGTAACGTCAAGATCGGCGAGGGCGAACAAGCCCGCGCCATTTATGAGATCAGCCACGTCACCCTGCGCGAAAGCTTTGCCTACTTCAACACATTGCAGATGCCAGGGGCACGTGGGGAAATTGCCGCCAAGGTCATCCGCGAGATCGGTCTGCGCCTGAAGTTTCTGAACGACGTGGGCCTGAACTACCTGAGCCTGGACCGCAGTGCCGAAACGCTCAGCGGCGGTGAGAGCCAGCGCATCCGCCTGGCCAGCCAGATCGGCTCCGGCCTGACTGGCGTGATGTACGTGCTCGATGAGCCCAGTATCGGCCTTCACCAGCGTGACAACGACCGACTGATCGGCACGCTGCAACACCTTCGCGACATCGGCAACAGCGTGCTGGTGGTGGAGCACGACGAAGACATGATGCGTGCCGCCGACCACGTGATCGACATGGGCCTGGGCGCCGGCGTGCATGGCGGGCGGGTGATTGCCCAAGGCACGTTTGACGAAGTCAAAGCCAACCCCGACTCGCTGACCGGTCAGTACCTCGCCAAAACGCTGCAGATCGCAGTACCCAAGCGCCGCACGCCATGGCTGCCCGTGGTGGAAGAAGCCAAGCCGGTCGCCAAAGGGGCCGGCAAAGGCGCACCCAGCAAAGCGGCGTTAGCGTGGGCCGAGCGGCAGGCGCAGCACATTGCCACCCAAGGCAAGCTGCAGGCCATCCGCATCACCGGCGCCACGGGCCACAACCTGAAAGGTGTGAATGTGGACTTCCCCGTAGGTTTGCTTACCTGCGTGACCGGTGTGTCCGGCTCAGGCAAATCCACGCTGGTCAACGACACACTGTATGCCGCCGTGGCGCGCCAGCTCTACCGCGCACACGACGAACCGGCGGCGCATGAGTCGATCGACGGCATCCAATACTTCGACAAGGTCATCAACGTCGACCAGTCCCCCATCGGCCGCACACCGCGCTCCAACCCGGCCACCTACACCGGCCTGTTCAC
The DNA here is from genome assembly GCA_009925925.1 of Betaproteobacteria bacterium. Taxonomy (GTDB): domain Bacteria; phylum Pseudomonadota; class Gammaproteobacteria; order Burkholderiales; family Burkholderiaceae_C; genus Allorhodoferax. The sequence continues at coordinate 2,893 of RFQA01000036.1, forward strand.
CCCCATCCGTGAGCTGATGGCCGAGGTGCCCACGGCGCGCGAACGCGGCTACGGCCCGGGGCGCTTCAGCTTTAACGTCGCCGGCGGCCGTTGCGAGGCCTGCCAGGGCGACGGCATGGTGAAAGTGGAAATGCACTTTCTGCCCGACGTGTACGTGCCCTGCGACGTGTGCGCTGGCCAGCGCTACAACCGCGAAACGCTGGAAGTGCTCTACAAGGGCAAGAACATCGCACAGATCCTGGACATGACGGTGGAAGCCGCCTACGAGTTTTTGCAGGCCGTGCCCACCATCGCGCGCAAGCTGCAAACGCTGCTGGATGTAGGCCTGTCCTACATCCGTCTTGGTCAAGCCGCCACCACCTTGTCCGGCGGTGAGGCGCAGCGTGTGAAGCTGGCCCTGGAGCTGTCCAAGAAAGACACCGGCCGCACGCTCTACATCCTGGACGAGCCCACCACCGGCCTGCACTTTGCTGATATTGCGCTGCTTCTGAAGGTGCTGCACCAGCTGCGGGATGCGGGCAACACCATCGTCATCATCGAGCACAACCTGGACGTCATCAAAACCGCCGACTGGCTGATCGACATCGGACCCGAAGGCGGTGCGGGCGGAGGCACGGTGGTCGGCGTGGGCACGCCGGAAGACATTGCGGCCAACCCTGCAAGCCACACGGGCAAGTATTTGAAGCCGCTACTGGAAGACTGATATTTGGGTCAAATCAGGCTCTGGTGCACATGGAATGTGCGCGAGCAGCTACTAATTTAATAGCAAATCAAACACTGGAAGCGCCCAGCTTGCGGTACAGCGTCTGCCGGCTGATGCCTAGTTGGCGGGCGGCGAGGGACACGTTGCCACGGGTGGCCTCCAAGGCTTGCTGGATAGCGGCTTGGGACAAGGCCTGCAGGCTTTGCGGCGCCTGCACCGCAGCCGGCTGCGCATCCGGTGCATAGGGTGCGGGGGTCTGCGCTGATTGGATTTCAAACATTCGTTCCGCCAGCGAGGGCGCCTGCAAGGCCTCTAGCAAGTCGTCCGGCATGTGGGCCCAGTCCAAGGTGTCTTCCCCGTCTTGCAGCATGGCGCAGGCGGTACGCAGCACGCTGGCGTATTGGCGCAGGTTGCCGGGCCAGTGGTAGCTGGTCAAGCGCTGCATCAAGTCCGGTGCCACCTGCACTGGCACGTCCGGGCTCAGGTCAGTCAGCAGGCGCTCGGTCAAGGCCACCATGTCGCTGCGTTCACGCAAGGCCGGGAGCGTAACCGTGAGGCCGTTGATGCGGTAGTACAGGTCCTGGCGAAAGCTGCCCTTCTCTGACGCTTCCGCCAGCTTGCAGTGGGTGGCGCTGATGAGCGCGAAATCGACCGCCACAGACTTGCCGGCGCCCACTGGTGTCACTGTGCGCTCTTGCAGCACACGCAGCAAGCGGGTTTGCATGGCCAGGGGCATATCGCCGATTTCATCCAGAAAAAGCGTTCCGCCATGCGCCTCGCGCAAGCGGCCGGGGCACCCTTCTTTGCGTGCACCAGTAAAGGCACCTGCTACGTACCCAAATAGCTCGGACTCGATCAGGCTCTCGGGGATGGCACCACAGTTGATCGCCACAAAGGGACCATCACGACGGGGACCGCTGGCGTGCAGGGCGCGGGCAAACATCTCTTTACCCACTCCGGATTCACCCTGAATCAGAAGCGGTATGGGTTTGCCGACAACGCGTCGGGCTTTGTCGGCCGCACTGCGCCAACGGGCGTCGCCGGTGTCCAGCGCAGCCAAGGCATCGGCACCGCCTGCAGGTGAGCCTGCGACGGCATTGGTGACGCGCACGGCATTGGTCTGGCTGATAGCAGGCAGCACGGATGCATCAACCTGAACTTGGGCAAACAGCACAGCGCCGTTGTGCAAGCGCAATTGCTGAGGTTGCAGGGGGCGGCGCTTGTGGCGCGACAGCAAATCGTCCAGCCGCACATCGAGCACGCGCTCCATGGTGGTCGCGCCAATATCCCCCGCGTTCAGTCGCAGCAGGGACAGTCCCACGCGGTTGGCACCGACGATCCACCCGTCGTCGGACAGCGCAATGATGCCCTCGGCCACACTGCCTATACCCTCAGGCTGTACATGTAGGTGCAGGCGGATGTTGCGTTTGCAGGTGGCCACCATGAGGCGGTTTTCAATCATGCGGGCTGCGGTGCTCACCAGCCCCAAGGTGTGGGCATGGCCGTTGCGGTGGTCGCCGGAGATATCCAGAATGCCGGTCATCTCGCCAGTGGCTGACAAAATCGGCGAGGCCGCGCAGGTCAAGAAACCATTGCGCTCCAAGAAATGCTCAGAGCCATGGATTTCCACCGCACTGCGCTCGGCCAACGCCGTACCAATCGCGTTGGTGCCCCGGTGTGCCTCGGCCCACGAAGCGCCACTGGTGAGCGCCACGCGCTCGGCTTTGTCCACAAAGTACGGGTCACCCAAGGTATGCATCAACATGCCGGCGGAATCGGCGAGCACCACCACGCTCTGGCTTTGGCGGACCTGATCGAACACGTATTCCATGACCGGGCGGGAGTGCGCCAACAAGGCGTGGTTGCTGGCCAGTACATGGCGCAAATGGTGACTGCTGGCATGCTCAGGAGCCACGCGGGCGGTGGGCGCCAAGCCTGCCGCCACACTGCGGTGCCAGGAACGGGCCAGGCGCGCATCGACAACGCCCTCAGGGCATTGCCCGGTTTCCAATAGCTGCTGCCGGGCCTGACGCAGGGCCAGCAAGGGGGATGGTGATCGCACGTTTGTCTCCTGCGCGGAGTCATATCGCCCCGCTTTGGGCTCAGTATGGGGGTTGCTTGCGCGGCGGGCAATGCTGCGCCACCCCGCGCCTGTCCGACTGTTCCATTTTGTGACACCTGTCACTGTGACAAAGCTTGACAGGCCTGGCTTGCAGACAGCTTGCGGCAGATCAACGCTCTGAAAAAATTCAATGAAATCAAGGCTTTGAGTTAGCCGCGGCGCATGGCACGCCTTTTGAGAGTACAGGCCACCCGGCAGAGTGACTCTGCGGGAAACCAAACCAATCACAAGAGGACGACAACCATGGCTATTTACGCAGCACCCGGCGCCGCTGGCGCCAAGATCACTTACAAATCCCAGTACAACAACTTCATCGGCGGCAAATGGGTTGCGCCGGTCAAGGGTCAGTACTTCGACGTCATCACACCGGTGAGCGGCAAGGTCTACACCCAAGCCGCCCGCTCTACCGCGGAAGACATCGAGTTGGCGCTGGACGCCGCGCACGCGGCTTCTGATGCTTGGGGCAAAACCGACGCCGCCACCCGCGCCAACATCCTGCTCAAGATTGCCGACCGTATCGAGCAAAACCTGGAACTCTTGGCCTACGCCGAAACTGTGGACAACGGCAAGGCCATCCGTGAAACGCTGAACGCCGACATTCCCTTGACGGTGGACCACTTCCGTTACTTCGCAGGCTGCGTGCGTGCGCAAGAAGGCGCCTTGTCCAACATCGACGAGAACACCGTGGCGTATCACATCCAGGAACCTCTGGGCGTGGTCGGTCAGATCATTCCCTGGAACTTCCCCATACTGATGGCCGCCTGGAAACTGGCACCTGCCTTGGGCGCCGGCAACTGCGTGGTGCTAAAGCCCGCCGAATCCACCCCCATCTCCATCTTGATCCTGGCCGAGCTGATCGCTGACCTGCTGCCGCCCGGCGTGCTGAACATCGTCAATGGTTACGGCCGCGAAGCCGGCATGCCTCTGGCCACCAGCAAGCGTATTGCCAAGATCGCCTTCACCGGCTCCACCACCACCGGCCGCGTGATTGCACAAGCCGCTGCCAACAACCTGATTCCCGCCACGCTGGAACTGGGCGGCAAGAGCCCCAACGTGTTCTTTGCGGACGTGATGGACAAGGACGACGCCTTCCTGGACAAAGCCATCGAGGGCTTGGTGCTGTTCGCATTCAACCAGGGCGAGGTCTGCACCTGCCCATCCCGCGCGCTGATTCAGGAATCGATCTACGACAAGTTCATGGAACGCGTGTTGAAGCGCGTGGCCGCCATCAAGCACATTAACCCGCTGGACACCGACAGCATGATGGGCGCGCAAGCTTCCAAAGAGCAGTTGACCAAGATCCTGAGCTACCTGGACCTGGGCAAGCAAGAAGGCGCAGAGCTGCTGGCAGGCGGCGGCCAAGCGCATTTGGGTGGCGACCTGGAAGGCGGCTACTACGTGCAGCCCACCCTGTTTAAGGGCCACAACAAGATGCGCATCTTCCAGGAAGAAATTTTTGGCCCCGTGTTGGCCGTGACCACCTTCAAGGACGAAGCCGAAGCATTGGCTATTGCCAATGACACGCTCTACGGTTTGGGCGCCGGCGTGTGGAGCCGCAACGGCAATGTGGCCTACCGCATGGGCCGCGCCATCAAGGCGGGCCGCGTGTGGACCAACTGCTACCACGCCTACCCTGCCCACGCAGCTTTTGGTGGCTACAAGGAATCCGGCATTGGCCGCGAAACCCACAAGATGATGCTGGACCACTATCAGCAGACCAAGAACTTGTTGGTTTCTTACTCTGAGAACAAGTTGGGCTTCTTTTAAATCGAGTCATGTCGCGCCGGATCGCGCGGCAGTCGGCTGGACCTCCCCCCTCATACTGGGGTACCAGAAATCGGGGGGATGCCCAACCGACTACCACGCTACCGTGACGTCACATCAACTGAGACCCAACGCGGTAACCCGACGGGGCGGCCACCGATTTCTGGTACTCCAGCATGAGGTGGGCGCCCCGTTGGGTTATTGCGTTGCGAGAGCCAACAGCAGCGATCAGACTGCGAACACGAAGAACATAGATTCAAGTGACATCACGACAAGGAGAAAAAACCATGGTCGACAAAGTAGTAGCCACCCCCGCCGCGTTGGAGCTGGTGGCCTTTCTCAAAACCAAACACGGCCCCGACCTCATGTTCCACCAAAGCGGTGGCTGCTGCGACAACAGCGCTGCCAACTGCTACTTGCCCGGCGAAATCACCATTGGTGCGGGCGACGTGTACTTGGGCGACGTAGGCGGCAGCCCCTTCTACATGGGCCGGGCTCAGTACGAATACTGGAAGCACACCCAGCTCATCATCGACGTGATCGAAGGCCACGGCGGTACGTTTTCACTGGAAGGGCCGGAGGGCAAAGCGTTTCACACCCGCTCACGGGTGTTCACGGATGCGGAGTTGGCAGCGCTGGGTATTGAGAAGTCAAGCCCATAGCATGCAATGGGAAGAAAACTTTAGCGCCCGACCGATAGGCACCAGCAGCTACCAAAAATGTCGCAGCCAGAATTAAACAAAGCCCAAGTATCGAGGGAAGTTCAGGGTGCCACCGCCAGGCAATGCCAAATTGAAGCCGCCTGGATTTGCCACGCTAACGTACGGCGCATAGTTGGCTATGTTGGGTAGCACGTTCACCATTTCGCTATCGTCGACACCGAACCATCTTGCAAGCGTAGCTGCGTATTGGTCTACTGAAGTCGTTGGCAAAAGACGCCCTTGCCCTACGTGCCACGCGTTGGCGGGCAGGTAGTTGACACCCCCGCTGTCTTTGGCATCGCTGGTGCTGAGGGGCGGCGGTGTGCCATAAAACGCCTTGCCATTGACAGCGCCCCCCACAATAAAGTGGTGGCTGCCCCAGCCGTGGTCTGAGCCATCGCCATTGGAGGCCAAGGTCCGCCCGAAGTCGGATGCTGTAAACGTGGTCACTTTGCTGGCATCGCCAATTTCCACCATCGCATTGTGAAACGCCGTGAGCCCTGCACTCACGCGGCTCAGCAATCCGGGGTGTTGAGCAATAAGGTTGTCGTGCAGGTCAAAGCCACCCAGTGACACAAAAAACACTTGGCGGCGCAGGCCGCTGCCTATGGCGCTACGTCCCTTGATCAAGCGCGCCACCATTTGCAGTTGCTGCGAGAAATTGTCAGTGCCGAAAGTGACAGTGGTGAATGGCGCTGTTTCCGAGGTCAGCGCCAAGGCATTTGCAATGGAGGTTTGTGCGTCCAACGCCCTGGTGGTGACGCGGTTGTATTCGTATTCGATCTTGTGCGTCCGGGTTTCGCGCAGCATGTTGTTGATCGCTGTGGCCACGGCAGATGAACCATACACCGTGGCATCGGTAGCGGGCTTGATCTTGATCGCTCCTCCGCCTGCTCCGTTGCTGCGGCCCGCACTCACTTGGTATTGCACTGCGGAGTTGCCCGACACGAACACCGCATTGCCCGAGACCGACATGCTGCTGAAAGTAGAAACCCCAGAATTGAGTGGAACACCGAGCACCAGGTCGCTAGCCTTACCACCCCAGCCTGTCGTCGCGCCCTCGGGTGAAGAAGACTGCCAGACCGACTGTTGGTCATTGTGGGAAAACAACTGTGGGGGGCGGGGGTACAGCGTGTTGGAGCCGTTGTACTGCACACGGGTTAGCGGCTTTACCAGCGGCCCCACATTGAGCAGCACGGCCGCTTTGCCAGCATTGAAGAGCCCCGCCAACCCGGTCATGGACGGATGCAAACCGAACTGCCTTGTGTTGCTCTGCAAATCCACAGGGGCTGTAGTTGGATTCAAGGGCAGCAATGAAGATTTGGCCAATGCGATGCCGCTCGTGCCACCGCGGATGGTACTGTAGAGGTCGTAGCTGGAAGTGTCCAACGGTACCACCGTATTGGCGTAGTCATTGCCGCCGAACATGAACACACAGACCAATGCCTTGTAGTCGCCCGGCGTCGAATTGAAGGCCGCTGCCTCGCCCATGGCCGCCAGGTTCAGGGCAAATGGAAGCGCCGTGCCGGAAATCGCGAGCTGGGTACTGCGCTTGAGAAAGGTCCGCCGGGATTGGAATTCAGATTCTGACATGGCTGAGACTTTCATTTCTGCACCAGGTATTCGCTCGATGCCATAACCATGAGCACGGCAGCGCTGACCCGCTGCAACTTCAGCGTGGCGGTGCTGGTGCCGGTGACTGGCGTTGTATTCAAAGCCGCAATGATGTTGCTGCGTGTCGTGCTGGAAAGCTGGCCAGCGCAGAGCAGCAGGTTGAGCCGGTCCACGAGTGCCGTGGCATTGGTCACCATGGCGGTGGCAAGTTCACTGGTGTAGCTGGCCTTCACATCGCCGACCTTGGTGCCACTCACATACTCACCGATACCGCTGTAGATCACCGACATCATGTAGTTGAGGTAACCACTCACGCTTGTCTCTGTCACGATCTGGAACTCGGGCACCACCTTCCCTGCCGAGAGGCTGGTTCCGGGTGGCACGTAACCGGGGCGGAAGAAATTAAACACCGACGGCGAGCGCAAGGGGCTTTGGCCCAGCTCGGTCCCTGCATCACTCAGATCGCTGATACGCCAGCCACCGCTGCTGGAGGTCGCACCGAAGGTGCGAGCCCATTGAACGAATCGGAGTATGGGTTCACGAAGCTTGCCGTACTCTGTACCCGCAAGACCAGCCGGTGCACGTGCCTCGTCGTCCAGAAGAATTGCTGAAAAGACAAAGGCAAGATCTCCCCGAACTCCTGCGCCATTGTTCGCAAACACATTGGCAACACGCTGTATGTAAGCAGGGGAAGGATTGCTGGTCACCAATCGCTGAATCATCTGCTTGGCAAAGAACGGCGCCATGTTGGGGTGGTCGAACAGCGCAGTGAGTGCCGTCGCCAAGGCAGTACCGCCTGGTACGTTAGGACCGATGTTGACCGCCGGCACTCCGTTGAGACCGAAGAAAGACACGGCGGAGGAAGAATGGTTGGCGGTTGTCAGCTTCAACGGAAGTCGCACGTAGGCCGTATTGGGAATGGTGCGCGTGCCCCCCCCAGTTTGGGGAATCACGGTATTGACGTTTTGGCTCATGTCCACGTCATAACCGGTGAAGACTTTTGCCAAGTTGGTCACATCTGTGTTGCTGTAGGTCTCGATCGGGTTACCACCGGATGTTTTTACGGAACCATCCATGTCGAGCATTTGCAAGCCAACGGTGAAAAGCTGCATCACTTCGCGGGCATAGTTTTCGTCTGGTTGTCTCCCGGTAGCCGGATTTTCTTTTTGGTTGCCTTTGGTGTTGAGGTAGTAACCCATCGCCGGGTTCAGCGTAATGGCCTCCAGCAGGTCACGAAAATTGCCCAACGCATGGGTGCATAAAGTGTCCCAATAGTGGGCGATGGCGTGGCTGCGCCAACTCATGTCCAGACCGTTGACCGACACCACAAAATACTCGGAGAGCGCCAACGCCATGCGTTTGCGGAACACATCGTTGCAGGTAATCAACTGATTCCAAGCCATGTAATCGGCCGGGTAGGTGTTGTCGTAGAAGTTGGCAGTGCTGGTTACGTTGGCGTAGCCCTGTGCATTGAGCCAATCCCAGCCCTTCACCCCCTGGTCCAAGGCTATTTGCTGCTGCAGCCAATTGGCATACCCAAGGCTCCGAACTCGGCTGATCTCCGTATCGGTGGCAGCAAAACCTGCTTGTAAAAGAAATCTGGCTGCTTGCTCATTGGTGGCAGCAGTCGGGTAGGCTTTACTCGCTACCATACTGGCCAGACTGACAGATCGGCCCGGCAGTGGATCGGGCAACACATATGAACTCGAACCGCTACTGGAGCCCCCCTCACCACCTCCACATGCGCTGAGCGCAGCACTGGCTGCCAGAGAACCTAACAGCGCACCAGTTCCTGATGACGAAAATTCGCTCGCCTTTTCTTGGGGCAAGCTCGGCAAAACGTGGGTTTCCATACAGACCTCTTTGGCACGATCGTGCTCAACGACAAGCGAACGACTACCAGGGACCCAAGGTTACGGACGAAGTCGGTTGACGCCAAAAGGTCTTACAAACGCTTACCGAACAGACAGGCTTCAGGCCGCGGCTGCGTTTTGTAACAACTCCCGGGTCCGCGAGGCCTCGTGGCGGGCAGCGGATGCAAAATCCGGGCCCGCAGAGGCGTACAGAATGGCCCGCGATGAGTTCACGGCAATCGGTGCCGTGGTTTCGCCATTCACCGACTTCCTACCTGCTTTAACGGTTGCTACCGCGTCGCCGCCCTGTGCACCCACGCCGGGGATCAGCAAAGGCACGGAGGGTGCCAAGGCGCGCACGCGCTCAATTTCCGCCGGGTACGTGGCCCCCACCACCAAGCCCAACTGACCGTTGAGATTCCAGGGCCCTTGGGCCAGCGCGGCAATGTGTTCATACAAGCGCGGTTGCCCCGGAACATCGCGCAGGTGTTGCGGCTGGAAGTCGTCGCCACCGGGGTTGGACGTACGGCACAACAGGAAGGCACCCTTGCCGTGGTACTTGAGGTAAGGCGCCACCGAGTCAAAGCCCATGAAGGGGGACAGAGTGACGGCATCCGCACCATAGCGCTCGAAGGCCTCTTTGGCGTATTGCTCGGCGGTACTGCCGATGTCGCCGCGCTTGGCGTCCAAGATGATGGGCACTTGGGGCGCAGTGCGGCGCATGTGGTCCATCAGCTTTTCCAGCTGCGCTTCGGCGCCGTGGGCAGCGAAATAAGCAATCTGGGGTTTGAAGGAATTCACCAAGTCGGCCGTGGCATCCACGATGGCGGCGCAAAAGTCGTAAATTTTGCTGACATCGCCCCGCAGATGCTCGGGGAACTTCGCGGGTTCCGGGTCCAGGCCCACGCACAACAAGGAGCCGTTTTGGCGCTCGGCGGTGCGCAACTGGTCAAGAAAGGTCATGGGGCTATTTTAAGAAGGGGGCTTTAAGGGGCGGACAGAGCATCCATGGCCAGGCACAAATCGGCCCAGGCTTTGGACTTGTCCGCGCTGTTGCGCAGCAGCAGCTTGGGGGGGTAGCTCACCACGACCGGAATGCCCCGGTACCGGTAGACTGAACCGCGCAACTTGCCCAACGGTTGGGTAGCGAGAGCGCCGTGTTCAGACAGCAATGTCTGGATGGCGAAACGCCCCACGGCAAAGATCACCTTGGGTTGCACCAGCTCAATTTCGCGCTGCAGGTAGGCTGCACATTGGGCCAGGTCTGCTGGCAGGGGGTTGCGCCCGTGCGGTGGACGGCACTTCACCACATTGGTGGCATAGGCACCTTGCGGGCCACTGCCGGAGCGGCTGGCACCTACAGCATTGAGCATGTTGTCCAGCAACAGGCCCGGCGCTTCCACAAAGGCCTGGGCGGCACTGTCTTCATCTTCCTCGGGCGGGTCACCCACCACCATCCAGTCCGCTTGCGTTTGCTGCGCGGGTTGCAAGGTCGCGTGCTTGCGGCCGGCACACAGCCCGCAGGACTCGCATGCTGCCGCAGTATCTGCCAGACCGTTCCAGTCCAAAGCAGCCAAGGCTGATGGTTGAATGGATGCGTTAGCGGGTGCAGTCGCGGCCACAGGGGCGGCCTGCACGGGTACAGGGCGGCTCGCCAATGGCACGGGGGCTGTAGGGCGCTGCTCCGTGAGCGGTGCGGGACGCACTGCGGCATGAGCCATGGTGCGTGAAGTCAGCGCAGGGGCATGCTCAGCCGGCTCGTTGCCTGCCACCGTGGCAAAATCCGTGCCGGGCAGCCAGACACGCACACCCATTTCCAGCAGCATGGCGCGTTGGCGCTCGTCGAGTTGCAGTGCCATGGTGTTCAGTGCTCCAATGCCAGGCTCATGACCACCGCGTCTTCGCGCTGGCCGTTGTGGGCCGGGTAATAGCCCTTGCGCTGGCCGACGCGGCGGTAGCCATGGGTTTCATAAATCTGCAGGGCCCGCTGATTGCTCACTCGCACTTCCAGCCACAACCATTGCGCACCCTGACCCCGCGACCAGATAGCCAGTGCGTCCAACAACACGCGGGCCCAACCCTGGCGCTGAAATTCGGGTGCTACGGTGATGTTGAGTAAATGCACCTCATCCACGCCCTTCATCGCCACAAAATAACCCAAAAGCTGGCCATTGGCGGTCAGCATTTGGGCCTGGTACCCGCTGTGCAGCGCGTCGATGAAGTTGGCACGGCTCCAAGGGTGCGAGTAGGCCCGCTGCTCCACATACAGCACCCGGTCCAGACTGTCCGCCAACAAAGGCTCGAACGCGGCTTCGTGGGTCACATCAGCCATCGGAAGACTGGCATAAGAACTCATGCTGCAGCCACCGCCTGGGCGGCCGCCTTCTCGGCTTCGCGCTCCGCAGTGGTTTTGGCCACCTTGTCACGGATGTAGCTGGGCATGGCCAGCGCCGCATCCACCTCCAGACCTGCGGCCAGCATCGCGGGCGCCAGTCGCAACATGGCAGCGGCCATGGGTAAAGCCTGCACCACCTGCGCGGATTGCAAGGTTTTCACCGGCAGCCGGTCCGCGTAGACGGTGAACACATTGCCGGCCAGCAGGTGCGGCTCACCGGCCGCAACACCCGGGACGGCCAAATCCTGTGGCCGCAGCAAGGTGCTGGCCTGAAGGGTCTGCCATTGTCCCTGTGCATATTGGTACTGCGCCACGTACATCTCGTCCATGCGCGCATCGAGCAAAGCTGTAACCTGCAAAGTGAACGCATCCGGCGCAATCCGGTGAACGAGCCAGGCCCGCTGCCGAAGCAGATGGCATCCAGTTGGTCCAAGCCCACACCCGCGTCGGCCAGCATCTGGAGGATCGCCGCAATCAAATCCGTAGAGGCCTTGGCGCCACCGGCGCTGTGGTGCTCCACCACACGCGTGCCTTCCGCTCCATCGGTACGCAGCGCGATCGAGAGAAATTCGGTTCCGGTATCCAGGGCCAACAGGTTCATGGTTCGATTTTAGAAGGGATATGGCCACTCCCGCAGATTCAGCTAGCGCAAGGCGCTATCTTTTTGGTAGCAAAACACTCAGGTTGACGAGGTATGCAAAAGATGCAAATATTGTGAGTAAATTTACTCAGTATTTTATGAGCTTCCAGCGATCACACGTCCAGACACTAAAAACCCGCCTGCAAGAGGTGCCGCGCTTCATCACCATTGTGGCGGGCCCCCGGCAGGTGGGAAAGACCACACTGGTCCGCCAGGCCATTGAAGACAGGGCCCACCGCTTTGTGTCGGTGGACCCCGCCGGGGAGCCGTGGGCACGCAGCATGGCATCCAGTGGCCGGGGCATTTATGGCTATGAAACGGCAGACATCGATGGCGCGCCGCGCAATGCCGCTTGGCTAATCCGCACCTGGCAAGCTGCCCGTGCCGAGTGCGAGGCACACCTGGAAAGAAACGCAAACCAATCGTTCGTCTTCGTGTTGGATGAAATTCAAAAAATTCCCCGCTGGCCGGACACCGTCAAAGGCCTGTGGGACGCCGACCGCGCACGTGGTCTGCCCATGCACGTGGTGCTGCTGGGCAGCTCACCCTTGCTGATTCAAAAAGGCCTGACAGAAAGTTTGACCGGACGCTATGAGCTAATTCGCGCCACGCACTGGTCGTTTGTAGAAATGCACCACGCGTTTGACTTCACCCTCAACGAGTACATCTACTTTGGTGGCTATCCCGGTAGCGCCCCGCTCATCCGGGACGAAGAGCGCTGGCGCAACTATGTGCTGGCCAGCTTGGTGCAGCCCAGCATTGAAACCGACATTCTTCAAATGGCGCGCGTAGACAAACCTGCGCTACTCAAACAACTGTTCACACTGGGCGCCATTTACTCGGGGCAGATTCTGGCGCTGGGCAAGGTGAAAGGGCAACTGCAAGACGCAGGCAACGAAACCACACTGGCCGGCTATCTGGATCTGCTGGGCAATGCCGGTCTACTCATGGGCTTGCAAAAGTACCACGTAGGCGCAGCCCGCAAACGTGCCTCGGCGCCCAAATTTCAGGTGCTCAACACCGCGCTCATGTCCAGCGCCACGCCCTACACATTTACCCAAGCACAGGCAGACCGCAGCTACTGGGGCCGACTGGTGGAGAGCTGCGTGGGCGCCCACCTGTGCAACAGCGCTCGCCCCCAAGAAGACATCAGCTACTGGCGCGAAAGCCCGCATGAGGTGGACTTTGTCATCAACGACGCGTTGCGCCGCACCGCCATCGAAGTGAAGAGCGGCCCCAGTGTGGGCGCATTGGGGGGCATGGACGAGTTCGCAAAACAACATACCGGCAGCAACACCTTGCTGGTGGGCACGGGCGGCGTGAACCTGACGGAGTTTTTGTCATACCCGCTCACCCACTGGCTGGAGGCGGCATGAGACAAGACAGCAAGAGGCTAGCCATCGAGCGAACGGTGCGCGCCAGAAAGCCGGATGGCTCGCTCACCGAGCCCCGAACGTTGGTGGACTACCAAAGCCTGCGCGCCTGGGTGCTGCTCGGCGACCCTGGAGCGGGCAAAACAACGACCTTCGAAACCTTGGCCAAACAAGAGGGGGGGGAATGCCTGAAAGCTAGCGACTTTCTGGAACTCACGCCCCGCGACAGCTACCGACACCCTATTTTTATCGACGGCCTGGACGAAGCCGCCGCCCTTGAGGGCCAATCCCCCTTGGGCCGCATCCGCAGCAAACTCAGCGCGCTGGACATCCCGCCCTTTCGCCTCTCGTGCCGCGAAGCCGACTGGCGGGGCAGCACCGACAGCGACGCCTTGCAACGGCTGGCGGGCGAAGGTGATTTTGCGGAGCTGCATCTGACGGAGCTCAACGACGGACAAATTCTGCAATTCACAGCGTCCTGGCTCGACGTGAGCGAAGCTGACGCACAAGCTTTTGTGGACCAAGCCCATCACAAAGACTTGGGCGGCCTGCTCACCAACCCACAAACCCTGCGCATGTTGGTCGAAGCGGTGGGCAAATCGTCAGAGGGCTGGCCCCGCAGCAAAGCGGAGGTGTACGAAAAGGCCTGCGCCAAACTGGTCCAAGAACAGAACGAGGTACACCTAGCAGCACAACGCCGCAGCACCATCCCTGATGCACAACTCTTGAACGCTGCAGGCTACCTGTGCGCGGTAATGCTGCTATCGGGTAGCGCAGTCATTGCATTGCAGCACAAAAAACAAGACACCCCGCATGCGATGGTGCTGACCACGCTGCTCACCAGCAGTGCGACCACACCGAGCACGGAAGCCTGCAACAAGGTACTGGAAACCCACCTCTTTTCCAGCGACGGCAAAGGGAACTTCACCCCCGTACACCGAACGGTGGCGGAGTATTTGGGCGCCAAGTATCTGGCCGAGCGCATCCGCAATCACTTGCCCGCCAAGCGCGTGCTCGCACTCATCCAGGGAGAAGACGGTGGCGTAGTGCCCGAACTGCGGGGACTACATGCGTGGCTGGCAGTGGTGACAGATAAGAGCGTGCGAAGCACCTTGATAGACCAGGATGCACTCGGGCTAGTGCTGCATGGTGATGTGCTGGGATTCAGCGTCGACGAGAAGAAGAGCATCCTGCAAGCCTTGCAGCGCGAGGCCCAACGCTACGCGCACTTTCGCAACCAGAACTGGGCCAACAGGCCGTTTGGAGCACTTGCTACTGAGGACATGGAGCCAGCCTTCCGCGAATGGCTCGAATCCCCCGACCGGAGCCCTGCACACCAAGCGGTGCTGGACTGTGTATTGGATGCGATGGAGCATGGACAAGCGATGCCGGATTTGACAACCGATCTTGAACGGATCGTGGGCGACAAAAGCTGCTGGTCTGGCTTGCGGCGCAGCGCACTCAACACCTTGTGCAACTATTCAAAACAAGCTAAAGATTGGTCAGCGCCCCTACGAATTTTGAGAGGCATACATCAGTACGACATCAGAGATGAAGACGATAGCCTTTTAGGAATACTCCTCCGTGAGCTCTACCCTAGATTCATTGCGCCTGAGGAATTGTGGTCGTACTATCACCCTCATTCGCAAACATCCATCAACCAATACTGGATGTTCTGGAATGATTTGGCCAAGGACCACGCTCCACACGAAGACGTCCCAGTGCTGCTGGATGCCCTACTTGCAAGCGGGCGTCGATTGAGGTCAACAGGCGAAGAGTACGACCTCTCACAAGTCATCGGAAACTTGCTGCTGGCAGGGCTTTCATGTTTCGGACAAAAGGAAACGGCGCCTCGCCTTTACGCGTGGTTGGGGTTGGTGATAGGGGCTTACCGTGACAACGCTCTGCAAAGCGAAGCGCGTGAAGCCATCGCTCGCTGGTTCGAAGCCAACCCGTCTGTCTATAAAAGACTGGTGGAACACGGTATTGCGCAAAGGGCCGCATCCGATCAACCGGCGCACTTGTGGCTTTCTGAAATTCACCAGATGCTTTGCGAAGCTCCTCGCCCCAATGATGCCGTCGACTGGTATCTCTTCCTGGCAGAAGACCAAACGGGAGCTATTCGTCAGCAGTTGATAGGCGAAGCATTCCGATTGGCTGAACACCGAGAAGGTGCAAACGCGACCATCGCGCGGATGGAGCGATGGACGGCGCAGCACCCGCAGGATGCTGAATGGATACTCAACGGCTGGCTATCTTGCCCCTATCCGCCAGATGAAGAGACACAAGGTTGGAGGCTGCGTTCAGCGGAGCGCAAACAGAAAGATGCCCAAAAGCACGCCGAGGACCTTCAATTCTTCTGCGAGGAGTTGCCCAAGCTCCAGGGTAATGAGGCACACCAAGGACTGCTCATCCATATCGGTCAACGGTACTTGCAAGGCGTTCGCAATAGCTCCAAAAGCTCACCGGAAAATGAGTTGCGCCAGCTCTTTAACGAAGACCCCCATTGGGTTTCGATGGCGTTGGATGGGCTTCGGCAATGTCTTTACCGAGAGGACTTGCCGGACGCTCAAACTATTTTGAATTCTTACCTGAAGAGCAAATACTTTCCCATTTCGCATGCCTGTCTGGCAGCGATGGATTTGCGCTTTTCTGAGTCACCCACTTCGGCTTTGGAATTGTCGGAGCAGACACTGGAAATGTTGATCGCTTTCGAGATCACAGGTCTTCATGGCAATCCGCCCGCATGGTTTAAGCAACTGCTCCAAGATCGTGATGATCTCGTTGGGCAAGTCATGCTGAACCTAATGCGCATGCAAATCGCAGCAAAAGTTGAGCATGTGAATGGCCTGTATGCCTTGGCGCATGATGTGCAGTACATAGACATCGCCCAGCAAGTCGCCCCCTTGCTCATTGCGGAATTGCCTGCACGAGTAACAAAGACTCAGCTTCGCTGTGTGCGTGAGCTGATCGCTTGCTTGCTACGCACGCTGCCTGAATCAGATCAACTTTCTTTGATTTCCCAGCGCCTATCAATTCCCAACATGGATGTGGCGCAACGGGTGTACTGGCTAACAGCCGGTTTGCAAGTAGCGCCGACTCACTATCTGGAACCCCTAAAAAGGTATCTGGATGGGAAGCCATCACGGGCAAGTCATGTGTATGAACTGCTGCGAGAGCAGCGACAAGAGCGTGACCACGCCGTGCAATTGGGTTTGAACGCCACGATGCTTTTGATTCCATTGCTGGGCGCACGGTTTACCCCTCAAGAAGAACCTAAGTCCGGAGAAGCCTACTGGGTATCCCCAGCCATGGAGTCCATGCGCTATGTCCAGCAATTGGTTTCTTCCATGGCTGCGGATCCTTCCGAAGAAGCACACGCCGGTCTTCGGCAACTTATGGCGCAAGACGGCCTTGCCCCATGGAAAGACCAACTGGAACACGCCCTCTACGAACAAAACCTCCTTCGCCGCAAAGCCCTCTTCCGCCCCGCATCTGTCACGGAGGTGTGCCACACGCTAGCCAATCAGCAACCTGCCAACGCAGCAGATTTGCACGCACTGGTGGTAGATCAGCTAAATCTGCTGGCCAAAGAAATCCGCCACGGCAACACCAACGATTACACACAGTATTGGAACGGCGACAAGCCTCGAATAGAAAACGACTGCCGTGACGCCTTACTGTCGGACCTCAAGAAGCTTTTAAACCCGCTGAACGTCATCGCCGAACCTGAACGTCCGCACGCAGATCACAAACGTGCGGACATTGAAGTGTTCTTCGGCTCAACGCTTCATATCCCTATCGAGATCAAACGAGACTCACACAAAGACGTGTGGAAAGCCATTCACGAGCAGCTCATCGCCAAATACAGCAGGGAGCAAGGCAGTGACGGCTATGGCGTTTACATCGTCTTTTGGTTCGATCCCAAAAACTTGCATGTCGCCGGTGACGGCGGCAACAAACCCAAAACCCCGCTAGAACTCCAACAACGCCTAGCCGCCACAGTCCCCCGTGAGTTGCAGCACAAGATCACGGTGTTGGTCATCGACTGCGCCAAACCCTGACATCTCCATCCCTCCCCTTATGCGCCTTTCATTTCTCAGATTGACTCAACTTGGTACCGCGCTGCTTGCTGCAGCACTCATCGCCGGAACCGCCGCCGCCCAAGCCCTGCCCCCCGAGGTCGACGCCGCACTGGCCCGCGCCAAGGTGCCGCGGGATGCCGTGTCGTTTCTGGTGATGGATGCCCAAGGGGGTGCTGCGCCCCGGCTGGCCCACCGCAGCACCAGCCCCATGAACCCCGCGTCCACCATGAAGCTGGTGACCACCATTGCCGCCCTGGACCTGCTGGGCCCGGCCTACACATGGGCTACCCCGGTGTATGTGGACGGCACTTTGCAAAACGGGGTGCTCAACGGCAACCTCTACGTCAAAGGCTTGGGCGACCCGAGGCTGGTGATGGAGCGCCTGTGGCTGCTGCTGCGCCGGGTGCAGGGCATGGGCATCAAAACCATTGCCGGCGACATCGTGCTCGACCGTAGCGCCTTCGACCTGCCGGAGCCTGACCCCGCCAAATTCGACGGCGAGCCCCTGCGCCCCTACAACGTGGCGCCGGACGCCTTGCTCATCAACTTCAAATCGGTGGTGATGACCTTTACCCCGGACCTCGGCGCCAAAGTGGCCCAGGTGCAGTACGACCCGCCCCTAGCCGGTGTGAGCCCTCCCGCCACCGTGCCACTCAACACCATAGCGACCGACTGCGGCGACTACCGTGGAGCGCTGAAGGGCGACTTTGCCGACCCGCTGCGCTTCCGTTTCGGCGGCAGCTACCCCGCGAGCTGTGGCGAGAAGGTATGGCCCATCGCCTACGCAGACCCCAAGTCCTACCCCGGACGCGCTGTGCAGGGCCTGTGGGAAAGCATGGGCGGCAAGGTGCTGGGCACCGTACGCAACGGCGCGATGCCGACCGCCCTGTTAGCCGGCAAGCCCGCAATGGTGGTGAACTCAGCCACGCTGGCGGAGGTGATTCGCGATATCAACAAGTTCAGCAACAACGTGATGGCCCAGCAGGTGTTTTTGACACTGGGACGGGTGGCGGGCAATGCCCAAGGCCTGCCCGCTGACGTGGTGGCAGACGCCAACCTGCCTCCAGGCAGCTTTGCCGCCAGCCGCACGCTGGTGCAACGCTGGTGGAAAGACCGCATAGGCACGGACGACGCCCCGGTCATGGACAACGGCTCCGGCCTTTCGCGCCAGGAACGCATCAGCGCGCAGGCCATGGGCCGCCTGCTGCAGGCCACCTATGCAGCGCCCTTCATGCCGGAGTTGATATCGTCCTTGCCGATTACCGGGGTGGACGGCACCCTCAAGCGCATCAAAACCCGCACCAGTGGCACGGCCCACCTGAAAACCGGCACCTTGACCGGTGTGGTGTCTTTGGCAGGCTATGTGCACGCCGTCAGTGGCAAACGCTATGTGCTGGTCGCCTTTATCAACCACGCGAACGCCAACGACGCCCGGCCCGCGCTGGATGCTCTGGTGGACTGGGCGGGGCGGGATCAGTAAACAAACCGGCGGGCAAACCGCGAAGGGCCGGGAGCGGCCCGTTTCAAGCCGCTGCGCGGGTCAGGCGGTCACGCACGCCATCCCACTCGGGGGCGTCGGGCGGGGCTTCCACCCAGATGAGTTTGACGCCCTGCGCGTCCATCTCCCGCAGCTTGGAAAACAGCTCGTGCGCCGCCGGCTGGGCATGCGCCGGCATGCGGTGGGCGGCCACCAAGGGCGAGCGCACATACAGTGGGCTGCGGTGGTACAGCGCAATGGTAGGCCGCTTGTCCGGCGGCGTGGTGCCGCTCAGCAAGTCCAGGGCGGCTTGCAGGGCTTTGGCATCCATCAGGCGCACGGTGGCGCTAGGAGCATAGTGCGATTCCAGAGTCCCGGAGGCCCGTGGCGCTTGCTGGCTCTGCGCAAGCAGCTCTTCTTTTGATAGCAGTTTGCGTCCACACGCGTCCTCGACTTGCTGGGCGGTGATGGAGCCGGGACGCAAGAGCACCGGTGCCCCCCGGGTGCAGTCGATGATGGTGGACTCAATGCCCACTTCGCATGGGCCGCCATCGAGGATCAGCAAGTCGTCCCCGAATTCGCTGTGCACATGGGCCGCCGTGGTGGGGCTTACGCGGCCGAATTTGTTGGCGCTGGGCGCTGCAATGCCCCAGACTTCGCGCCCGCCGTCCGAGGGCTTGCGCAAGGTTGCCAATACGGCTTGGGCCACAGAGTGGGCCGGGCAGCGCAGGCCAATGCTGTTCTGGCCACCGGCGGCGGCTTCGCCCACACCTTCTTTGCGCGGCAGGATGAGGGTGAGCGGGCCCGGCCAGAAGGCCGACATGAGCTGCTGCGCAAACGCAGGCACACGGGTGCAGTAATGCGCCACACCACCCATGCCGCCGTCAAAGGCCGCCACGTGAACGATCAAGGGGTGGTCCGAGGGCCGGCCTTTGGCAGTGAATATCTTGCCCACGGCCACCGGGTCCGACGCATCGGCCCCCAGGCCGTACACCGTCTCGGTTGGCAAGCCCAACAGGCCTCCAGCGCGCACCACATCTGCGGCAGAAGCTATGGAATCAAGAGCAAGCTCCACCCCGTCAGCTTGCTTGTAGGCGGAAACTATCATGCGCGGGGCGACACAGTAAGGGACATTCAGAACGCGGCAATGCCGAGGATGCGGGCTGCTTCCAGCGCCGTAGCACGCACCTGTTCGATGGTGGCGCCCGTGACGTTGAGGTGCCCCATCTTGCGGCCCTTTTTGGCGTCCAGCTTGCCGTACAGGTGCAGGTGGGTGCCGGGCAAAGCCAGCACGGCCGCCCAGTCGGGCACACCGCCGTTACGACCCTCTTGGGGCCAAATGTCGCCCAACAGGTTCAGCATGATGGACGGGCTGTGCTGACGCGGCTGCACCAAGGGCAAGCCCGCCAGCGTGCGCACCTGCAGGTCGAACTGCGATACATCGCAGGCGTCCATGCTGTAGTGGCCGCTGTTGTGGGGGCGTGGCGCCATCTCGTTGACCACCAAGCCACCCAAGCCTGCGGCGGCGGGGTGAGATTCGTCCAGCACGAAGAACTCCACACACAGCACACCGACGTAGTTCACGCCCTGCGCTATCGATTTCGCAGCAGCTACCGCACGTTCGGCGAGCGCCGGAGGCACATTTCCTTCATAAACCTCAGTGACTGCCAGAATGCCGTCGCGGTGCAGGTTGCGCTGCACCGGCAGGTTCACGCAAGTGCCATCGGCACCGCGCGCCACGATGACGCTGCACTCCCACTGCAGGGGCAGCATCTTTTCCAGCACGCAGGGCACCTGCTTCAGGTCGGCCCAAGCGGCGGCCAGCTCGGCAGGCGTTTTCACACGGACCTGGCCTTTGCCGTCGTAGCCCATGCGGGTGGTCTTCAAAATCCCGGGCAACAAGTTGGCGTCAATGCCTGCCAATTGCTCAGCCGTCTCGATCACGGCGTAAGGCGCGCAAGGCACGCCGCATTGCACAAAGTGCGCTTTTTCCGCTGCGCGGTCTTGGGCAATCGCCACTGCGGCCCCGCTGGGCGCAACCTGGCGGCTTTGGGCCAACTGGTTCAGCGCCTCGGCGGGCACATTTTCAAATTCGGTGGTGATGGC
>RFQA01000351.1 GCA_009925925.1 Betaproteobacteria bacterium
TGAATCAACCCTCCCCCGCACTAGTACCCGCAGCGAACTCGTTGCGCTCTGGGCTTTGGCCTGGCCCATCCTGATCGGGCAGCTGGCGAATGTGGGTATGTCCGTGGTGGACGTCGCCATGGCGGGCCATGCGTCGGCCCACGATCTGGCGGGTATCTCGCTGGGGGTGTCCATCTGGAACATCGTCATCATCACGCTCATGGGCCTGATGATGTCCGTGGCCCCCATGGTGGCCCACCATGTGGGTGCTCGAGAGTTCACGCTGGTGCCGCATCTGGTACGCCAAGGCATGTGGAAAGCACTGGGCGTAGGCACCGTGGCCATGGTGCTGACCCAGCTCTGCGCACTGGTGTTTGACTCCATGGACATCGAGCCCCACGTGCACGAGGTAGCCACCGGTTTTGTGTTCATCATCAGCTTTGCACTTCCCGCGTTTGCCTGCTACCGGGTGCTGTATGGCTATAGCGCCAGCCTGAACCAGACCAAGCCGCTCATGGTCCTGTCGGTGGCGGCGCTGCTGCTCAACATTCTGGTGAACTGGTTGCTGGTGTTCGGCAGCTGGGGTTTCCCGCGGCTGGGGGGCTTGGGCTGTGCGTGGGCCACGCTCATCTGCGTGTGGTTCAACTTTCTGGGTCTGCTGGTGTGGATGCGCTTGACACCCGCCTACCGCAGCACCTGGCCTTTCGCCCAATGGGAAGGCCCGCACCCCGAAAAGCTCGCCGCTTTGTGGAAGTTGGGCTTCCCTATCGGGGTGACCTACTTTGCCGAAACCAGCGCTTTCGGCCTGATCGCCTTGCTGATTGCCGGCTTCGGTAGCCGGGAAGTGGCCGCCCACCAGATTGCGCTCAACTTCACTTCGCTGGTATTCATGGCGCCCTTGAGTCTGGGCATTGCCCTGCTCACGCGCGTGGGACAAAGCCTGGGCGCCGGCGATCCGGTCGCCGCAAAGTTCCGGGCCTGGGTGGGTGTGAAGGCCGGACTGGGCTTCGGGCTGCTGTCTGCCATCGGCATTGCAGCAGGCGCACACCAGATTGCCTGGGCTTACACCAACGATACGAACGTGGCAGCACTGGCTGCGCAGTTGCTGTTTCTGGCGGCGGTGTTCCAGATGTCGGACTCGGCACAGGTCGTCATCAGCAGTGCCATCCGGGGCTACAAAGTCACCCGCAGCCCCATGGTGATACACCTCACCGCGTTCTGGGGGTTCTCACTGCCCCTGGGTTGCGTGCTGGGTCTGGCGCCACAGTGGCTGCCATGGCGGCCTGCGCAGGCCATGGGCGCCCAAGGGTTCTGGATCGCCTTGGTGGTGGGTCTCACAGTGGCAGCCGTCGGACTGCTGCTCTTGCTCCAGCGTGTGACGCGGGCGCGCATCCACGCAGGGGGCAGCGTATGAGCCAGCGTTTGCCTTTTTACCTGTGCTTGGCCGGCCCCACCGCTGCCGGCAAAACCGCCGCCGCATTAGCCATCGCAGCGGAGCATGACGCCGAAATCATCAGCGTGGACTCCGCTTTGGTATACCGGGGCATGGACATAGGCACTGCCAAACCCGAAGCGCATGAACTGGCCGCCGTGCCGCACCACCTCATCAACATCCGCGACCCGCTGGAAGCCTACAGCGCGGCTGAGTTTGTCAAAGACGCCAAAACCCTGATCACCGACATCCACGCCCGCGGCAAACTCCCGCTGCTGGTGGGCGGCACCATGCTGTACTTCAAGGCCTTGTTTGACGGGCTGGATGACATGCCCGCTGCCAGCCCAGAGGTGCGCGCCGCGCTCGAGGCCGAGGCTGCGGCTTTGGGCTGGCCCGCCATGCACGCCCAATTGGCATCTGTAGACCCTATCACCGCAGCCCGATTGGCACCGGCAGACAGCCAGCGCATCCAGCGCGCGCTAGAGGTTTTTCGCATCTCAGGCAAGCCCTTGTCGTACTTTCACGCGCAGCAAGACGCTATCAAAACAGAAGCTTCTCGCGCAGACAACACGAGGGCTAGCGCCCTTTTTTCCTTGGAA
>RFQA01000352.1 GCA_009925925.1 Betaproteobacteria bacterium
TCGGTGGGCTCGTCGGACAACACCGGCACAAACTGAAGACGCGCGTCGCGCGCAGCCCATTGTTGCAAGGCGCTGGCAGCGGCTATCTCTAGCGCATCGCGCGCGCCAAAAAGCACCAGCAGTTTGCGCTGCGCCGGGCCGCGCAAAGCCGCTTGCACCAGCGAGAGTACCGGCCCGATGCCCGTGCCACCGGCCACAAAAACGGCGAGTCCTGGGTGCTCGGCATCAAAGCGATAAGTGCCAAATGGGCCGCGCAAACCCACGACATCGCCCGGCGCCAACTCATGGCGTTTGAGCATGGCGCTGATCTGCCCGCCGGGGTAGATGCGGACCATAAATTCCAAACGGTCCGTACCCGGTGCCACCGACACCGAATAAGAACGCGCATGCGCCACGCCTTGCACCTGCCATCCAAAATATTGCCCGGCTTCAAAGGCCACTGCCTCGGGGCAACGCAAGCGCACCTGTGCGGTACGCGGGCCGTGCCAGACGATCGACTCGATCACCGCATCCAACTGCCGTATCGCTGGGCCGCTGCGCGCACGCAAGGGCACTTTGAGCACCAGGTTGGAAGTGGCAAAGCACATACAGGTCAGCACCATGCCCTGGGCGCGCATGGCCTCGGTAAATACCGCCGGGTCGCTGCCGGGTAGCTGGCGCACCGTGCCACTTTGCAATTGCGCCAAGCACTCGCCGCATTCGCCCGAGCGGCAGTTGTAGGGCAGCTCAAGGCCCTGGGCCAGACAGGCGTCCAGCACGGTTTCCTGCGTGGACAAGGCCACCGCCTGGTCGCTGCCGTCCAGTGTCAATGTGTACATCGAGCGCCCTTACGCAAATGCCGCGCGCACAGAGGCGACTGTTCGCGCACGCTCAATACGCACGGTCGGTATCCTGCTGGCCCCTGGGGTTCCAAATCTGGGTGTAGTCCTCGGGCAGGGCAAAGCCCCAGTCCTCGGTAACAAAAGCGCGCACCTGTTCCCAGTAAATCGCGCGCATGTTTTCGTTGGTGTCTTGTTTGATACCAAAGTGGCGGTAGCGCTCGTTTTTCTTGGACGCATCGGCACCAAAAGACTGCAAGCCCACTGGCAACCATTTGTGCAAGGCGTGTTCCACCTGGGCGCGGCCTTCGTCGGTTTGCAGCAAAGCTTTAACGGCGTCCATACCCAGGCCGACATGGCCGTATTCTTCTTTGAGCGTGTCTTGCGCTGCCTGGCGGAATGGCTCGTAGCGGCATTGCACAAAATGGCGGAACTGGTGGGCTGCAGCGCGGTCCAAGATCGCCAAAAAAACTGCCTGGTCGGCCCAGGACTCCATAGGCGTGTCAAAGGTGGACAAATGCCCTTTGCTGCGCGCGTATTCCTGCCAATCTAGGCCTAGCTCTTCCATGAGTTTGCGGTAGCGCAAGTGGTGGCCGTACTCCTCCATCACAGTGCGCGCCATACGCATCTTGAATTCGGCCGTAGGCGCTCGCAAGATGCTGGCCTCAAAAATATCGCCGCCATACAACTCACTGACCACATGGATGTTGATCAGGTTGAGTAATAAGTCCTGGTACTCGGGGTCTTGATCCCAGAACTCGGCGGCGGTGACGACGGCTTGCGCGGGTGCTTCCATCAAGGCTTGCGACATAGGTTTGTTTCCTTTTCTATTGAATAACTACATGTTGAGATGCGAAGTACGCGGGCTTAGGCATAAAAGCGGCTACTGGTCCGAAAATTTCTTCGCGTGCCATGCGCGCTTGTGGGTCCACGCCCTCAAACAAAGTGGGCGCCATGAACAAGCCCTTGGGGTATTGGTCTACCTGCACCGGATGCCCGCCACACAAGATGCGCCCGCCTTCGCGCACACCGGTGACGATGTAGTCGCTCACGCGGTCAAAGTGCGCGCGCGAGGACAAACTGCCCATGCGGGTATTCGGGTCAAAAGGGTCGCCGATGTTGAGATTGGGCACCAAAGCCAGGATTTTTGCTTTCAGCGCATC
>RFQA01000353.1 GCA_009925925.1 Betaproteobacteria bacterium
ACCACCTTGCCGTTGACGACCGTGTAGTCGGCCTGCGGGCTGGCACACAGCAGCAGGCTGCCCACCGGGTCATGCACCGCGCCGCCGGCAAAGCCCAGCGTGTCCAAGTCAAACAGCACCAGGTCCGCACACATGCCCACTGCCAGGTGGCCGATGTCTTTGCGGCCCAGTACTTGCGCGCCGCCCCGGGTGGCTGTGCTCAGGGCATCCCGGGCGGTCATCTCGGCCGGGCCCAAATCGCAGCCGAAGAAGGTGCGGCGTTCGCCCGTGGGCAACACGCGCTCCTCGGGTGGCTGCATGGCGCGGCCCACGCGGGCCAGCAGCAGAGCCTGGCGGGCCTCGTTCACCATGTGGGCGGCGTCATTGCTGGCACTGCCGTCCACACCCAGGCCTACCGGAACTCCGGCGTTCAGCATTTTGCGGATGGGGGCGATGCCGCTAGCCAGGCGCATATTGCTGCACGGGCAGTGGGCCACGCCGGTGCGGCTGGCGGCAAACAGGCTGATGCCCTCGTCGTCCAGCTTCACGCAGTGGGCGTGCCACACATCGTCGCCCAACCAGCCCAGGTCCTGGGCGTATTGGGTGGGGGTGCAGCCGAACTTTTCGCGGCTGTAGGCGAGGTCGTGGTCGTTTTCGGCCAGGTGGGTGTGCAGGCGCACACCTTGGCCCTTGAAACTGCGGGCCAGCAGGGCGGCTTCGCGCATCAGGTCGCGGCTCACGCTGAACGGGGAGCAGGGCGCCAGCGCCACATTCAGCATGGAGCCCCAGCTTGCATCGTGGTGCTGCTCGATCAGCCGTTGGCTTTCTTTGAGAATGAAGTCTTCTTGTTCTACCACCCGGTCCGGCGGCAAGCCGCCTTGGCTCTGGCCCACGCTCATGCTGCCGCGCGTGGCCACAAAGCGCATGCCGATCTCGGCGGCCGCGACTATGCTGTCGTCCAGCCTAACTTTTCCGTGTGGGCCGTTGGGGTAGATGTACAGGTGGTCGCTGCTGGTGGTGCAGCCGCTCATCAGCAGTTCAGCCATGGCAATCTGGGTGCTCACCTGCACCATCTCGGGCGTCAGGCCGGCCCAAATGGGGTACAGCCCGCGCAGCCAGCCGAACAGCTCTGCGTTTTGCACACCGGGTGTGGCCCGTGTGAGGCTTTGGTACATATGGTGGTGGGTGTTCACCAACCCGGGGGTGACCAGATGGCGCTGCGCGTCAATCACCTCGTCGGCTTCCAGTGCGTGTGGCGGCAGGTCGGCCGTAGCGCCCATAAAAGCGATACGGTTACCCTCGATGTAAATCGAAGCGTTGCGCAGCTCGGTGGATTGCGCCGGGTCTGCGTGGTCGAAAGTCGCGACCACGCGCGCGTTGTGGATCAGCAAAGTGCCCATGAGGGTGGTTCTCCGTCAAACAAGTGCTCCACCGGTGAAGGTGGTTCCTGTCGAGGCCGAATCCCGCTGGCGGGTTCTGAGAACCGCCAGAGGCGAGCACCACGTTGCCGAGCATTCCGGGCTGTGCTGTTGCGCTGTGCGCCCCCGAATTTTGCCCTATTTACGAAAGCATCAAGAGATGAATACGCCCATGCCTGAAACCGTTCCACCTGCGCCTGCCCATTTTTCAGATATCGAGCCCCGCGAGCTTTTGAGCCAGCTGTACTGGGCTGCGGTGCGCCAAGCGCTGCCGGCCCACACGCTGGGTGCGTACTTGCCTGAGCCGCCCAAGGGGCGCACCCTGGTGCTGGGCGCAGGCAAAGCCGGTGGCGCCATGGCCCATGCGCTGGACGCGCTGTGGCCCCAAGACCTGCCGATGTCAGGTCTCGTCGTCACGCGCTATGGCCACACGCCACCCCTGCCCGCAGAGGCTGCGCCAGCCCGCATTGAAGTGGTGGAGGCTGCTCACCCGGTGCCGGATGCCGCAGGCTTGGCCGCCGCCCAACGCATCCTGGCCTTGACCGAAGGGCTCACCGAAGACGATTTGGTCATTTGCCTGATC
>RFQA01000354.1 GCA_009925925.1 Betaproteobacteria bacterium
CGCTGCAGCAGCACTTCCAGGAGGCCGAGTTCGCGGGCGGAGAGTTCAACCATCTTGCCGTCGATGGTGGCCACACGACCGGCCTGGTCGTAGGTCAGCGGGCCGTGTTTGATACTGCTGCTGGTGGCTCCCATGCCGCGGCGGATCAGGGCGCGCACGCGCGCTTCGAGCTCTTGCAGGCTGAAGGGTTTGGCCATGTAGTCGTCGGCACCGTAGTCCAGGCCTTTGACACGCTCATCCACGCTGTCTGCCGCCGTCAGGATCAGCACCGGCAGTGAGGAACCCCGTGCACGCAGCTTTTTGAGGACTTCCAGTCCGTGCATTTTGGGCAGGCCCAAGTCCAGGATCAGCAGGTCGAACTCTGTGTTGGTCATGAGTGCGGCATCGGCTTCGGTGCCACTGGCCACATGGTCTACCGCAGCACCTGCACTGCGCAGGGCGCGCAGCAGGCCGTCGGCCAGAACTTGATCGTCTTCAGCTATGAGAATGCGCATGTGTGTCTCCGTGCGGGGTGCGGCGCTGCGGCCGCTTGTATGTCATTCTAGGCGCCTCGTGTCGACGCTCTTTTGCCGTGGAACAGCCGCCGTTCAATGGCTGGCATACGCTTCCAGACCCAGCGTGATGACCGTGGCCACCTCGGGGCCGACGGATTGTTCCAGCTCCGCCTGTGCCTGCTGCACGGCGTCCTGGTAGGCCTGCACCCACGCAAGGCCAGCGGCGGTGAAGCAGATGCGTTTGGCGCGGGCGTCGGCTGCATCGCTCTCCCGCCGCACCATGCCCCAGGCTTCGCACTGGGTGACCAGCGTGGCCATGGCTTGTTTGGTCATGCCGGCGCGCGCAGCCAGATCGGTCAGGCGCGTGCCTTGCAGCTCGAGGTGCCTCGTGATGTGGATGTGTGCTGCCCCAACCTGCCCGCGCGTGGCCAGGTTGGCCAGACCCAGCGGAACCATAGGGTGACTGCCCATGAGCTGGAGCACCCGCGCATCGAAGCGCTCCAGCGCCAGGCGCAGCCAGTGGCCGACATGATTGCTGCGCCAGATGTCTGCATGGGGAGAGGATTGCATGCTCTAAATGGTAATGCAAACTGACTAAAAAACAACTTGTAGCCGTTTCACCATGGCCATAAACTACTGTTCAAGCATCCAGCCTGTTGTTAAAACCAGATGCGCGTAATTACCCACCAGTTGATTTTTTCAGGAGATTTCCATGGACGCAACCGTCAAGAACCCCGCCGCCAACGCTGAGAAGGCCAAGGCTCTGCAAGTCGCTCTGGCCCAGATCGAAAAGCAATTCGGCAAGGGCACCATCATGCGTCTGGGCGAGGGCGAGGTGATTGAAGACATCCAGGTCGTGTCCACCGGCTCTTTGGGCCTGGACATTGCGCTGGGTGTAGGCGGCCTGCCCCGCGGCCGTGTGGTGGAAATCTATGGCCCGGAGTCATCCGGCAAAACCACCCTGACCCTGCAGGTGGTCGCCGAAATGCAAAAACAAGGAGGCCAATGCGCATTCGTGGATGCTGAGCACGCGCTGGACATCCAGTACGCCCAGAAGCTGGGCGTGAACCTGCAAGACCTGCTGATCAGCCAGCCAGATACAGGCGAACAGGCCCTGGAGATCGTGGACAGCCTTGTGCGCTCCGGCGCGGTAGATTTGATCATTGTGGACTCTGTAGCTGCGCTGACCCCCAAGGCCGAGTTAGAGGGCGAAATGGGCGACAGCCTGCCCGGCCTGCAAGCCCGCCTGATGAGCCAGGCGCTGCGCAAGCTCACCGCCCACATCAAGAAGACCAACTGCATGGTCATCTTTATCAACCAGATCCGCATGAAGATCGGTGTGATGTTCGGCTCGCCCGAGACTACCACCGGCGGTAACGCGCTGAAGTTCTACGCCTCTGTCCGTCTGGATATCCGTCGCACCGGCACCATTAAAAAGGGCGAGGACTCGATCGGCAACGAAACCAAAGTCAAGGTGGTCAAAAA
>RFQA01000355.1 GCA_009925925.1 Betaproteobacteria bacterium
GAGTAAACGGCAACGGTTTTGATGCCCATTTTCTTCGCCGTGGCAATCACACGGCACGCGATTTCGCCTCGGTTGGCGATCAGGATTTTGGTGAACATGGTGCAGGTCCTATTCTTGTTCTTGAGCGATCAAAGCGGAATGTTTCCGTGCTTGCGCCACGGGTTGTCCAGCTTTTTGTCCTTGAGCATGACCAACGAGCGGCAGATGCGCTTGCGCGTCTCGCTGGGCAGAATCACATCGTCAATGAAGCCACGCGCGCCAGCCACAAACGGATTGGCGAAGCGGGCTTTGTATTCGGCCTCTTTGGCGGCCAGCTTTTCGGGGTCGCCCTTGTCCTCGCGGAAGATGATTTCCACCGCGCCCTTGGCGCCCATTACGGCGATCTCAGCGTTCGGCCACGCCAAATTCACGTCGCCGCGCAGGTGTTTCGAGGCCATCACGTCGTAAGCGCCCCCATAAGCCTTGCGGGTAATGACCGTGATCTTGGGCACAGTGCACTCCGCGTAGGCATAGAGCAACTTGGCGCCGTGTTTGATGATGCCGCCGTACTCCTGGCTGGTGCCGGGCATGAAGCCGGGCACGTCCACAAAGGTGACCACGGGGATGTTGAACGCATCACAAAAGCGCACAAAACGCGCAGCCTTGATGCTGCTCTTGATGTCCAGGCACCCCGCCAGCACGAGCGGCTGGTTGGCCACGATGCCAATGGTCTGGCCGTCCATGCGGGCAAAGCCGATGATGATGTTCTTGGCGTACTCGGGCTGAATCTCAAAGAAGTCGCCATCGTCCACGGTTTTGAGAATCAACTCCTTCATGTCGTAAGGCTTATTCGGGTTGTCTGGGACCAGCGTATCCAGACTCAAGTCTTTGCGATCGATGGGGTCGCCGCTTTTGCGCACCGGGGCTTTTTCGCGATTGGAGAGCGGCAGGTAGTTGTAGAGGCGGCGCAACATCAAGAGCGCCTCCACATCGTTTTCAAACGCCAAGTCGGCCACGCCGCTCTTGGTGGTATGGGTCAAAGCGCCGCCCAGTTCCTCTGCGGTCACTTCTTCGTGTGTCACGGTTTTCACCACTTCCGGACCCGTCACAAACATGTAGGAGCTGTCTTTGACCATGAAGATGAAGTCCGTCATGGCGGGGCTGTACACCGCACCGCCGGCGCTGGGCCCCATGATCATGCTGATTTGGGGAATCACGCCGCTGGCCATCACGTTGCGCTGGAACACATCGGCATAGCCACCCAAAGACGCCACACCTTCCTGAATGCGCGCACCACCCGAATCGTTCAAGCCGATGACCGGTGCGCCAACCTTCATGGCCTGGTCCATCACCTTGCAGATTTTCTCGGCGTGCGCCTCGGAGAGCGCTCCGCCAAACACCGTGAAGTCCTGGCTGAACACAAACACCAGTCGACCGTTGATCATGCCGTAGCCGGTGACCACACCGTCGCCAGGGATCTTTTGCTCCTCCATGCCGAAGTCCACGCAGCGGTGCTCCACAAACATATCCCACTCTTCAAACGTGCCCTCGTCGAGCAGCACCTCCAAGCGCTCGCGCGCGGTGAGCTTGCCTTTTTTGTGCTGCGCATCGATGCGCTTTTGCCCGCCGCCCATGCGGGC
Organism: Betaproteobacteria bacterium; assembly: GCA_009925925.1. Classification (GTDB taxonomy): domain Bacteria; phylum Pseudomonadota; class Gammaproteobacteria; order Burkholderiales; family Burkholderiaceae_C; genus Allorhodoferax. The sequence continues at coordinate 1,620 of RFQA01000355.1, forward strand.
CAGCTCACGCTTGGCTTCGAGTTGTTCAAGGATGTCTTGCATGCTGGTCTTCCTTCAGGTCAAAGAGTGTCTATCTGTTGCGGTTTACTTGAGCATCGCCTGCGGCTTGAAATCCAATGCAGCGAGCAAATTTCGGGCAGCCGTGCTGGCGGGTACATGGCTGGACTGCACCGCTGCGGTCATCAGGGGCAGTTGCTCGCGCACGACCGGGTTTTGTTTGAAGGCTTGCTTCAGGCCCGCATCGATGCGCTCCCACATCCACGCCAAAGCCTGCCCTTGCCGGCGGGATTCGAAGCGTCCGCTGGAGACTTGGAGATTTCTAAATTCCATCACAGCGGACCA
>RFQA01000356.1 GCA_009925925.1 Betaproteobacteria bacterium
CGGCCTGATGCAAGTCACTGTGACGCAGGGCGAGTGCGAAACCACCTTCATCGTGCCGCCCAGCCGTGCGGTGTGGATTGCGCCGCAGGTGCAACACAACGTGGTGGTGCTGGAGAGCGCCGAACTGCGTACCGTGGACATCGCCCCCGGGGCTCTGCCGCCGGACTGGACCGATTGCCGCGTGCTCGTGGTCAGCACCCTGCTGCGCGAGTTGATAGGTGCCCTGCAAGGCAGCCAAGCCGGTGAGCGGGAGAACGCGCTCATGGCCCTCACGCTGGACGAAATCCGCCGCGCTGATATTCAGGACCTTGGCGTGCCCATGCCCCACCCCGTGCATGGCGACAAGCGCCTGCGCGCCCTGTGCGAAGCCGTACTGCGCGACCCGGCGGAGAAAAACCAGCTGCGTGAATGGGTGGCCGAGGTGGGCGCCAGCGAGCGCACGGTGGCCCGCCTGTTCCGCGAAGAGCTGGGCACCAGCTACCAGCAGTGGCGCACCCAGGCGGTGCTGGCACATGCCCTGCCCCAACTGGCACGCGGCATGCCCATTGCGCAGGTCGCTGCGGCCAGCGGCTACGCCAGCGACAGCGCGTTTTCTGCCATGTTCAAACAGGCCATGGGCCAAGCACCCAGCTACTTCCAGAGCAAGTCGCTATCAAAGTAGGAGCTGCTCACGCATATTCCATAAGCGCTAGCGGCACTTTTTATACATTTCAGGAGCCAAACACCATGCCCAAGCCACCCATCGCTATCCGCGCTGCAGATGCAGCCCCCCGCACCAAGCCGTCCAACTACCCCGAGCCCTTTGCCTCGCGCATGACGGGGCGCGAAAAGCGTGCATTGGGCGATGTGTTCGGGCTGCGCAACTTCGGGGTCAACCAGACCCGGCTGGCACCCGGCGCCATCTCGGCCCTGCGCCACCACCACACCCGGCAAGACGAGTTCATCTACATCCTGCAAGGCCACCCCACCCTACTCACCGACGAAGGCGCCACCGCACTTGCGCCCGGCATGTGCGCAGGCTTTGTAGCCGGCAGCGGCAACGGACACCAACTGCTGAACCAGACACAGGATGACGTGATTTATCTGGAGGTGGGCGACCGCACACCCGGCGACGAAGGCCACTATCCTGACGACGACCTGCAGGCCGTGATGCGGGATGGGGTTTGGGTGTTTACGCGCAAGGATGGGACAGGCTACTGAACGGGTTGTTGCTCAAGATGTGTCGCCGGCAGCTGGTGTGTCTGCGACGATCTTTTCAGCCCAATGTAGGGCGGCGCTGTAGTTATCAAACACTTGGGTATGGATCAGGCCCTCGTACATGGCCCGGTAGCGGGGCAATAGCAAGCCATAACCCTCCACATCCGGCTTGATGACCCAGGCCAAGCCAACGATCTTCATGCTGGGGTTCTGCGCAACCGCATTTCGCCCTGCCTCCAACACGTCCAACGAGGTCACCAGGGTTTTTTCAACCACAACCACACTGGCCCATGGCCCCTTGTGGTTCAGTTCATCGACCAGTGCCTGCGTCTGCCGCATGGAGTGCTGCTGCATCTCCAGGTTCCAGTGCCCGGCGACATGGGTCACCAGCACCTGCCCCACCTTGGCAGTGCGCTGCTCGCCATGGGGAGAGAACGTTTTTTTCATGGCCCAATGGTAGGCCCGGATACTCAGTACGATCAAGCGTACTTTCCATAGTGTCCACGGGCTCAGTGCCCCTGCTACCAATGCACCTCCACATACCCACCCCGCTCCTGGAATCCCGCGCTCTCGGCCTCGCCGCACAGCGCACTGTCTGGCTCAAGATGGAGACGCTGCAGCCGCCCGGCAGCTTCAAGATTCGCGGCATTGGCCATGCCTGCCAGATTCATGCGCAGCGCGGGGCCAAGCGGTTTGTGTCGTCCTCCGGCGGCAACGCGGGCATGGCCGTGGCTTATGCAGGGCGGGTGTTGA
>RFQA01000357.1 GCA_009925925.1 Betaproteobacteria bacterium
GCGCCCACGCCGAGTGCAGCAGAACGCTTCGTTACCCCGTGTCGGACTGGCAGCCCTACGCCTTCAAGTCGCCGATCGCAGAAGGGCGCGGAATTGATGTGGACATCCTGCTGGCGGTCGCGGCCAAAGCGGGTTGCAAGGTGGAGGTTCTGACAGACCTGCCCGGAGGCCGCACGCATGCAATGTTCCAGCGTGGGGAGATCGATGTGTTTACGGGCTACTCATTCACCGAAGATCGGCGCGATTTCGTCCGATTTACCCGGCCCTACCGGTTTGAGGTGCTGGGCGTTTTCACCATGAAGAAAAACCTGAAGCCCGAGGCGGTGACCTCGTTCGCTGATGTGCTGGACAAAGAGCTCCACTTGGTGGCACCGCTGTCGGGCTATTACGGCACGGCGTATGCAGAGGCAGAGCCTGCGCTGATCCAGCGCAAAAAGTTGTCCAAAGTAGAGGGGGCGGAGCGCGCGCTACGCATGCTGGCCGCCAACCGGGGCGATCTCGTGCTGAATGATGCCTATGTGTTGCAGTACACCGCCAGGCATCTAGGGCTCGGTCCCCTGCAGAAAATGGCTTTGGAGCCTGCACGAGACCGTATTCACATCGGCCTATCCAAAGCCTCCACCACCGAGCAGGACCATAAAGCCATCGACCAAGCTTTGGAGGTACTGCTGGCCAATGGCACCATTGATAAGATCACCCGGCGTTATGGCGTAAAGACCAATTAGCGCCCGTGGAATATGCGCGGATTGCTCCTTAAAACATAGCGTTCCGATTCATGTTGGAGCATCATTCAGCACCTAGTACCCCATCCCTGAAGTCGCTCAGCGCCTGATAGATCTCCTGCTGCGAGTTCATGACAAAGGGGCCGTATTGCACGATGGGCTCTTTCAGGGGCTTGCCGGCAATCAGCAGGAATTTGGCGTCCGCGCTGGCGTTAATCGTTACGCCATCGCTGGCCGCATCGTTGCTGAAGATGGCCATGCGCTGGGCGGGCACAGTCTTCTCGCCCACTTGCACCTCGCCGCGGTACACATAAATGAATGCGTTGTGCGAGGCGGGCAGAGCTTGGCTGAAGGTGCTGCTGGCAGGCATGTGCACATCGAGGTACAACGGCTGTGTTTTCTCGCGCTGCACTGCGCCCACGGTGCCATGGCTTTCGCCGGCAATCACGGTCAGCTGCACGCCTTGATCGGTAGTGACTTTGGGCAGGTCGGTCGCCTGGATGTCGCGGTACCACGGGGCGCCCATCTTTTCGCTGCTGTGCAGGTTCAGCCAGAGCTGAAAGCCTTCCATGCGGCCTTCGGTTTGTTGCGGAATCTCAGAGTGGATCACGCCGCGCGCAGCAGTCATCCATTGCACACCACCGTCTGTGACCAGGCCTTCGTGGCCCGCGCTGTCGCGGTGGCGCATGCGGCCGCTGAGCATGTAAGACACGGTTTCAAACCCGCGGTGCGGATGCTCGGGAAAGCCGGCAATGTAGTCATCCGGGTTGTCGCTGCCGAAGGCGTCCAGCATCAGGAAAGGGTCCAGGCGGTGCTGCAGGTTCTGGGTCAGCACGCGGGTGAGCTTGACGCCTGCGCCATCCGAGGTGGCTTGTCCTGCCACCAGGCGCTCAATGGCACGGGGGTGTTGAACTGTCATGGTGATCTCCTTGGGGTTGAACGGACGGACAGGCCGCAAAGGCGGCCTGTGGTTGATGCGCTGTGTGCGAGGTGCCAGTCTTTATGCGCGGCGTGCGTCCAGGCTCCAGCCGCCGGCGCCGTTGGCGGCCAAGGCCAACAAGCCACCGACCACTGCCACGTTCTTGAAGAACAGCAGTTGCACCATGAAGGCCTGGTCAGCAGGCACAGCCCAGAAAGCGTGGAAGAAGAAGCTCGCCACCAGCGTGGCGCGCTCGCCGACCAGCGCGCGCGTGGTGGTGCTGGCAAAGCCGGTGATCGCCGGCCCGCC
>RFQA01000358.1 GCA_009925925.1 Betaproteobacteria bacterium
GGTGCTGCCTTGGCGTTCGTTTTCGAATGCGAATTGATGGGCGATCTCCAGTGGGGCAAAGCTGCAGCCTGCTCGCAAAATGTCCGCCCTGTGGTGACGGCAAATCACGACGTCCTCAGCGTCGCTTTCGGGCAATGAAGGATCCGGCCTGATCTTGAGCATGGCGAGCGTCTGCATGAGTTTGCGCGAACGCAGGCTGAAGCCGCCATTGCCCACCGCGACAGATGGATCACAGTGCCCCCAGGGTGCACCGATGTAGTCATAGCCCAGAAACTCATCGCGCCAGGCTGTTCGGTCGCACGGCATGCCGTCCCATTGGATGACCAAAACGGCATCCGCATCCACGCAATGGGGCACGATATTGAGCATGAAGTGGCTGTAGTCGAGCACACTGCGAATTGGATTGATCGGATGAAATACCTCGCCGGGGTAAATCGGCGCGATCGAGAAGGTGTGCACTTGGTCCACCAGGCCGGTCTGCACCGTGCGCTCGATGGCCGACCGAGCCAGGCCGTTGTCGGAATAGGTATCGACGATGACGGCGGCAATCCGGGTCATGACAGCGCCTCGTCACCGATGGCGTCCAGCCGCTCCCGCACCATCGCCTGCATCTTGGCGGAGTCGCGACACATGGTAATCCGGGTGCCAAAGTCTATGGTTTCATGGTCATTCAATATGACGCGGAACTGATGGATGCTCTGGTTGAAAATATTCATGGACGGCCACATGGCGCCAGTACACACCGCGATGAAATAGCGCGCCCGCAATGACAGGTTGGCAATGTCGGTAACGCTGAGATGATCATCAAGCGTGCAAGGGTACCCGTCTATCTTGCGGGTCGTAATGACACTCAGGCCGCGGGCGCGGAAAAGCTCCGCCAGATCCACAAAGTCTGACTCCCGGTAGCTTTTGAACTGTTCCGACAGCGGCTGGGAGTTCACCAACAACACATCGTAGGTACCGAGCCCCTTGTCGCGGCATATGGCCGGGTAGTCAAAAAGCAGATCGTCCGGTATGCGCAATGGCGACTCCAGACCCATGCGATGCGCGAGGCGGGCGAACAGGTCTATGTACAGCGCTCCGAACTGAAAGCGGTTGGGGTGTTGGAAAAAGAATCCTTCTGCCCCTTTCCATCCATCCAAGCCTTGGTCGACACCGGGCTCCAGCGGCACCAGCCGGATTTGCGGCCGGTCGGTCAACATTTCCTGGCATTGGGCCATCAACGACGGTTGCAAGGCATGCACAAATTCCAGCTGCGGATAGCGCTCTGACAGCTTGCGCAAGAAATGCAGGTGCAACAAGTTATCGCCCAAATGCCAATGCATGAAAGTGCGAACTACACGCGCAGGTGCGGACAGCCCTGTACGCTGACGCGCGTTGTCCAGCAACTGCGTCAACTGCGGTTGGTCAGGAAAATACGCCAATGCCAAGTGCAAGCGGCCAATGGCTTCGACCGGTTGTCCGGCATTCAGCAAATGCGCAGCGAGGTTGTATTGCAGGGTCAGCACATTGATGTCGGTACTGGCGCTTGGCTGCCATCGTTCCAATGCCATCTTTTCTAGGGTGATGGCGCGCTGGACCGCTCCCTGTGCTGCCAGCCCAATGGCCAAATCCACACACTGCCCTGCCGCCAATACACCAGCTTGCAACTGACGCTGCCAAGTTCCCATCGCTCCGTACTCAATGGCGTTGGGTAGCTCCCACTCCACCAATGGTGCATGCCGGCCATACAAGCGCGCAATATTTTGGAACGTGGACCCGCTGTAACCCACGATCGCGCTGTGGGCCAAGATAAGCAAGTCAATCACGGCCTCGACCACGGAGGCAGCACTGCGGTCAATGTTGCCGTGGTAGACGCGGCCATCGTCATCGGCTGTCGCCGCGGTCCAAGCTACGCCGTCATCGCGCTTGCCGACGTAA
>RFQA01000359.1 GCA_009925925.1 Betaproteobacteria bacterium
AGCAAAAGTCACCATCAATCTTGGGCCGCTCAAACCTGGACGTTACGGCTTTGTTGAGGAATACCACGAAACCGAAGCTGCCGCCCAGGGCACTATCGTCGTCGAATAATTCCCAGGAACAAAGCCATGTTCGCAGCTGCCATCATTGTGTTCCGTGAGTCTCTGGAGGCCTCACTCATCATAAGCATCATGATGGCTGCCACGCGGGGGATCCCGTTACGGGGACGCTGGGTATGGGGTGGCGTTCTGCTGGGTTTGGTGGGCTCCGCACTGGTTGCCTCCAGCATGGAAATGATTGCAAACCTTGCCGATGGAGTTGGTCAGGAGCTATTTAATGTTGCCATCTTGATCACAGCAATTGGCATGCTCGCTTGGCACAACATCTGGATGTCCGTGCATGGCAAAGAGTTGGCCAAGCAAATTTCCAATACCGCTTGTGCGGTCACGGATGGCAGTCGTGAACGTTCCGTGATCTTGCTGGTGGTGGCCCTTGCGGTACTGCGCGAAGGGTCGGAAACGGTTCTCTTTCTTTATGGTGTGGCAACCGGTGGAGAAAACGGTATCCGCGACACCTTAATGGGGGGCCTTATGGGTTTGGCGTCTGGCGCCGTTGTCGCAACACTTTTGTACGCGGGCTTGCTTCGAATTCCCGTGCGTTGGTTCTTTGCTGTAACTAGTGCTTTGGTACTTCTACTTGCAGCCAGCATGGCATCTCAGGCTGCACGCTTGCTGATCCAGGCAGACCTGCTCCCCAGCTTGGCGATGCCACTGTGGGACACCTCTGGCGTCCTCTCCCAAAACACCGCTGTTGGAACCATTCTTCACGGGCTGATTGGTTATGAGGCACAACCTGCGGGAATGCAGGTACTTGCATATGTATTGGTTCTCGCGACCATTACGACGGGCATGCAGTTGGTGTCAAGGCGATTGAGGTCACGCCGATAAACCTCTCTTTTTGAGAGGCATATCTCGGATATCACACCACTACCGAGTATTTGCCACCAAATCGTCTCGCGTAATAGCACTTGATGTGTGTTCCACGGGGCAGCATCCGGCTTGCGGCAACATTAATCGCCCGCTTGAGAGACCTGGGATATCGACAATACAACCGCGCGGCCATCCGTCACAAACGGATCGCCAGCAGCATTCGTTCCATGAATCGGTCGCGTTATCGTAACGCTTCCCTCCTGCGTCGCACCGACGCTTATGAGATCAGCAACAATCAGGGCGCGCTCATTGTCAATGGCGGGCTCAATGCGATGAGTCGGAAGATGCGTGCGTTGCGAAAGTTCGATGCCCACGTCGAAGCTTGCGGTCGCGACCCACACGGGACGGCAGTTGGGTGTTACGCAATAGGCAGTCTTCCACAGGCGGGTGTGATGTCGTCTCCGAATACTTGGAACACCTGTATCTGGTTTCTCAAAAGTGAGGTTTTGTGGCCGATCCGCGAAGTAGGCCGGCGTTGCCGGACCCGCTGGATCGGGCAGGTTGCGCAATGCGAAGAGCCCTTCCTGTGCAACCCGCAATGGCGTCGGGAGGTCGGCCCGCATCCATCCTGCACGCCCAAAAGCCCTCACGAGGTCTTCTTCTGTGCCGACAAAGACCAGCGAAAGCGGCTCCATCCGACCACCGATAAGGTCTTCCGATCCGATGGAGATGTCTGCTGGAAGGGATATCCGCAACGCTTCAATACTGATCGAATGCGCGGGTGCCGGTGGCGTGGGCGGGACCATTTTCGTCTGGATTGTGAGTACTGCGACGAAGCCAAGAGCTGCGAGCACTATTGCATAGCCAGCAATGCGGAGTGCGCCGGTGCTAAACGGTAGCTTGAATTTGTCGATCCAATCGACAGTACCCTCGTAATGCAGAAAAAATAGCAGAGAGGCAAGC
>RFQA01000360.1 GCA_009925925.1 Betaproteobacteria bacterium
GTGATGGCCAGCGGCGTGATTCCGCAGATCAGCATGATCATGGGGCCTAGCGCAGGTGGCGCGGTGTACAGCCCGGCCATGACTGACTTCATCTTCATGGTGAAGGACAGCTCCTACATGTTCGTGACCGGCCCCGAAGTCGTGAAGACCGTGACGCACGAAGAAGTGACCGCCGAAGAGCTGGGCGGCGCACTCACCCACACCACCAAGAGCGGCGTGGCCGATCTGGCTTTTGAAAATGACGTGGAAGCGCTGCTAATGCTGCGCCGTCTCTACAACTACCTGCCCCTGAGCAACCGCGAAAAGGCCCCTGTGCGCAAGAGCGGCGACCCCATCGACCGCAAAGACCTGAGCCTGGACACCCTGGTACCGGACAACCCCAACAAGCCCTACGACATGAAGGAGCTGATCGTCAAAACCGTGGACGATGGTGACTTTTTCGAGATTCAGCCCGAGTATGCCAAGAACATCATCATCGGCTTCGCGCGCATGGACGGCCAGACCATCGGCATCGTGGCCAACCAGCCGTTGGTGCTGGCAGGTTGTCTGGACATCAAGAGCTCCATCAAGGCCGCACGCTTTGTGCGCTTTTGCGATGCCTTCAACATCCCTGTGGTCACTTTTGTGGACGTTCCCGGCTTCATGCCCGGCACTTCCCAAGAGTACGGCGGCATCATCAAGCACGGCGCCAAGTTGCTCTACGCGTATGCCGAGTGCACCGTGCCCAAGATCACTGTGATTACGCGCAAGGCCTACGGCGGCGCGTATGACGTGATGGCCTCCAAGCACCTGCGCGGCGACGTAAACCTGGCCTGGCCCAACGCCGAGATTGCGGTGATGGGCGCCAAGGGCGCGGTGGAAATCATCTTCCGCGAAGACAAGGGTGATCCTGCCAAGCTGGCCGCCAAAGAGGCTGAATACAAAGCCCGCTTTGCCAACCCCTTTGTGGCCGGCGCGCGCGGCTTTATCGACGATGTGATCCTGCCGCACGAAACCCGCAAGCGCATCTGCCGTTCTCTGGTGATGCTCAAGGACAAGAAGCTGGAAAACCCGTGGCGCAAGCACGGGAACATTCCACTCTGATCGCCGAAGAACAAGAAAAGGACCAGCACCATGTTCACCAAAATCCTGATCGCTAACCGTGGCGAAATTGCCTGCCGCGTGATTGCTACCGCCAAGAAAATGGGCATCCAAACGGTTGCCGTTTACTCTGATGCTGACAAGGAAGCCCGCCACGTGGCGTTGGCAGACGAGGCCGTCAACATCGGCCCCGCACCCAGCCGCGAAAGCTATCTGCAGGCCGAAAAAATCATTGCTGCCTGCAAGCAGACCGGCGCACAAGCGGTGCACCCCGGCTACGGCTTCTTGAGCGAGAACGAGGCTTTTGCCAAGCGTTGTGAAGACGAGGGCATTGCCTTCATCGGCCCCAAGGCACACTCCATTGCCGCTATGGGCGACAAGATTGCCTCCAAGAAGCTGGCCAACGAGGCCAAGGTCAACACCATTCCGGGCTACAACGACGCCATTGCAGGCCCGGAGCAGGCGGTGGAGATTGCCAAAGGCATCGGCTACCCCGTGATGATCAAGGCCTCGGCCGGCGGCGGTGGCAAGGGCCTGCGCGTGGCCTTCAACGACAAGGAAGCGTTTGAAGGCTTTGCCAGCTGCCAGAACGAAGCCCGCAACAGCTTTGGCGACGACCGCATCTTCATCGAGAAGTTTGTGCAGGAGCCGCGCCACATCGAGATCCAGGTGCTGGGCGACAGCCATGGCAACGTGATCTATTTGAACGAGCGCGAGTGCTCGATCCAGCGCCGCCACCAGAAGGTGATTGAAGAGGCGCCCAGCCCCTTCATCAGCGATGCCACCCGCAAAGCCATGGGCGA
>RFQA01000037.1 GCA_009925925.1 Betaproteobacteria bacterium
TCAACAATGGCGAGCTGGGCTCCGTGTTGTCTACGCTTTCCGCGCGCGAAGCCACTGAATTTTTGATTGAAAAAGCACGCTCCCGCGCTCGGGGCGGCGGCGACAACCTGTCAGTGGTCATCGTCAAAGTGGAATCTTTGCACCACTAAGGCGTGGTCGGCAGGGGCTCTGCCCGGTCCCTTTTTTCCAACAAGCGTTTTTCCAACTCCGCTTTGCGACGAGCGGCCTCTTCTTGCTTGGCTTCAAATGCGGCCCTATTAGCGGCAGCCTGCTCGGGCGTGATCGGTGCTGCCTTTTCACCTGTTGATGCAGGGGGCTTGGTAGGCGCCGTTGCTACTTTGGTTTCTGCTGGAGGCGCCGCCAGCTTTCCTCGTGCCTCCAGGGTTCGCTGAACCTCGTCCGCTTGCTTCTCACTCAGTCGATCGAGTTGCTCAAGGGTACGTTCTGCACGCTGAGCATCCCGCAATGCAAGTTCACGTTTCCGCAATACTGCCGCGTGTGCGCGCCGCTGGGTAGCAACTTCAGACAAGCAGGCATTCACCGCGAAGCGCTCGTAACACAATGCCTCGGCATTGCGACTCTCGGCCTGTAATTTCGCGCGCTCAGCCTCGACCGCTTCCAGAGTATCACCTGCCTGCGCAAGAGGCATTAAGGACATAAGCCCCGAGCAAATAGCAAACAGACTGCGCATCATGTCAGTCGCGTATCCACCGTGCGACGCTCCAAATCCAGAAATTCTTTGGACTGCATTTCTGTCAACCTTGAGACGGTGCGGGGAAACTCATGCGACATGGGCCCCTCGGTGTACAAGCCTTCGGGCGCCACATCCGCAGACATGATCAACTTGACGCGCCGGTCATAGAGCACATCCACCAACCAGGTGAAGCGCCGGGCTTCCGATGCCATGCGCACCGGCATGTGCGGCACACCACTCAGAAAGACGGTGTGGAAGCGTGACGCGATTTCCAGATAGTCATTTTGCGAGCGGGGTCCTCCACACAACGTCTTGAAGTCAAACCACACTACGCCCCCCGCCTTGCGAAGAGCGCTGATCTGGCGCGACTCGATATGCAACAGCGGGTCTTCATCATGCTGCTCGGCCAGCGCATTGAAGGTAGCCGTCATCGCGGCATCGGCTACCGCGCCATTGGGCACGTGATAAAGCTTGGCATCCTCCAGGGTGCGACGGCGGTAATCCGTTCCGTTATCGACGTTGAGCACTTCCAGCTTGGCGTTCAACAGAGCAATAGCCGGCAGGATGCGGTCGCGGTGCAGGCCACCGGGATAAAGATCATCCGGCTTGAAGTTCGAGGTCGTCACAAAACCCACACCGTTGTCAAACAGGGCGTTGAGCAAACGGTGGAGGATCATGGCGTCGGTAATGTCCGCCACGTGGAATTCATCAAAGCAGATCAGGCGGTAGCGTTTGGACATGCGCTTGCCCAATTCGTCCAACGGATTCACCGTGCCTTGCAGGTTCACCAGTTCGTGGTGCACCTCGCGCATGAACTCATGAAAATGCAAGCGGGTTTTCCGTTTGAGCGGCACGGCATTGAAGAAGCAATCCATCAGAAAGCTCTTGCCCCGCCCTACCCCGCCGTACATGTACACGCCCCGTGGAATCTCAGGCCGGTTGATCAGCTTTTTGAGGGCATTCGAGCGCTTGGCCTTAAAGGCGGCCCAATCGTTAGCGCAGCGCTCCAAGGCCTCCACGGCACGTAACTGTGCCGGGTCAGCGGTGTATCCACGGGCCTTCAACTCCGCCTCATAGGCTTCTTTGACGCTCAATGCATGCTCCGGTATGCTACAAAAAGAGAAGCTGCTAGCGCACGAATGACGGGCGCTAGCAGCTTGTTTGGCTTACAACGATCAGAAGTTCAGCGTACGCTTGTCCACTGCCAACGCTGCTTCCTTGGTGGCTTCACTCAAGGACGGGTGTGCATGGCAGATGCGGGCGATGTCTTCCGCACTGGCCTTGAACTCCATGGCTACCACGGCTTCAGAAATCAACTCGGAGGCCTGTGGTCCGACGATGTGAACGCCCAAGATTTCGTCCGTCTTGGCGTCAGCCAGGAACTTCACGAATCCGGTGGTGTCGCCCAACGCACGTGCCCGGCCGTTTGCCAGGAACGGGAATTGACCCGCCTTGTAGGCGACGCCGTCCGCCTTGAGCTGCTGTTCGGTACGGCCAACCCATGCGATCTCGGGGCTGGTGTAAATGACCCAAGGGATGGTGTTGAAGTTCACGTGACCGTGTTGACCGGCAATGCGCTCAGCCACGGCAACGCCCTCTTCTTCCGCCTTGTGCGCCAACATCGGGCCGCGCACCACGTCACCCACCGCCCAGACACCGGGCAAGTTGGTTTTGCAGTCGGCATCCACCACGATGGCGCCGCGCTCGTCCAGCGCCAAGCCCACTGCCTCGGTGTTCAGGCCGATGGTGTTGGGCACGCGGCCGATGGAGATGATGAGCTTGTCTACTTCCAAGCTTTGGGCTTCGCCCTTGGCGTTGGTGTAGGCAACGGACACGCCCTTTTTGCTGTTCTTGATCTCGCCGACCTTCACGCCCAACTCAATCTTCAGGCCTTGCTTGGTGAACGCCTTGTGCGCTTCTTTGGCAACACCTTCATCGACCGCACCCAGGAACACGGGCAGGCCTTCGAGAATGGTGACCTCGGAGCCCAGACGTTTCCACACGGAACCCATTTCCAAGCCAATCACACCGGAACCGATCAGGCCCAGCTTCTTGGGCACAGCACCAATGTTCAAGGCACCATCGTTGGACAGGATGTTGGCTTCATCAAAAGGCGTGCCGGGCAATTCGCGGGCATTGGAGCCGGTGGCAATGATGATCTGCTTGCCGGTGATCGTTTCTTCCGCAGCGCCGGCTACCTTGATTTCGTAGCCACCTTCAGCGGCTTTGACGAACGTGCCACGGCCGTGGAAGAACGCAATCTTGTTCTTTTTGAACAAGTACAAGATACCGTCGTTGTTTTGCTTCACGACAGTGTTCTTGCGGGCAAGCATCTTGGCCACATCCATGCTCACGCCCTTGACCTCGATGCCGTGCTCGGCAAAGTGGTGGTTGGCGTGGTTGAAGTGCTCAGACGATTGCAGCAAAGCCTTGGAAGGAATGCAACCCACGTTGGTGCAGGTACCGCCGGGAGCGGGGCCGCCAGCGGCATTTTTCCACTCGTCGATACAGGCCACGTTGAAGCCCAGCTGGGCGGCGCGGATAGCGGCAATATAGCCACCAGGGCCGCCGCCAATGACGATCACGTCGAATTGTTTGCTCATGAATTTCTCGCTTCTAGTTCCAGAGATTCAGCAGGACCGCAGTGCCTGCTTCCAGAAACACCGCGGAACCGGCTTTGCCGGGCCGCTGGTGTTGCCCCCTGCAAGGGGGAGGCGGCAAAGCCGCCCGGGGGTGAGCCCGATCAGATATCAAACAGCAGACGTGCTGGATCTTCCAGCGCTTCCTTCATGGCCACCAGACCCAGAACGGCTTCGCGACCATCGATGATGCGGTGGTCATAAGACATGGCGAAGTAGTTCATGGGGCGAACCACCACTTGGCCGTTCTCGACCATGGCGCGGTCTTTGGTGGCGTGAACACCCAGAATGGCGGACTGGGGCGGGTTGATGATGGGGGTAGACATCATGGAACCGAAAGTGCCGCCGTTGGAAATGGAGAAGGTACCACCGGTCATTTCTTCAATGCCCAGCTTGCCGTCCTTGGCCTTCTGGCCGAACTCGGCAATCTTCTTCTCGATATCGGCAAAGCTCATCTGGTCTGCATTGCGCAGGATGGGCACCACCAAGCCACGGGGCGATCCCACAGCGATACCGATGTCGAAGTAGCCGTGGTACACGATGTCAGTGCCATCGACAGACGCGTTCAACACGGGGAACTTCTTCAGGGCGTGCACAGCAGCCTTGACGAAGAAGCTCATGAAGCCCAGCTTCACGCCGTGTTCCTTCTCGAAACGCTCTTGCATGCGCTTGCGCATTTCCATGACCGGAGCCATGTTGATTTCGTTGAAGGTGGTCAGGATCGCGTTGGTGGACTGGGACTGCAGCAGTCGCTCAGCCACGCGCGCACGCAAACGGCTCATGGGCACGCGCTGCTCAGGGCGCCCAGCCAACGAATCCGCCAGATTCACGGAAGGCGCCGCCACTTGAGGCAAGGACTTGGTGGGAATGCCCGTAGGGATTGCGGCAGCAGCTACCACTTTAGGAGCAGCCGCAGCGGCCAACACGTCACCCTTGGTGATGCGACCGTCTTTGCCTGTGCCTTCGACGCTGGAAGCAGCAATGCCGTTGTCAGCCAACAATTTGGCTGCAGCGGGCATGGCAACGCCTGCCTTGGAGTTGCCGGCTGCAGCAGCAGCTGCTATTGGGGCTGCCGGCGCAGCGGCGGGAGTGGCAGCAGCAGGTGTGGAAACGGAAGTTGTAGCACCAGCCACTGCAGCAGTGTCGATACGGGCGATCAGCTGCTCGGCAGCCACGGTAGCACCATCAGCAGCCACCAATTCCACCAGCACACCGGCTGCAGGAGCGGGCACTTCCATCACGACCTTGTCGGTTTCGACTTCGATCAGGATTTCGTCGACCGCAACTGCTTCGCCGACCTTTTTCTTCCATTGCAACAAGGTTGCTTCCGCCACAGATTCAGACAGCTGTGGGACTTTGACTTCTACGATTGCCATATCTAATTCTTTCCGTAATGTGTTGGGGGATGAAGTGCTGCTGACTTACTTGGTCAGAACAAAGCCCTTCAACTTGCCGAATGCGCCTTCGACCAGAGCCTTTTGCTGCTCTTGGTGCAAGTGGGAATAGCCCACTGCCGGCGATGCAGAAGCAGCGCGGCCGGAGTAGCCCAGCTTTTGGCCGTCCAACATGTTTTCGTGGATGTAATGCTGCACAAAGAACCACGCGCCCTGGTTTTGCGGCTCGTCCTGGCACCACACCACGTCGGTGGCATTGGGGTACTTCTTCAGTTCGGTCGCAAACGCTTTGTGCGGGAAGGGGTACAGCTGTTCCACGCGGATGATGGCCACGTCGTCCTGGCCCTTTTCTTCGCGCTTCTTCACCAGGTCGTAATACACCTTGCCGGAGCAGGCAATCACGCGCTTGACCTTGTCACCCTTGAGCTCCTTGCTCTCGGGAATCACGGTCTGGAAAGCACCCTTGGTGAACTCGGACAGCGGCGATGTCGCGTCCTTGTTACGCAGCAGGCTCTTGGGCGTCATGATGATCAATGGTTTGCGCAGGTTGCGCACCATCTGACGACGCAGCACGTGGAAGATCTGGCTGGCCGTGGTGGGCTGCACGATCTGCATGTTGGTGTCAGCAGCCAATTGCATGAAGCGCTCCAGGCGTGCCGAGCTGTGCTCAGGGCCTTGGCCCTCGTAACCGTGCGGCAACATCAAAGTGATGCCGTTCACACGGCCCCACTTCACTTCGCCGGACGCAATGAACTGGTCAATCACCACTTGGGCGCCGTTGGCGAAGTCGCCGAACTGGGCTTCCCAGATCACCAGGGTGTTCGGGTCGTTGGAAGCGTAGCCGTACTCAAAGCCCAACACCGCTTCTTCAGACAGGATGGAGTCGATCACCACAAACGGAGCCTGGTTGTCAGCCACGTTCTGCAATGGCACGTAGGTCCCCGCATCCCACTTCTCGCGCTTCTGGTCGTGAATCACGGCGTGGCGGTGGGTAAAGGTACCGCGTCCGCAGTCTTCACCAGACAGACGCACGGGATAGCCGCTGGCCACCAAGGAAGCGAAGGCCATGTGCTCGCCCATGCCCCAGTCCACATTGACTTCGCCGCGGCCCATGGCTGCGCGGTCGTCGTAGACCTTTTTCACCAACTGGTGGGGGGTGACGCTCTCAGGAATGGTCGTCAGCTTTTCGGACAGGCGCTTCCACTCGGTCAATGGAATGGCGGTGTCGCCAGCGTCAGTCCACTTTTTGCCGAGGAACGGAGACCAATCCACCGAGTACTTGCTCTTGAAGTTGGTCAGCACGGGGTCCACGGTGTGCTTGCCGGCATCCATGGCGGCGCGGTATTCCTTGACCATGGAGTCGCCAAGGTCTGCACCCAGGCCTTGGGCAGCCAACTTGTCGGCGTACAACTTGCGGGTGCCGGGGTGGGCGCCGATCTTTTTGTACATCAAGGGCTGAGTCAGGGAAGGTGTGTCCTGTTCGTTGTGGCCTAGCTTGCGGTAGCAAGTGATATCCACCACCACGTCCTGCCCGAATTCCATGCGGAACTCCAAAGCCAGTTGGGTTGCCAGCACCACGGCTTCCGGATCATCACCGTTCACGTGCAACACGGGCGACTCGACCATCTTCACTATATCGGTACAGAACGCACTGGAGCGCATGTCGCGGGGGTCGGAGGTGGTAAAGCCGATCTGGTTATTGATGATGATGTGCACCGTACCGCCAGTGGTGTAACCACGGGTCTGGGCCAAAGCCAGAGTTTCCTGGTTAACACCTTGGCCGCCAAAGGCCGCATCGCCGTGCACCAGCACAGGCAGCACTTGGGCACCTTTGGGGTCACCACGGCGGTCCATACGGGCACGAACAGAACCTTCGACCACCGGATTCACGATTTCCAGGTGAGACGGGTTGAAGGCCAAGGACAAGTGAACGGGGCCGCCAGCAGTGGACACGTCAGAACTGAAGCCCTGGTGGTACTTCACGTCACCGGCTGGCAACTCTTCAGGGGCGGTATGGTCAAACTCGGCGAACAGGTCCGCAGGCATCTTGCCCAGGGTGTTGACCAGCACGTTCAGGCGGCCACGGTGGGCCATGCCGATCACGATTTCCTGGATACCTTTGGCGCCGGCTTGCTGGATCAGCTCGTCCATGGCGGCAATAAAGCTCTCGCCACCTTCGAGGGAGAAGCGCTTCTGGCCCACGTACTTGGTGTGCAAGTAGCGCTCCAGGCCTTCAGCCGCAGTCAGGCGCTCTAGGATGTGCTTTTTCTTTTCTGCGTTGAACTGGGGCTTGCTACGGGTTGCCTCCAGCTTTTGCTGCCACCAGCGCTTCTGGTTCTGGTCGGTGGTGTACATGTACTCCACGCCGATGGTGCCGCAGTAGGTTTCGCGCAAAGCGTTCATGAGCTCACGCAGGCTCATGGACTCTTTGCCGAAGAATGTATTGCTGATGTTGAAGACGGTTTCCTGGTCGGCATCGCTGAAGCCGTAGAAAGATGGCTCCAATTCAGGAATGTCGTCGCGCTCAATGCGCTTGAGGGGGTCGAGATCCGCCCAGCGGGCGCCGACGTTGCGGTAAGCGGCAATCAATTGCTGCACCGCAGTGCGCTTGCGGCCCATCTCGGAGTCCGCACCGCTGGCGACCACCGTTTGTTTGACACCTTTTTTTGCCAGATCAACGAAAGCGTTGATCACCGGCATGTGGGCTACGTCTTTGGATGTGGTGCCGTCTGCAGCGGGAACGTGCTGCAAAGCATCAAAGTAATCACGCCAGGTATCGGGAACGCTACCGGGGTTGGCCAAGTAGTTCTCATACATCTCTTCGACATAGGGAGCATTGCCACCGAACAGATAGGTATTGTTTTGGTAGGTTTGGTACACGGACGAGCCCGTGTTCGCACCATTGGAGCTGGAATCACTCATATTTCGCTGACCTCCGTTCCCCTTCAGGGAACATTAGCTGGTTAAAGCTGGTTAATTAACCTTCCGCGACACGGCTGAACCGATTGGCGGATGCGACTGTGGCATGGGAAGGGCCTTCATTGCAGGGCGGATTGTGCCACCGAATGATTTTTGGGGAAAGTAAAGTATGGGCGAGGGTATGCACTTCTTGCATACCCTCATGCCGATTCAAGCCAACAAATCACGGATCTGTTGAAGCGCTCCGGGATCTTCCATGGTGGTCAGGTCGCCGGGGTCACGCCCTTCACACACCGCCTGAATGGCGCGGCGCAGCAATTTGCCACTGCGCGTCTTGGGCAACACGGACACGAAACGCACCCGCGCTGGCCGCCCCACCGCACCAATGGTTTGGTCCACCACTTTCATGATCTCGCCTTCGAGTTTGAGCTTGGCAGCGTCATCGACCAAACCGCTGGCATCCTTAACTACCGCAAACGCGACCGCCACCTGCCCTTTGAGCTGATCCGCCACGCCCACCACTGCCACCTCTGACACATTAGGGTGGCTGGAGATGCTTTCCTCAATTTCACGGGTCCCCAACCGATGGCCGGCCACGTTGATCACGTCATCGGTGCGCCCCAGGATGAAGAAATACCCGTCCTTGTCGCGCACTGCCCAGTCAAAGGTGCTGTACAGCTGCTTGCCGGGAATGCTGCTCCAATAGGTTTTCACAAAGCGTGCATCGTCTCTCCAGACGGTTTGCATGCAGCCGGGTGGGAGCGGGCCTTCGATGGCGACCACGCCTTTCTGGTCGGGGCCGGTCAGTTCTTCGGCCGTGTTCTCGTCAATCAGCTTGATGTTGTAACCGTACATGGCCACGCCAGGACTTCCAAACTTGCTGGGTGCCTTTTCCACGCCATTCGCAATGGTCAGGATGGGCCAGCCGGTTTCGGTCTGCCAATAGTTGTCGATGATGGGCTTGCCCAAGCTCTCGCTGATCCACTGTGCAGTGGGCTCGTCCAAAGGCTCGCCGGCCAGGAAAAGCGCCCGCAGGCTGGACAGGTTGTATTTGGTGAGCATGGCAGGGTCCTGCTTTTTCAGCACCCGCACGGCCGTTGGTGCGCTGAACATCACCGTCACCTTGTATTTCTCCACCAGACTCCACCAGATGCCTGCATCGGGGCGCGTCGGCAGCCCCTCATACATAATGGTGGCCATGCCGGCAATCAGCGGGCCATAAATGATGTAGCTGTGCCCCACTACCCAGCCGATATCGCTGGTGGAAAAGTAAGTTTCGCCGGCGTTGCCGCAGAAGATGTGTTTCATGCTGGCAGCCAGGGCCACCGCATAGCCGCCGGTGTCGCGCTGCACGCCTTTGGGCTTGCCGGTGGTACCGCTGGTGTAAAGCGTGTAGCTAGGGTGGGTGGACTCCACCCACTCGCAGGGCACCACTGCATCCAGATGATTCAGGCGTTCAGCGCCCCACAGATGGTCGCGGCCGGCTACCAAATTCATAGCAGCCAGTTTGCGGTCCACCAACAATACTGCGGCCGGCTTGTGGCTGGAGGTGACGATTGCCTCGTCCAGCAAGGGCTTGTACTCCACGACCTTGCCACCGCGTGAGCCGGCATCGGCACTCACGATGACCACAGGCGACGCATCTTCAATACGGGAGGCCAGCGACCCTGCTGCGAAGCCGCCGAACACGACGGTGTGGATCGCACCAATCCGTGCACAGGCCAACATGGCAAATGCAGCCTCCGCAATCATGGGCATGTAAATCAGGACCCGTTCGCCCTTCTTCACACCCAAAGACAGCAGCACAGCCGCCATGCGTTGCACTTCGGCGTGCAACTGGGTAAATGAATATACGACCTCCGAATTGGTTTCGGTGGACACCGCGATAAGTGCCGCCTGGCCCGGCCGCGTCGCCAGATGGCGGTCCACAGCGTTGTGGCACAGGTTGGTGGTGCCGCCTACAAACCAATTGGCAAAGGGTGGATTGCTGTAGTCACATACTTGGGCAGGTGCGGTTTTCCAGTCAATCAGCCCTGCCTGCTCGGTCCAAAAGCCATCGCGGTCATCGATGGAACGGCGGTAGAAATCAGCGTAGCCTGTCATTGTTTGTCTCCGGTCGGGCCTATAAAACTGAATTCATAATTATGAAGAGCCAACTTGCTGCAAGCTGACTTTTCCCCCGCCCGGCACTCCGCTCATCAACAAGCCACAAAAAAAGCGGCCGTCTTTTCAGACTGCCGCTTACTGAATGGAGCCGCCCCGCTTGCGCTCTGAACTTATTTGATCAGGGCCTGCGCTTCCTTGAATACAGGGTGCTCTGCGGTGCGAATCCACTCAAATGCCACCATCTCGGTGGTCACCAGCTCGGCACCAGCGCCAGCCAAGCGGTCAAAGGCGGCATCGCGGTTGCGTTCGGTGCGCGAGCTGCAGGCGTCCGTCACCACCCAGACTTCAAACTCGTCTTCCAGCAAATCCAGAGCCGTTTGCATGAGGCAAACATGCGCTTCACAACCCGCAATCACGATAGCGCTACGCTCAGACGCTGCAGGCTTCTGCAAATGCTTGGGCAAGCTGCGGGCATTGCCCTGCACCGGCTTGGCCGGCGGGCGCAGCCATTCGCCCAAGCCCTCTTCGATGGCGCTGAACTGCATTTTGTTCAGAACCCTGGCCCGCGCCTCGTCCAAGGCGGCCTTCACATCCGGCACGGTATTGCCTAAACCGGAAGGGTATTGCTCTGTATAGAAAGCAGGCACTTCCAACAAAGCGGCCAATTTGGCCAAACGCACGGCATTGGCCACCACCAATTCAGACTCGAACATGGCAGGCATCAAACGGGTCTGGTAATCCACCAGCACCAGCTGGCTCAAGTCCACATCGATCAACATGGGGAAATCCTTCTCAAAAAACGTGGGGCGAGCATAACCGCCCCGCAGTCGGCCACTCAGCCGAACAAATCCACTTGCAACCTGGCCGGGTCGTCCATCTCAGCCGGCGCCTTGCTCTCCAGCTGGGTCGCCAAGCGGTCCAGATAGAGCGCAAAACCGTCAAAAGCTACGTCATTGATGGCAAACATGCGGCGCGAATCCCGCAATAACAGTACGCCCAACGCCGCAGACAACAGACCCGCCATCTCGGAGGGCAGCCGCGAATTCGCACACCCCAGGCCCTCCAGAGCCTCTGCCACTGGCCCCAAAGACGTTTGCAAATCCTGAATCAATTGCCTCACGAGCGCTACTTGGGCCTCGCCGGAACCATCGGAGGCCAACAAATGGAGCACCACGCCGGTATCACCGGGTCGGGCGAAAAAGTGCGCCAACCAGGCGTTGGCCCGCGCATGCAACAAGGTGCCGGGGCTGGTTTTGGACAGTTTGGCTTGGGCCGCTGCCGTCCGCGCCCCTTCCAAGGTCTCTTGCATCACCGCAGCCAGCAAAGCCTGCTTGCTCGGGAAATAGGCATACAGCGCGCCCGGCGTGTAGCCGGCACGCGCGGCAATCTCGCGAACGCTGGCGGACTCCAAGCTACCCTCAGCAATCGCCGCGCGCACTGCCTGCAGCACCAGACTGCGCCGTGTGTCTGCCAGTGCCTGTTGGCGCTTTAACTTCAGCTCCATCCGTCACACCCCGCGAAGAAAAGTCAATACGATCAAAGATTTTAATAAACATCGATTAATTTAAACAAACAACAAATCGTTGAACAATGTTTAAATATTCTTCGCCGGATTTCGCCTAAATCCTTACAAATTCAGGATTCTTGAAGTAAATCAATTAGTTAAGTGTGTAACTGAAGGTGTCACATTACTTGACACATGGATGCAAGCTCACTAGAGTGCGCCGATGCGTTTTGTTCTGCTCCTCACACTGCTGCTTTCCTTGGGCCTCGCGCACGCGGAACCGGCACCTGCTCCGGCCTCTGGCGATGAAATGTCCCGTTTCATCAATGACCGCGGCTTCCTGGCCCGCATCGGGGATGTCAGCAACAAGGTTACCAACCGAGCCTCCGAACTGGTCATGAACTCCATGGCGTTTTTGGGTGTGCCCTACAAACGTGGCGGCACCCAAGCCGACACCGGTTTTGATTGCAGCGGTTTCGTGCGCGCTATCTACGAGCAAACCGCCGGCCTATTGCTGCCCCGCCAAGCGTCCGAGCAAGCCGCAGCCACCCAGAAAATCGACAAACACGAACTGCAACCCGGTGACCTCGTGTTCTTCAACACCATGCGCCGCGCGTTCAGCCACGTTGGCATTTATGTGGGCAACGGCAAATTCATCCACTCGCCAAAGCCCGGTGCCGAGGTGCGTGTGGAAGATATGGGCATGAGCTATTGGGCCAAGCGTTTTGACGGCGCCCGCCGCGTGAACGCCGAAGAAGCCCAACAGGCTCCCGCCCGCTAAGCCCGACATTAAAACGGCTCAGGCCGTACCGGGTTCGCCATGAATCTGGATCTCTTCAGCGCAGAGGACACTGCGCTCCCAACTCTCTTTGAGATTGCGCCCGGCGCCTGGGCTCTGCCGGGATTTGCTGTCATGCAAGCGGATGCGCTTTGGACAGGCATCCAAAAGGTCATTCAAACCCATCCGCTTCGCCACTTGGTCACCCCTGGTGGTTCGCGCATGTCGGTCGCCATGAGCAACTGCGGCGACTTGGGCTGGGTCAGCGACGCAGCCGGCTACCGCTACCAGAGCACAGATCCCCTCACGCAAACTCCATGGCCGGCTATGCCACAGGGTTTCCGGGAAATGGCCATGTTAGCCGCCGAACTGGCCGGCTACCCTGCGTTTGAGCCTGATGCCTGCCTGATCAACCGCTATGCCCCCGGCGCGCGCATGACCCTGCACCAGGACAAGAACGAACGCGACTACTCCGCCCCCATTGTCTCGGTGTCGTTGGGCCTGCATGCCGTGTTCGAGCTTGGTGGCGTGGAGCGTGGCGACAAGGTACAACGCCTGCGCTTGCAACATGGCGATGTGCTGGTCTGGGGCGGGCCGGCACGGCTCCGTTTCCACGGAGTGCGCGCCGTGGACCCCGGCCTGCACCTGCTTACCGGCGCCTACCGGTTCAATCTGACCTTCCGCAAAGCAGCCTAGGGACAACCCCAAGGCGGTTTGGGGAGCGTGCTCAAAACGCAGCGCAGGTGACAGCTGGTCGCTGCACAAGCCCCCACAATGCCGCCTGTAATGTGTGTAGGCGGTACAACCGTGCCTCGGAGACTGTCCACACTCCCCTCTTTCTGGAGCCCCGAATGAACTCACCGTTTCAAGATGCCGACCCGCAACTGATGCAAACCACTTTCGAGGCTCAGCGGGCCACTGCGCTGGCCTGGCGCCAGTCCACCTCGGCCGAGCGCATTGAACGTTTGGAGCGGCTGCGCACCAGCTTGCTGGCTCACAAAGAGGCCCTCTACGAGGCCTTTGCCGCCGACTTTCACAAACCCCGCTTTGAAGTGGACGGCACCGAAATCGTGCCCAGCCTCGACGAAATCCGCCACAACATCAAATGCCTCAAGGGCTGGATGCGCCCTACCCGCATCCGCGCCACCGAACTCACCATGGGCAACAGCGCCCATGTGCAATACCAGCCTCGCGGCCGCTGCCTGATCATCGCGCCCTGGAACTACCCCCTGTACCTGATGCTCAGCCCGCTGGTGTCCGCCTTGGCGGCAGGCAACACCGCCATCCTCAAACCCTCGGAAATGGCGCCGCGCGTGGCCCAGGTGCTGGCCAGCATCGTGGCCAAGGCCTTCCCCGCCCATGAAGTGGCTTTGTTTGAAGGGGCACTGGCCACCTCGCAAGCCCTGCTGGCCATGCCGTTTGACCACATCTTCTTTACCGGCTCACCCGCCGTGGGCAAGGTCGTGATGGCGGCTGCGGCCAAGAACCTGACCAGCGTCACCCTGGAGCTGGGCGGCAAGTCCCCCACCATCGTGGACGAGACCGCCGACCTGCAAAAGGCGGCTGAAACTCTTCTGTGGGGCAAGTTTGTCAACGCCGGCCAGACCTGCGTGGCGCCCGACTACCTGTATGTGCACGCCTCGGTGCGCGATGCATTTGTGGCCGCTTGCCAGGCTGTCATCAAGGCCCGCTATGGCGACAGCGCCCAAAGCCAGCGCAGCAATGCGGACTTCACCCACATCATCAACCAGCGCCACACCCAGCGCATCGAAGGCCTGCTCAAAGACGCCACGTCGCGCGGCGCACGGGTGCTGAGTGGCGGCGAGGTGGACACCGCCGGCAACTACATCGCCCCCACACTGGTCGACAACGTGCCCATGGACTCCACCCTGATGCAGGAGGAAATTTTCGGCCCGGTGCTGCCCATCATTCCCTACACCGACTTGCAGCAGGTCATCACCTCCATCAATGCCGACCAGAAGCCGCTGGCTCTGTATATCTGGAGCAGCAACCAAAGCAACATCGACACAGTGCTCACCAACACCAGCTCCGGCGGTGCTTGCGTCAACCACTGCGTGCTGCACGTAGCCCACGGCAACCTGCCCTTCGGCGGGGTCAACAACTCAGGCATCGGCAGCTCGCACGGTATTTACGGCTTCAAGGCCTTCTCGCACGAGCGTGCGGTGCTCAAGGGCGGCTGGCTGCCCAGCATCCGCATGTTCTTCCCGCCTTACACAGCAGGCCGCACCAAGCTGCTGAACTTCTTGGTGAAGTGGGTCAGCCGCTAGAGGTTTGAGACGGCGCCGGGGTGGTATCGTGCGGCGATGAAAACACAGATAGACCACCTCGTCGTTGCAGCCCACACCCTGGAGCAGGGTGTGCAGTGGTGCGAAGCCACCCTCGGCATCACCCCGGAAGCCGGCGGCGAACACAGCCAATTCGGCACCCACAACAAACTCTTCAAGATCGCGACACCTGCCCACCCGCTGGCGTATTTCGAGATCATTGCCATCAACCCCGGCGCCAAAGGCCCGGCCAACCCCCACGCCAAACGCTGGTTTGACCTGGACAACTCCGAGCTGCGTGCCGCAGTGGCCCAAGAGCCGCGACTGGTGCACTTTGTGGCCGGTACCGATGAACTGCAAGCCGCCCGCATTGCCCTCAAAAACATAGGCATCGACCGCGGCCCGGCCATGCCCGCCAGCCGCCACTCGCGCAAAGGCGTGCTGCACTGGCAAATCACGGTGCGTGAAGACGGCTACCGCCTGTTTGAAGGCTGCCTGCCCACACTCATTCAATGGGGTAAACCGAACGATGCCGAGCCCCTGCGCCTGCACCCGCGCAACAGCCTGCCGCGCAGCCGAGTTAGCCTGGACAGCATTGCCGTGAGCCACCCGAGTGCGGCCAAACTGCAAGCTGCTTATGCGGCAATTGGCCTGGAAGGCGTAGCCATCTCGGAAGGCCCGGCCAACCTGAGCGCCACCCTCAAGACGCCCAAGGGTCTGGTCACACTGCAAAGCATGGGCATTTAGCCTGTGGGTGCCGATAAAGATTTGCTCCTCTTTTGATAGCTGCTCGCGCAAATTCCACGGGCGCTAGCAGCCATTTTGACCATGAACCGCAAGCGCACACCGCCTCTGCCTGCCGCCCCAAGCCCCCCTGAGCCCGACGCTGATGGCGCCGTCATCGGCCAGTTCCGCCCCCGCATCACGCTGATGACGCTGGGCCGGGGCGAAGGGCTGCTGGGCCTCAAGCCCCAGGGCAAGATGGGACCTCGTGGCGACAGTGTCACGCTGGCGCAGTTCGACTGGACCTACCGCACCCCGGCCGGCGACCGCTGGGAAACGCCCGCCCCCAGCTCCATCCTCAACAGCCGCCCGGCGGAGTTTGAAGAGCTGTTCGACACCGGCGGCCCGCTGGTGCGCCTGCAGCGCAACCTGATAGCTGAGGCCGACGCCATGGACGCGGTGTGGGACATGGGCTTTGTGCCGCTGGCGGACACCACCTTTCAGTGGCGCAGCCAGAAGCAGCGCCCGCATTTGGGCAGCGTGTGGACGCTGCCGCAGGAAGACCACTTTGGCGACTTCTGGGCCGACCAGGTGCCCCAGCTGCAAGCCAAGGGCTGGACGGTGGTGGTGCAGCCCGGCTTTGCGCACGAGAGCGTGGCTGTGGAACGCTGGAAGCTCATCCTGAGCCCCGACACCGGCGAGGTGCTGGGCAAGGAGCTGGACAGCCCCTTGGTCAAACCCGCGCGCGGCGTGGAAAAACTGGCCCTGCCGGGGCGCGAAGGCGAATGGTTGCTGAGCCTGGGCATCGAGATTGACGGGGAGACGCTGGACCTCGCCCCCATGCTGGCCAACCTCATCAAGCGCGACCCGCGCTGGCTGACCCGCAACTACCTCGACACCTTGGACGACCTAGCCACGGTCTCGCTGCGCGCGCCGGGTGGCAAGCGCATTGACGCCGAAGCCGGCCCGCTCAAAGCCATCGTGGGCGCCATGGTGGATTTGCTGACCGACCCGCAGCGCATGGCGCCCAAGGGCCCCATTCAACTGGGCGCGTGGGAAGCCCGCCGCATCAACGCCCTGCGCGCCAGCCTGCTGGACGCCTCGCGCGTGGGCGCCCATCAAGGCTGGCAGTTAGAGGGCGATGCGGGCTTGGCCGCTCTCGCCAAGCGCCTGCACACCATAGGTCAGCCCCAGCCGGTAGCTGCACCTACCGGTTTGCAGGTACAACTGCGCCCATACCAACTCGAAGGCCTGGCTTGGCTGCAATACCTGCGCGCACAACACCTGAGCGGGATCTTGGCCGACGACATGGGCTTGGGCAAAACCGCGCAAGCGCTGGCCCATGTGCTGCTGGAGAAGCAAGCTGGCAGGCTGGACCGCCCGGTGCTGGTGGTGCTGCCGACCTCACTGCTGTTCAACTGGCAGGCCGAGGCCCGCCACATGGCGCCGGATTTGCGGGTGCTGAACCTGCACGGCCCGGACCGCGCCGCGCTGTTTGCCGACATGCCCGCACACGACCTGGTGCTCACCACCTACCCGCTGCTGTGGCGCGACATCGATGTTTTGGCCGCGCAGCCTTTTCATCTGGTCATTCTGGATGAGGCGCAGATGGTCAAAAACGCGGCCAGCCGCAGCGCCCGCGCCCTGCGCCAGCTGCAAAGCCGCCACCGCCTGTGCCTGACCGGCACCCCACTGGAGAACCACCTGGGCGAACTCTGGGCGCAGTTCGACTGGCTGATGCCCGGCTTTCTGGGCGACCAGCGCAGCTTTGCCGCCCGCTGGCGCAAACCGATTGAAGAGAACGGCGAGACGGTGCGCGCCGCCCTGCTCGCCCAGCGCGTGCGCCCCTTCATCCTGCGCCGCCGCAAGCAAGACGTGGCCACCGAGCTGCCACCGCGCACCGAAGTCATCCAGCGCGTGCAACTTCAGGGCCGCCAGCGCGAGCTGTACGAAAGCGTGCGCGTCGCCGCCGACAAACAGGTGCGCCGCGTGCTGCAACGGCAAAACTTTGCCGGGGCGCAGATCAGCATCTTGGATGCGCTGCTCAAGCTGCGGCAGGTGTGCTGCGACCCGTTCTTGGTCAAGGGCAGTGAGATTGGGCCCGACACGGAGCGCGCCAAACTGCATGCGCTCACAGATCTTTTGGTCCCGCTGGTCGATGAAGGCCGCCGCGTGCTGGTGTTTTCGCAGTTCACCGAGCTGCTGGAGCTGATTGCTGATGCGCTCTCCGCACTGCGCCTGCCCTTCCTGAGCCTCACCGGCAACACCCACCCCGCTCAACGCGGCGACGCCGTGCAGCGTTTTCAAAACCAAGAAGTGCCCGTGCTGCTGGTCAGCCTCAAAGCAGGAGGTGTGGGCCTGAACCTCACCGCCGCCGATACCGTCATCCACATGGACCCATGGTGGAACCCGGCGGTCGAGGAACAAGCCACCGCCCGCGCCCACCGCATCGGCCAGGACCAGCCGGTGTTCGTCTACAAACTGGTGGTGGAAGGCAGCATCGAAGAACGCATGCTGGAACTGCAAGCCCGCAAACTTGCACTGTCGGACAGCGTACTCGGCCACGACGCCGAGGGCGCTATCAAGTTTGACGAAGCCGACCTGCAAGCGCTGCTTGCGCCACTGGGCGCGCTCATGGAGCAAGGCCAAACGCCCGAAGAAGCTGCGCGGCGCTGGGGGCGGACGGGGAGCCGTGTGGAAGGCGTTTAGGCATCAAATCGGCCTCTAGCGCTCATGGAATCTGCGCAAGCAGCTACTAAATCAATAGCATTACGTCGATCCACATGAGGATCAACCGCTTCACCAGTGCTATCGCGCCCCCCCGAAGACACTGCCGTATAGTCCTGCCCATTCACCCCAGCCCCGCCATGTCTGATTCGCAGTCCACCACTCACCCAGCCGCTAGCGCTTCTATCCCCCTGCAAGCCGAACCCGGCCACCTGATACGGCGGGCGCATCAGTTGGCGGTGGGCACGTTTGCCAAAACGCATGGCAAGCAGATCACGCCGGTGCAATACGCAGTGTTGCGCGCGCTGCAAGACACGCCGGGTATGGACCAGGTGACGCTGGCGGACCGGGTGGCGCTGGACACATCGACCACTGCCGACATTGCTGCGCGGCTGGATGCCAAAGGCTGGATCGTGCGGGAGCTGCTGCCCCGCCGCCAGCGCGCCCTGCGCCTCACGCCTGAGGGCGAGGCGGTGCTGGCCGAGATGCTTCCGCGCGTGGCACCCATGTACGGGCAGTTGCTGGACGCGCTGGAGCCCGCCGAGCGCGAGGAGTTTTTGCGCCTGCTGCGCAAGTTTGTGCACTTGAACACGCCAGCCCCCGAGGACGATGCCGATATGTCGGACCAGCCGTCCGACAGCGCATAGCCCAAAGCCCCCGACCCCAACCCCAACCAGCCATCGGATTCATCACGTTTCGAGGGAAAACCCTCATGCCCAGCCCCTAGCCGTGGAATGGACTTCGGTCTATGATTTGCGTCATTCAGCATACTGAATGAAGATTTCCCATCCAAGGAGCCAAGCCATGTTTCCTCTCAACACCTGGTACGTTGCCGCCCGCAGCGAAGAGATCCCTACCGACCGCCCCTTGGGCCGCCGCATTTGCAACATCCCCATGGCGTTGTTCCGCAACAGCGCGGGCGTGCCGGCGGCGGTGGAGGACTTCTGTCCGCACCGCGGCGCCCCGCTCTCGCTGGGCAAGGTAGAGGGCGACACGCTGGTGTGCGGCTACCACGGCCTGGCCATGGGCTGCGACGGCAAAACCGTGTCCATGCCCTGCCAGCGCGTGCGCGGCTTTCCGGCCAACCGCAGCTTCCCGCTGCATGAGGAACATGGCTTTGTGTGGGTGTGGCCCGGCGATGCCGCCAAGGCAGACGTGGCCGACATCCCCAAGTTTGAGTGGCTGGGCAACCCGCAGTTTGGCTACGGCGGCGGCTTGTACGAGATTGCCTGTGACTACCGCCTGATGATCGACAACCTGATGGACCTGACGCACGAAACCTATGTGCACAGCACCAGCATCGGCCAAAAGGAAATTGACGAAGTGCCCTGCCAAACCCGAGTGGACGGCGACCATGTGATCACCGAGCGCTATATGGAAGGCATTGAGGCGCCGCCCTTCTGGAAGATGGCGCTGCGCATGAACGGCCTGCCCGACGACCAGCTGGTGGACCGCTGGCAGATCTGCCACTTCACGCCGCCCAGCCACATCATGATTGAGGTGGGCGTGGCGCTGCAGGGCCACGGCGGCTACAAGGCGCCGGACGAGTTCAAGGCCGCCAGCTGGGTGGTGGACTTCATCACCCCCGAGACAGATACGTCCATCCACTACTTCTGGGGCATGGCGCGCAAGTTCAAGCCGCAAGACACGGCGCTCACCGCCCAGATCCGCGAAGGCCAAGGCAAGATATTTGCCGAAGACCGGGAGATGCTGGAGCGCCAGCAACAAAACCTGCTGGCCTACCCCGATCGCAAGCTGCTGATGCTCAACATCGACACCGGCGGCGTGCAGTCCCGCAAGGTGATTGACCGCGTGGTGGCCGCAGAGCGCAACCCGGCTTCAGCAGAGGCGGCGGCATGAGCGGGCCCACCCAGACCCCAGTGAGCACGCCTGCAAGTTTGCAGGTCAAGGTAGCGACCAAGCGCACCGAAGCACAGGACATCTGCAGCCTCGAGCTGGTGGCCACAGACGGTGGCACCCTGCCCACTTTCACCGCCGGTGCGCATATTGACGTGCACCTTCCCAACGGCTTGGTTCGCCAGTATTCGCTGAGCAACGCGCCCAGCGAAACCAAGCGCTATGTGATCGGCGTGCTGCGCGATGCCGCGTCACGCGGCGGCTCCACCGCCGTGCACGACTTGGTGGCCGAGGGCAGCACCCTCAACATCAGCACCCCGCGCAACCTGTTCCCCCTGGACAGCGCGGCGCCCCACCACCTGCTTCTGGCCGGTGGCATCGGCATCACGCCCATGCTGGCGATGGCGGAACACCTGGCGGCGACGGGCGGCTCTTTCACCCTGCACCACTGCAGCCGCAGCCGTGCGCGCACGGCGTTTGTAGACCGGTTGAGCGCCGCACCGTTTGCCGCACACAGCCACCACCACTTTGACGATGGCGATGCGGCCCAAAAGCTGGACATTGCCGCCACCCTGCAAAGCGCCCCCGCAGGCACACACCTGTATGTGTGCGGCCCGCAAGGCTTTATGGACGCGGTGCTCAGCGCAGGCCGCGCCGCCGGATGGCCCGAAGAACGCTTGCACCGCGAGTACTTTGGTGCCGCGCCCACTGCCAAAGCAGATGACGGCAGCTTTGAGCTGGAGATAGCCAGCACCGGCAAAGTCATCAAGGTGCTGCCCGATCAGACGGCACTCGAGGCGTTGCATGCGGGTGGCATCGATATCCCCATGTCGTGCGAGCAAGGCGTGTGCGGCACCTGCCTCACCCGCGTCAAATCCGGCACACCCGACCACCGCGACCAGTACCTTATGCCCGAAGAACAAGCTGCCAACGACCAGTTCCTGCCCTGCTGCTCCAGATCGAAGAGCGCGCGTTTGGTGCTGGATTTGTAGTCAAATCTGCCTCTGGCGCACGTGCAATATGCGCCGGTAGCTCCTGAATCCATAGCAAAAGCCGCCCCTGAGGCGGTTTTTTTTCGGCCGTTGTAGGGCCGATCGGGAAAACCCTAGAACTTCTGGAGGCTCAATCACCCCACAATCCGGCCAACTGGCCTTACCAATTTACCTTTTAGCCAATCGACCTATGCCGTTTCAACCCATAGAGCCCCGCCGGCTTTACCGCCAGATTGCGGATCAGCTGCGCCAACTCATCCAGACCGGCGAATTCGCGGTGGGCAGCAAGCTGCCAGCAGAGCGCGATCTGGCCACCAAGATGGGGGTGTCCCGCCCGTCCGTGCGTGAAGCGCTGATCGCGCTGGAAGTCGAAGGCCTGATCGAAGTCCGCATGGGCTCGGGCATCGTGGTCATAGCCCGCGAAAGCGTGCGCATGCTGGACAACGCACCCGGCCCGCTGGAAATCATCCGCGCCCGCCAGCTCATCGAATGCGAGCTGGCTGCCTTGGCCGCCAAAAGCACTGACCCCACTCTGGTGCCCGACCTGCTGGAAACCCTGCGCGACATGGAAGCCGACATCGCCGCGCGCACCCTGCCCATACGCGGGGACCGCGCCTTTCACATCCGCATTGCGCAGGCCAGCGACAACAGCGCTTTGCAAGCCGTGGTCACCCAGCTGTTTGACGAGCGCAACGGGCCCCTGTTCCAAAAACTGGGCGGCCACTTTGAGCGCGAAGCCACCTGGAAAGCCGCGGTGGATGAACACCGCGCCGTGGTCGACGCCATTGCCGCGCATGACCCCGACATGGCGCGTGCTGCCATGAGCGGCCACTTGGACCACTCACACGAACGCTTCTCTGCCGGCTGGAACCAAACACCTGAAATCACAACGAGCCATCAAGCCCCATGAACCCTGTCATCCGCATCCACCCCCAAGACAATGTGGTCATCGCCAAACAACAGCTGCTGGGCGGTACCCGCATTGCGTCTGAGCACATCACCGTATCGGGCCTGGTGCCACCGGGGCACAAGGTCGCCACACGAGCCATAGCCACCGGAGCGTCGGTGCGCCGCTACAACCAGATCATCGGTGTCGCCACGCAGCCCATCGCAGCCGGCCAGCATGTACACACCCACAACCTGGCCTTCAGCCACTTTGACCGTGGCCATGCAGTAGGCTCCGATGTGCGGCCCGTGGACTATGTGCAAACGCCCGCCACGTTTGAGGGCATCGTGCGCGGAGATCTGTCGAACGGGGGCCGTGTAGCCACCCGCAACTACATTGGAGTGCTCACCAGCGTGAACTGCTCGGCCACGGTTGCCCGCGCAATTGCAGACCATTTCCGCCGGGACATTCACCCTGAAGTGCTGGCGGACTTCCCGCAGATCGATGGCGTCGTGGCCCTGACCCACGGTGCGGGCTGCGCCACGGACAGCGAAGGCGAAAGCCTTCAAGTGCTGAGACGTACGCTGGCGGGTTATGCGCGGCACGCCAACTTTGCGGCAGTGTTGGTCGTGGGGCTGGGGTGTGAGACCAACCAGATTCAAGGGCTCTTGGCCCAGGAGGGCTTGCGCGAAGGCGCCAAGCTGGTGACCTTCAACATCCAAGACACGGGCGGCACCGCCAAAACAGTGGCGCGGGGTATCGAGGTTGTCACAAGCCTCTTGCCTGAGGCCAACGCCATTCAGCGTGTGCCAGTGCCGGCGAAGCACTTGATGGTGGGCTTGCAATGCGGCGGGTCTGATGGCTACTCCGGCATCAGCGCCAACCCCGGCCTGGGGGCTGCAGTAGATCTGCTGGTGCGACACGGCGGCACTGCAGTGCTTTCGGAAACACCAGAAATTTATGGCGGTGAACACCTGCTGCTGCAACGCGCCGTATCGCAGGCCGTGGCCGACAAGCTCGAAGCCCGCTTGCAGTGGTGGACCGACTACTGCGCCCGTAATAACGGGGAGTTGGACAACAACCCCTCCGCGGGTAACAAGGCCGGCGGGCTGACGACCATTCTTGAAAAGTCCCTGGGCGCCATCGCCAAAGGCGGCACGACGCCGTTGGTGGATGTGTATGAGTACGCCCAGCCCATCACGGCCACAGGCTTTGTGTACATGGACACCCCGGGCTACGACCCGGTGTCCGCCACCGGCCAGGTGGCAGGCGGGGCCAATCTGATCTGCTTTACCACCGGCCGTGGCTCTGCCTATGGCTGCGCCCCGACGCCGTCCCTGAAGCTGGCAACCAACCAGGCCCTGTGGGCCCGGCAGGAAGAAGATATGGACATCAACTGCGGCACGGTGATCGACGGCCAGGAATCGGTAGCACAACTGGGTGAACGCATCTTCCAGGAGATGTTGGCAGCGGCCTCCGGACGAAAAACCAAGAGCGAGCTACACGGCTATGGCCAGAATGAGTTTGTGCCCTGGGCCTTGGGTGCGGTGATGTAACAAAAGCTCATATGGCCACAAAAACACCCTTGCGCGCTTTTTCTTTTCTCGCCGCCACCACGGCCTTGCTGGTCGCATGCACGGCGGCGCCAGATCGCGTTCCGCCAAGCACTCCGGTGCCCGAGGCGGCGACACAGGCACGGCCGCCCGGCATTCCGCAGCTGGACGCTAGCACCAGGCGCTACCGCATTGCACCGACTGAGTCCCGCTTGCGCATTCTGGTGTACCGGGGCGGCACCATGGCGCGACTGGGGCACAACCATGTCATCAGCTCGGCCGACCTGCAGGGGCAGATATGGCGCGGAGCCACAGCGGAGAACTCCGGGTTTGAGCTTGAGGTCCCGGTCAACACATTGATCGTCGATGACAACGCTGCCCGGGCCGAAGAGGGAGAAGACTTTCCCCTCAACGTGAGTGAAGATGCCAAAGCGGGCACCAAAGCCAACATGCTACGCCCCACCCTGTTGGATGGAGAGCATTTCCCAAAGATCACTATCCGTGCCATCCGCATCACCGGAAGCACTGCCAGCCCCGATGTGGTGGCCAGCATGCGCATCAAAGACCAGACACGCGAGATTCGACTGCCCGTCACCCTGTCTGAGGCAGACGCC
>RFQA01000361.1 GCA_009925925.1 Betaproteobacteria bacterium
AAATCAGTAGCTGCTCGCGCATATTCCACGAGCGCTAGAGGCTTATTTTCTTTATAAACAGCTGCTCGGTCACTTCTTTGCCCCACTGTGACCCCGGCTGGCTTTGGGCTAATTCAAAGCCATGTTTTTCATACAGATGCCGCGCGGCCAGCAGCCCTTCAAAGGTCCACAGGTGCACCTGCCCGTAGCCCCGTGCAGCGCAAAACTCCAGCGCCGCCGTCAGCAACTGCGAGCCTATGCCTTGGCCACGTGAAGCGTCTGATGCAATGAACCAGCGCAGATGCGCACCCTTGGTTTCGTGGTGCGACCCGTCGATGGCGATGGCGCCGTGAATCACACCGTCTTCCTCCGCCAGCCAGAGGCCGTCGCGGCCCTCTTGGTAGTCCATGCAAAACGCAGCCAAGCCAGAGGCCACCTTGGCCTCAAAAGCAACACCAAACCCGGCAGTGCGGGCGTAGTAGCTGGCGTGCAGTTCAACGATGCGGCCAATGCAACCGGGGCGGTAACCGAGATGAATATTCATGTCTGCGGGACTCTACTGCGTATCCATGCATCCACATCGCTGGGCTTGACCAGCGTGCGCATTTCGTCAAACGCAACTTGCGCTTCGGGGTAGTGGCGGCGCAGCAGGTTGAGCCACTGCTTCACACGACCGGCCTGCTGCTTTTGCTCCAGGCGGGTGCTGGCCACTTGCCAAAAGGCGTGCATGAGCGGGCCCAGGTCTTGCCACGTCCAATCCTCACCTGGCTGGGCAATGCTGCCCTTTACGGTGCCCATGGCAGCCAGAATGCTGCGGGCCAGCGCAGGGCGAGCCACAATGCCGCGGCCCAGCATGAGCGCGTTGCAGCCGCTTTGCGCCACGGCGGCTTGGGCTTCTTGCACATTCCAGATTTCGCCATTCACCACGACAGGCACCTGCACCGCACCCCGCACATCGGCAACGCGGTCCCAGTAGGCTGGTGGGCGGTAGCCTTGGGCTTTGGTGCGGGCGTGCACCACGATTTCGGCAGCACCCCCGGCCTCCAGCGCACGGGCGCAGTCCAGGGCCAGACTGTCGTCGTTGTAGCCCAAGCGCATCTTGGCCGTCACGGGAATATGGACTGGCACCGCCGCGCGCACGGCGGCCACGATGGTGTGAAGAATTTCGGGGTCTTGCAGCAGCGTGGCACCACCGCCATGGCGGTTGACCACCTTGGCCGGGCAGCCGAAGTTCAGGTCAATGCCGGGCGAACCCATTTCGGCTAGGCGCGCTGCGTTCTCAGCCATGCAGGGCGCGTCTGAGCCCAGCAGCTGCGGCCACACTGGCACGCCTGCAAAGGTGCGCGCGCCGAACTCCAGCTCGGGCACGGTGCGAAGGAGCGCCTTCTCGGACATCAGCGAATGCGTGATGCGAATGAACTCCGACACGCACTTCTCCACCCCGCCCACACGGGTCAGGATGTCGCGCAACACAAAGTCGAGAAGCCCCTCCATGGGGGCGAGGTAGATACGTACGGGCACTAGGAAGGTCAGTTGGAGTTCAGGGCCGCCGCGAATGGCGCGCAACGTATTGCTGCAAGACGCCATCCATGCGCGACTGCCAGCCTTCGCCGGTAGATTTGAAATAGGCCACGACCTCAGGGCTGTAACGCACCGAAACCAATAGCTTCTGCTGATGGGTGGAAATCTCTAGCAAACTGGCGCTCTATAAAAAAAGATATGCGTATTGACGAAGTCCGATTACTCTTGGGTGAGCCCGCATCAGTGAGAGCCGCAGGACCCCTTACCTATTGGTCATTTCCAAATCGAGGAACCGTGAACTTCTACGATGAGAAATTAAACGGTTGGAACGAACCGAGGTAAGCGATCGTGT
>RFQA01000362.1 GCA_009925925.1 Betaproteobacteria bacterium
GGCGGCTGAGGCTCCGGCGGTCACCACAATGCGGTCTGCCGCAATGTCTACTCCAAAGCGGCTCGCATACCAGGAGCTAATGCGCTCGCGCAACGCAGGCAGTCCGGTGGCTGCGGTGTATTGCGTCACCCCATCGCGTATTGCTTTTTCCGCGGCTGCCTGCACCAGGGGTGGTGCGGTGAAGTCGGGCTCACCGATATTGAGAAACACCATGGGCGCATCGGTGTGCGCCACTTGTGCGGCCAAGGCAGAAGCTGCCTTGGCAACCTCCATCACATAAAACGGCTCAATGTTCTGTGCGCGTGAGGAAATGTGCATGCGGGCAGTTCTGCGGATCAGGCGGGTTTCTTGTTACGTTCTGCTTCAATTTCGATAGCGCGCAGCTGCGGTGCAATGCCGTTCAACACGCCGTTGACGTATTTGTGGCCGTCTGTGCCGCCGAACTCTTTGGCAAGTTCGATACATTCGTTCAGCACCACGCGCCATGGCACGTCCAGGCAGTGCTTCATCTCGTACGCGCCTATCCACATGATGGCGTGCTCGATGGGCGAAATCTCGCTCATGGGGCGATCCAGCGCCGGGGTGATGAGGGCATCCAAGGCTTCTGCTTCAGCGACACAGCCATGCAACAGAGCGTCAAAGTGCACAGCGTCAGCCTTGCTGAAGCCGGCGAGATCCCGGGTGAAGGGATCAATGTCGTCTACCGCGTTGCGCCCGACCAGGCTTTGGTACAGGCCTTGCAGCGCAAACTCGCGCGCGCGGGTGCGGTTCGACTTGCTGGCGGCCTTGCGTGCGCCGGTGGCGGTCAGTCCGGTGCGGCTCTGGCGGGGAGGGCGCTTGGCCGAGGAGTTGCTAGGGATATCACTCATCAAATGCTCTCCAGCAGATTGGCCATTTCGACTGCGACTTGTGCCGCATCGCGGCCTTTTTCGGTCTGGCGGGCAATGGCCTGTTCCATGTTTTCGGTGGTCAGGATAGCGTTGGCCACGGGCAACTGGTAGTCCAAAGAAATGCGGGTTACACCGGCGCCGGATTCATTGGCCACCAGTTCGAAGTGGTAGGTCTCGCCGCGGATGATGCAACCCAGTGCGATCAATGCGTCGTACTTGCCTTTTTCCGCCATGGCTTGCAAGGCCACAGGCACTTCCAGCGCGCCGGGTACGGTGACGTGGTCGATGTCTTTGTCAGACACCCCCAAGGCCAGCAGTTCGGTCTTGCAGGCCTTGGCCAGCGCATCAGTGATGTCCGCATTGAAGCGGGCCTGCACGATGCCGATGTTGAGTTTTTTGCCGTTCAAACGGTCGGAGGCTGCGGTGCCTTTGTCTGCGCCAAACATGGGTGGTTCCTTGATTCGAATTATTTGCTGATGTAGCCGGTGATTTCCAGGCCGTAGCCGGTCATGCTGGGCATGCGGCGGGGGCTGCCCATCAATTGCATTTTTTGCACACCGCATTTGAGCAGGATCTGCGCGCCGATACCGTAGGTGCGCAGGTCCATGCGACCGCGTTCAGGTGCCTGGGAAGCGCGGGCAGTGCCCTCAAACTGGTCGAGCAGCTGGGCGCCGCTTTCGCCGCAGTTGAGCAAGACCACGACACCTTTGCCTTCTTGGGCAATATGGGCCAGTGCCGCATCCAGGCTCCAGGAGTGCATGCTGCGGTTGACTTCCAAAGCGTCCAGGACAGAGAGGGGTTCGTGTACGCGGGCCGGCACCACGGTCTCAGCGGTCCACTCGCCTTTGACCAAGGCCAAATGAACGCCCTGGCCGGTGCTGTCTTTGAAAGCATGGGCAGTGAACTCGC
>RFQA01000363.1 GCA_009925925.1 Betaproteobacteria bacterium
GTCGCTGGCCATCGGCATCATTCACCAGGAGCTGCATCTGATGCCGCATTTGACAGCGGCACAAAACATCTTTCTCGGGCGTGAGCCGCGCAAGGCGGGAGGTTGGTTGCTGGACGAGGCCAAACTCAACGAGGATACGCATGCATTGTTTACGCGCCTGAATCTGCGCATGGAGCCATCGACCCGGATTGCAGACCTCACGGTGGCCAAACAGCAGATGGTGGAAATTGCGAAAGCACTCTCCTTCAAATCGCGTGTGCTCATCATGGATGAGCCGACCGCCGCATTGAACAATGCAGAGATTGAAGAGCTGTTCCGCATCATCCGGCAGCTCAAGAGTGAAGGTGTTGGCATCGTCTACATCTCGCACAAGATGGACGAGATTCAACGCATTGCAGACCGCATCACCGTGATGCGGGACGGAAGTTACATCGACACCGTACCCGCACATACACCCATGTCGCAAGTGATTGCGATGATGGTGGGGCGCCAGCTGGAGCAATCAGACAAGCACATACCCGATACCTCTGCCAATGAGGTGCTGTTGGAGGTGTTGGGGCTCAACCGCGGTCGCGCCATCCGGGATGTGAGTTTTCGCGTACGCCGGGGCGAGATTCTGGGCTTTGCCGGTCTGATGGGTGCGGGTCGTACTGAAGTGGCACGTGCCGTATTCGGTGCGGACCCCGTGGATTCGGGGGAAGTACGTGTCGCCGGCAAGCCAGTGCTATTGCGTTCACCGAAAGATGCGGTGAATGCAGGGATTGGCTACTTGTCGGAGGACCGCAAGCATTTCGGTTTGGCTACCGGCATGGACGTAGCGGCCAACATTACTCTGCCTAGTCTGTCACGCTGGTTACGTTGGGGCGTTTTCTTGAACCAAAGTGCCATCGCCGATGTTTCCCGCACGATGGTGGAAAAGCTGCGCATCAAGACGCCCTCCATTCACCAGATGTCCAAGTTGCTGTCCGGCGGTAACCAACAGAAGGTGGTGATCGCGAAATGGCTGGTGCAGGACTGTGAAGTACTGATTTTTGATGAGCCCACGCGCGGTATCGATGTGGGGGCCAAAAGCGAAATCTACAAGTTACTGAATGATTTGGCCGCACAAGGGCGGGCGATTGTGGTGATCTCCAGCGAGTTGCCGGAGGTGCTGCTGCTGAGCCACCGCATCCTGGTGATGTGCGAAGGACGGATTACCGGTGAGGTGCGCGGCGATGAAGCCACTCAGGAAAGCCTGATGGAACTCGCCACGCGCAGGGAAACCATGGCGGCTTGAGTGTCAACCATGGATCAGACTTATTTCGAATGGGACAGAACAGCGATATGAATGCCAAGAAAGACTCTACAGATCCAGTCCGTGCGGGAGGAGGGCAGGCCAAGCAGAAACTGCTGGCCTTCGCCAGCCTGATTGCGCTGATTCTGGTGTTCACCGTGCTCAAGCCTGACGCCTTCATGACGCAGGACAACATCATCGGCATTTTGCAATCGACCACTGTGATCGGAGTTCTGGCGATCGCAAGTACCTTCATCATCATCACCTCGGGGATCGACCTGTCGGTGGGCGTGCTGATGACTTTCTGTGCTGTGATGGCGGGGGTATTTATGGTGAACCTGGGCTTGCCGATGCCGCTGGGCATTGTGCTGGCAATTGGTATGGGGTGTGTCTGCGGCGCCCTGTCGGGACTTGCTATTACCAAACTGAAAGTTCCGCCCT
This sequence comes from Betaproteobacteria bacterium, assembly GCA_009925925.1. GTDB lineage: Bacteria > Pseudomonadota > Gammaproteobacteria > Burkholderiales > Burkholderiaceae_C > Allorhodoferax. The sequence goes on from RFQA01000363.1 coordinate 1,715, forward strand.
TTATTGCGACCCTGGGCATGATGATGTTGCTCAAAGGCGTGTCGCTCATCATCACGAACACTCGTCCGATCTAC
>RFQA01000364.1 GCA_009925925.1 Betaproteobacteria bacterium
TGATGACTCCCTCGGCCTGTGGGAGCAGCTCATGCAGCACCACCGCGCCGGTGGCGAATGGCGGGTAGAGCGCCAACGTCTGCGCTGGGACGTGCTGGACGCATTTGCTCAAGCCGCTGTTCAGGCCGGAGTGCCCGCCACCGATGATTTCAACCGTGGCGACAATGAAGGCGTGGGTTATTTTGAGGTGAACCAGAAAAAGGGCTTTCGCTGGAATACTGCGCAAGCCTTTTTGCGCCCCACCTGTTATGGGCGGCCCAATGTCGAAATTTGGACCAGCGCGCAAGTGGCTCGGCTGTTGCTGGAGCCTGCTGCATCAAACTTAGCCTCAAACCCAATCTCACAACTTTGTACCGGTGTTCAGGTCTGGACGGGCCAAGAGCTTGTCAGCGCGCACGCCACCCAAGAAGTGATTTTGTGCGCCGGCAGCATAGGCTCACCCCAGCTTTTGCAGCTGTCTGGGGTTGGCCCGGGCGAGCTGCTGCGGTCTAAGGGTTTGGAAGTTAAGGTGGATTTGCCCGGCGTGGGCGCCAACCTGCAAGACCACCTGCAAATCCGCTCGGTGTACCAGGTGCAGGGTGTCAAAACCCTCAACACCTTGGCGCGGCACTGGTGGGGCAAATTGAATATTGCGCTGGAATACGCTGTGTTTCGCACCGGACCCATGAGCATGGCGCCCAGCCAACTGGGGGCTTTTACCCGCAGCTCGCCCGACTTGGCGCACCCTAACCTGCAGTACCACGTGCAGCCGTTGTCGCTTGACGCTTTTGGCGAGCCGCTGCACCGCTACAACGCTTTTACGGCCAGTGTGTGCAACCTCAACCCCAGTAGCCGCGGCACTGTGCACATTGCCAGCCCACGGTTTGAAGATGCGCCCGCCATAGCGCCCAACTACCTCAGTACCGCGCAGGACCAGCAGGTGGCCGCAGATTCGTTGCGGGTCACGCGGCGCATCGTGTCGCAACCGGCCATGGCCCGCTACCAGCCGAAAGAACTCAAACCAGGGGCTGACTATCAAACCGATGACGAACTTTCCCGCATGGCCGGCAACATTGCCACCACCATTTTTCACCCCGTGGGAACCACCAAAATGGGCCGCGCCGAGGACCCCATGGCTGTGGTGGACACAGAGTTTCGGGTACGTGGCGTGCAAGGCCTGCGGGTGGTCGATGCGGGCGTCATGCCCACCATCACCAGCGGCAACACGAACGCGCCGGTGTTGATGATGGCCGAACGCGCAGCGCGTTGGATCATGCAAAGCGCTGCTGCTTCAACCTAAAACCTGAATCCGCCACAAGGGTAAACCCCTGCAAAAGCCCGGCTTGCAGCGCCAAATAGTTGGTTTTGGGAGGGTAAACTCCGCTGCATCCAATTACGGATCCGAGGAAGACGTCCCGTAACTCCAAAGGCCGCCCTAAGTAGGCTGTCCCACAGCACCGGTACCCCCGGTGCTTTTTTATTCATGGAACTTGTTTGGATCACGCTGGCCTCTGGCTTGGCTGGCTTTGTGGACTCTATTGTGGGTGGCGGCGGGCTTATTTTGCTGCCGGCCTTGTTGGTGGCCTACCCCAGTGCCCCAGCGGCGGCCATGTTAGGGACCAACAAATCAGCCTCAGTGTGGGGCACCGCCTTTGCGAGCTGGCAGTTCTGCCGCCGCATTGAGATGCCCTGGCGCATTTGGTTGCCCGCCGCCGGCTTGAGCTTTAGCGGTTCACTTATAGGCGCTTGGGGACTCACGTTGGTGTCGTCCACCGTTTTGAAGCAACTGCT
>RFQA01000365.1 GCA_009925925.1 Betaproteobacteria bacterium
GATCTTGAACCTGATGCCCTGCGTCTTCCCGGTGCTGGCCATCAAAGTGCTGGGCTTTGCAGCGCAGGGCGGGCAACCCCGTGCCCAACAGCGGGCGCAGGGCTTGGCGTACACCGCCGGTGTGGTGCTTTCCTTTATGGCGCTGGGCGGCTTGCTGCTGGCGCTGCGGGCGGGTGGCGAGCAGCTGGGCTGGGGCTTCCAGCTGCAGTCACCTGCCGTCATTGCCGGCCTGGCCGTGTTGTTTACCGTGCTGGCACTGAACCTGGCCGGCTGGCTACATATCGGCAACCTGCTGCCCGCAGGACTGGCCGGCATGCAGCTGCGCCACCCGGTAGCGGAGGCGTTTTTGTCCGGTGTGCTGGCCGTGGCCATTGCTTCACCCTGCACCGCGCCGTTCATGGGAGCGTCGCTGGGCTATGCGATCACACTGCCGGGGCTGCAGTCCCTGGTGCTGTTTGCAGCGCTGGGCTTGGGTCTGGCGCTGCCCTACCTGCTGGCTAGCTGGCTCCCTGAGGTAGGCCGCTGGCTGCCGCGACCCGGCGCGTGGATGGAAACGCTCAAGCACTTTCTGGCCTTTCCCATGGCGGCGACCGTGGTCTGGCTGGTGTGGGTACTGGGCCATTTGAGCGGAGTCGATGGCGCGGCCAGCCTGCTGCTTTTGCTGCTATCCCTGAGCTTGCTGACGTGGGCACTGCACCAAGGCGGTCGCGCGAAAACCATTTTTACTATCATTTCCATAGCTGCTGGCGCAATTTCCATGGGCGCTACATGGCAATTTGGCTTGAAATCCGATGTCGCTACAGTAGCAACAGCCAACGGCTCGGCGGCACAAACGGGGGCATGGCAAGCGTGGTCGGAGTCGGCAGTGCAAGCAGCGCTCCAAGAGCGCAAGCCGGTGTTTGTGGACTTCACTGCCGCCTGGTGCATCACCTGCCAGGTGAACAAAAAAACGACCCTGTCCAATGCTGAAGTCGAGGCCGCTTTTGCGGCCAAGCAGGTGCGCTTGCTGCGTGCAGACTGGACACGGCGCGACCCCGCCATCACCCAAGCCTTGCAAGCCCTGGGGCGCAGCGGAGTACCGGTGTACGTGCTCTACGCGCCGGGCAAACCGCCGGTGGTGCTGACCGAAATCCTCACGCCGGGTGAAGTGCTGGCAGCCGTGGCGCAGCTCTAGGCCAGCACAAGTCTCTACCAACCCGGCAGCTCTCTTCGCGCCTTATCCCTCCATTGCCGGCCCTTTTCACCTCATCCCCATTGCCCACTGCCATGCCTGCATCTGAAACCCAGACCATTGCCGACCTGGTCAGCCAACCGCGCACCGTGGCGGTGGTCGGCCTCTCACCCAAAGCCCACCGCGAGAGCTTTAAGGTGTCGCAATACATGCAACGCCAAGGATGGCGCATCGTGCCCATCAACCCCAATGTCAGCGCCACCTCCACTGAGATCTTGGGCGAGAAGGTGTACGCCAGCCTCACCGAAGCTGCAGCCGCAGAGAAGATCGATCTGGTGAACGTGTTCCGCAACAGCGAGGACGTGCCGCCGGTGGTGGATGAAGCTCTAGCCATCGGTGCGCCCGCCATTTGGCTGCAGCTGGGCATCCGCAACGACTCCGCAATCGCCAAGGCGAAGGCGGCCGGCATGCAATGTGTGCAGGACAAATGCCTGCTGGTGGAGCACGCCCGCGCCCTTCGATAAGACCGCCCGGTCCCGCTGCGGGTCATCGCGTCTTGACTTGAGGCAAGACAAAGGCGGTGTTGCCTTGAACTGCG
>RFQA01000366.1 GCA_009925925.1 Betaproteobacteria bacterium
TTGGCGCTCCCACCTTGTTCGCCGCGATGCTGGCTTCACCCGCGTTGCCTGCCGCCAAGACCATGGCAGTGCGTTTGGTTTCATCGGCCGGCGAGGCTTTGCCTGCCGACATCGGTGAGCGGTTCAAGGCCCATTTCGGTGTGGACATTGTTGACGGCATCGGCTCTACCGAGATGTTGCACATTTACCTCTCCAACCGGCCCGGCCAGGTGCGCTACGGCACGACCGGCTGGCCCGTGCCCGGCTATGACATCGCCCTGCGTGATGACACCGGCCAGGACGTACCCGACGGCGAGACCGGCGACTTGTTCATCCGTGGCCCCAGCGCCGCTATGTTGTACTGGGGCAACCGGGAAAAAACGCTGGAAACTTTCCAGGGCGCCTGGACCCGCAGCGGCGACAAATATGTGCGCAACGAAGACGGCAGCTACACCTACAGCGGGCGTAGCGATGACATGCTCAAGGTCAGCGGCATTTATGTCTCGCCCTTTGAGGTGGAGTCCACGCTGATAGCGCACCCGGCAGTGCTCGAGGCGGCGGTTATAGGCGTGCTCGACGCCGATGGTCTGACCAAAACGAAGGCGTATGTGGTGCGCAAACCGGGGCAGCAAGTCAGCGCCGAGGACCTCAAAGCCTTTGTGAAAGACCGGCTGGCGCCTTTCAAATACCCCCGCATGATCGAATTTGTATCCGAGCTGCCCAAGACGGCGACCGGGAAAATCCAGCGCTTCAAGCTGCGCGCGTTGTCGGCAGGGCAGGCATAACTGTTTGAATGACATCGGCTAGCATTGGTCGAAATGCCTAGCGCTGACAAACCCACTGTAGCGGCCAAGCCGCGTAAATCGGCCGTGCGCCGCCAAGAGATATTGCGCCATGCCACAGCCTTATTCGACCGAAAAGGTTATGCCTACACCTCGCTGGACGATGTGGCGCAGGCGGTGGGTATCAAGCGCGAGGCCTTGTATTACTACTTTCGCAGCCGCACCGAAATATTGATTGCCATCGTCGGCCCGCAAACCAGTGGCTTGATCGATGGTATGCAGGCGGTGCTATCGCAAACCCTTCCTGCACAGGAAAAACTTCGCTTGGCGATCCGCAACCACCTGCAGCGCTTTGACCGCCATTGCCTGGAAATGACGATTTTCTTGCGCGATGGCGTGATGGGCGGCAACGAAGAATTGCACGTAGCGATGCGCCGTGTCTGGAAAGACTACGAGTCCATGTGGACGCGCTTGATCGATGAGGGCAAGGCGGCAGGCGAAATCTCTGACCTGGGCGACTCCAAGATGATTGCCTTTGGCATTTTGGGCATGTGCAATTGGCTGGCGCGCTGGTACAACCCACGCAAGTCGGCGCCTATTGACAGCATCATTGATACCTATTTCGCCATGCTAAGCCAGGGCCTGCAGCCCATGCACCAGAGGGCGGGTGAACCAAGTGCGCTTACGGCACCAGCGCGAGTGGCTAGACCCTCGCAGCCCCGTAAAAAATCTACGTGATGTAAAAAATATTTTTTCTGCATCCAGCGGCCAGCGCAGGTATCAAATGCAAGCCTTACAAAGAGAAAATCCCCACAAGGACTGAAACCCCCTTGCGGTGGCGCGTTTATTAATTTACACTAACGTAAATTAATGCACAGGAGTACCCATTGGTATCCAAAGACCACGAAGGCAAGGTGTACCCGCCCTATCAAGTGCGGCCCGACCGCACCATGGGCTTGCGCATATTGCAAGCCCATGG
>RFQA01000367.1 GCA_009925925.1 Betaproteobacteria bacterium
TCATCCTCTACCTTGGCGTTGTGCTTCGGGGGCTCTGGATTGCGATTGGGGCGCCCACCATCTTCAGCCGCCTTCTATCGGGCAGCCTCTCGCTCATGATTTTTACCTACGCCTTTGTCAATCTGGGCATGGTCACAGGCATCCTTCCTGTTGTTGGGGTGCCCCTGCCATTCATCTCTTACGGTGGAACCGCGATGGTCACGCTCGGCATTGGCCTTGGGCTCATCTTTAGCATCGCGCGAGATCGCTCTCGCGTGACACAGGGCTTTTCTCTGCAGCGCTAGATGGACGCTCAGGCCATTGCCCGACTCATTCTGGAGGGCTTCGAGAGTCACTACAGGCGATTTCGATTCAACGCCCAACAGGCCAAGGCCTGCTTTGAGTCAGGTGACTATCAGGCCATTCGGCGTCTCGCGCGTGAGCGCATTGCCTTCTATGACGAGCGCGTGCGCGAGGCGGGCGAGGCGCTTGAGACCCAGTTCGATGCGGATGCCCTTGACGAGACATCGTGGCGTGAGGTGAAGCGCGCCTACATCATGCTGCTCACCGATCACCGCCAGCCTGAACTTGCGGAGACTTTTTTCAACTCTGTGGCCACACGCCTTCTCAATCGCTCGCACTTTTTGAGCGACATGCTCTTTGTTCGTCCGGCTGTGGCAACCGACTACCTCGACTCCGATCCACCGTCCTATCGCGTCTACTACCCCCAGAGGATTGGCCTTCGCCGCTGCCTGAAGGCCATTGTCGTGGACCTTGGGCTTGCATGTCCGTGGCAAGACGTGGACCGAGACCTTCGACTCGTGCTTCGCGCGGCCTGCGACGATCTGACGAGGCCCTTTAAGACCCAGGGCGATCTCCAGATTCATGTGCTGCGCGGCCTCTTTTTTCGGAATAAGGGCGCCTACGTCATAGGCCGGATCGTTAACGATGGCGAGCCTATTGGGTTCGCGCTGCCCATTCTTCGAACCACCCAGGGCCGCCTTCACATTGACTCAGTCCTCTTTGGCATTGAGCCGGTTCAGATGCTCTTCTCTTTTGCGCGCGCCTACTTCATGGTGGATATGGAGGTGCCATCAGCCACCGTGCAGTTTCTGCGCACGATCATGCCGAACAAGCCCAAGAGCGAGCTCTACACCATGCTTGGCCTGCAGAAGCAGGGCAAGACCCTCTTCTATCGAGACTTTCTGCATCACCTCAAGCACTCCTCCGACCGCCTCTGCCTGGCCGCTGGCATTGAGGGGCTGGTGATGCTCGTCTTTACGCTGCCCTCTTTTCCCTATGTGTTCAAAATCATTAAGGACAAACGGTCGAAGGATGTCTCTCGAGAGCACATTGTCTCGAAGTATCAACTCGTCAAGCTGCATGACCGGGCGGGCCGCATGGCCGACACCTGGGAGTACTCGAACGTGGAATTTCCGAGAGATCGTTTTGAGCCCAGCCTTCTTGAGCGAATTCGACTGCTTGCGCCGAGCATGCTAGAGGAGACCCCCGATCGAATCGTGATTCGACACGTCTACATTGAGCGCCGAATGACACCGCTCAATATGGCACTTGAGCATGCGACAGAGCAGGAGACGGAGGGACTGATTCGGGAGTACGGCGATGCGATTCGTCAACTCATTGCCGCGAACATCTTTCCGGGAGACATGCTCTATAAAAACTTTGGGCTCACCCGCCACCGGCGAGTCGTGTTTTACGACTACGATGAGATTCAATATCTCACCGAGTGCGTATTCCGT
>RFQA01000368.1 GCA_009925925.1 Betaproteobacteria bacterium
GGCCTGAACGAAACCGCGTTCTACGACCCCACCAACTTCACTTTCCCCAGCGGAACCTATATCTGCGAAGTGGAAATCGACCCGATGACCGGTAAAACCCGTATCGACAAGTTCACTGCGGTAGACGACTTCGGCACCATCATCAACCCGATGATTGTGGAAGGTCAGGTCCACGGTGGTTTGGTGCAAGGCATTGGACAGGCGCTGCTCGAGAATTGTGTCTACGACAAGGAAACCGGACAGCTGCTGACCGGCTCCTTCATGGACTACACCATGCCCCGTGCTGATGACTTTCCTGAATTCAAGATCGAGAACATCTGCACCCCTTGCACCCACAACCCCCTGGGCACCAAGGGCTGTGGTGAGGCCGGCGCGATTGGTTCGCCACCCGCAGTCATCAACGCGGTGCTCGACGCACTGCGCGACGTCGGCGTTAAAGATTTTGACATGCCCGCATCCCCGCACCGCGTGTGGGAATCCATCCAAGCCGCCAAGGCATAAGCACAGGAGACAAGACCATGTACGCATTTACTCTCGAGCGTCCCACGACGCTACAAGCGGCTGCAGATTTGACGGCCAGTGGAACCAAGGTGTTGGCTGGCGGGCAAACCCTGTTGGCCTCCATGAAGTTGCGGCTCTCCCAACCCGGATCCCTCGCTGATTTGAGTGGCATACCCGAGTTGGCTGGTATACGAAGGGAAGGCCATGCCGTTGTGATCGGCGCCATGACCCGGCATATCGATGTGTCCAACAGCCCCATCGTCAGAGAGGCCATTCCTGGACTGGCCGATTTGGCTGCGCATATCGGAGACAAGCAAATCCGGGCCATGGGCACGTTGGGGGGATCCGTGGCTAACTGCGACCCCGCGGCTTGTTACCCCAGTGCGGTGCTGGCCTTGGGGGCCACCATCCACACCCACAAGCGAACTATTGCGGCCGATGAATTCTTTTTGGGTACTTTCACAACCGCTTTAGAAGACGGTGAGCTCATAACGGCGATCAGCTTCCCAATTCCTAAACGCAGTGTGTACATGAAGTTCAACCAACCCGCCTCCCGTTTTGCTTTGGTGGGCGTCTACCTGGCGCAAACGGATCATGGCGTTCGTGTGGCGGTCACTGGTGCAGGATCTTTCGTGTTTCGCCATACGGCATTGGAAGACGCGCTGAACAAGAACTTCAGCGTAGAGTCTGCTGCGTCGGTCAAGATTGACGACAGCGACCTCAACGCCGATATTCACGCTTCGGCTGCCTACCGAGCCAATCTCATCAGCGTGCAAACGCAGCGCGCCGTCGCTAAGCTCTTAAGCTGATTTTGGGACCAGTTCAGCCCCGCTGTCTTTTGGCTGCGGGGCTGTTTCGTCTTCACAGCAAAAAGGTTCCCATGAAGGTGTTTTCTTCCGTGGATGCGTTGTCATCTGCATTGCAGGCTGCCGGTTATTTCGCTGACAGACGTTTGGCAACCGCCGTGTATCTCGCACTCAAGTTGCAGCGGCCCTTGCTGTTGGAGGGCGAACCCGGAGTTGGCAAGACCGAGCTTGCCAAGGCACTGGCAGTCGCGCTGGAGCGCGCCCTCATTCGTCTGCAGTGTTACGACGGATTGGAGCAGCGCGAGGCGCTTTATGAGTGGAATTACGCGGCCCAGCTCCTGCATATGCGTGCCGCGGAGCTTGCGCCCCAGTCAGGCGCGGGCGTTACCGATGTGGAGCGCGAGGTGTATCAGGAGCGCT
>RFQA01000369.1 GCA_009925925.1 Betaproteobacteria bacterium
ATGGATGCCGGCAACATGCTCAAGCCCGCGCTGGCGCGTGGCGAGCTGCACTGCGTGGGCGCCACCACCCTGGACGAGTACCGCAAGTACATCGAGAAGGATGCCGCGCTGGAGCGCCGCTTCCAGAAGATTCTGGTCGGCGAGCCCACGGTGGAAGCCACCATCGCTATTCTGCGCGGCCTCAAAGAGCGCTACGAAGTGCACCACGGCGTGGACATCACCGACCCGGCCATTGTGGCGGCTGCCGAGCTGAGCCACCGCTACATCACCGACCGCTTTTTGCCGGACAAGGCCATTGATCTGATTGACGAGGCGGCCTCCAAAATCAAGATCGAGCTGGACTCTAAGCCTGAGATCATGGACAAGAAGGACCGCCGCCTGATCCAGCTGCAGATCGAGCGCGAGGCCGTCAAGAGGGAGAAAGATGAGTCCTCTCAAAAGCGGCTTGATTTGATCAACGAAGAGATCAACAGCCTGCAAAAAGAGATCGCCGATCTGGACGAAATCTGGAAGGCCGAAAAAGCCACCGCCCAAGGCAGCGCCCAGGTGCGCGAAGAGATCGACAAGCTGCGCACCCAGATCGAGAGCCTTACCCGCAAGGGCGACTTGGCCAAGGTGGCCGAGCTGCAATACGGCAAACTGCCCGAGCTGGAAAAGCGCCTCAAGGAAGCCCAGGACCAGGAAGCCGGCAAAGCGGCAGCAGGCGGCGCCAACCGCTTGCTGCGTACCCAGGTGGGTGCGGAGGAAATTGCTGAAGTGGTGAGCCGCGCGACGGGCATTCCGGTGGCCAAGATGATGCAGGGCGAGCGCGACAAGTTGCTGCAAATGGAAGGCAAGCTGCACGACCGCGTGGTAGGGCAGGAAGAAGCCATTGCGGCTGTGTCCAACGCCATCCGCCGTTCCCGCTCGGGCCTGTCGGACCCGAACCGGCCTACCGGTTCCTTCCTGTTCCTCGGCCCCACGGGCGTGGGCAAGACCGAGCTGTGCAAGGCGCTGGCCGGATTTTTGTTTGACAGCGAAGAGCACCTGGTGCGCATCGACATGAGCGAGTTCATGGAGAAGCATTCGGTCGCCCGTTTGATCGGTGCGCCTCCGGGGTATGTGGGCTATGAGGAGGGCGGTTACCTCACGGAAGCCGTGCGCCGCAAACCCTATGCCGTGCTGCTGCTCGACGAGGTGGAAAAAGCCCACCCCGACGTGTTCAATGTGCTGCTGCAAGTGCTGGACGATGGCCGCCTGACCGACGGCCAGGGTCGCACCGTGGACTTTAAAAACACCGTGATCGTGATGACCAGCAACATCGGCAGCCAACTCATCCAGAGCATGGTGGGGCAGGACTACGAAGACGTGAAAGAAGCAGTCACCGGCGAGTTGAAAAACCACTTCCGCCCCGAGTTCCTGAACCGGATCGACGAGACCGTGGTCTTCCACTCGCTGGACGCCGCCAACATCGCCTCTATTGCCAAGATCCAGCTGGCCACGCTGATGGCACGTCTGGCCAAGATGGACCTGACGCTCGCAGTGAGCGACGCTGCGGTGGCCGAGCTGGCCAAGGTGGGCTTCGACCCGGTGTTCGGTGCGCGGCCCTTGAAGCGCGCTATCCAGCAGCGCATTGAGAACCCGCTCTCCAAGTTGTTGCTCGAGGGCAAGTTCCTGCCCAAATCGACGATTCAGGTGGGGGTGGACCCTATCCTGGCGCCGGGGCAGTT
>RFQA01000370.1 GCA_009925925.1 Betaproteobacteria bacterium
GTCAGGTTCTTGATACTGCGTCCCTCGGCAGTACGGTCGAACACGAAGTCCATGGACCACACTTGGTTGGCTTCAGTGGGGCGCTCCAGAGGATGGCGGTCTGTAATCGGAATCTTCTTGCGCCTGCGCTTCTTCACCTGCAGGCCTGCTTCGGCATACAGACGGTCTACGCGCTTGTGATTGACGAGTTCACCGGCCTGGCGTAGCTTCAGATAGATCATGCCGGCGCCGTAGCGACGATGGCGCTGGGCCAGGGCGATGATCTTGTCCTTGAGTGCGCAATTTCGGTCTTCAGCGGGCTCGTAACGCAATGCACTAGCGCTCATGCCGATGACTCGCAAAGAGCGGCGTTCGCTCAAGCCATGGCTGATCATGTGGCGCACCAGTTCGCGTCTGGCCGGTGCGCTCACCACTTTTTTCTCAAGGCTTCTTTCGTCACCTCGTTCTCAAGCATCGCCTCTGCAAGCAAGCGCTTAAGCCGCCCATTCTCTGTTTCCAGTTCCTTGAGCCGTTTGGCGTCTGACACATTCATGCCGCCAAACTTGCTGCGCCAAAGGTAATAACTGGCCTCTGAGAAGCCGTGCCTGCGGCACAGCTCGGCTACCGCCAAACCCGCCTCAGCTTCGCGCAGGAAGCCAATGATCTGTTCTTCTGTAAATCTCTTCTTCACGTCCAATCTCCTGTTTCATGGGATTGGACTCCAAGCTCAACTGCTACTCAATTCCGGGGGGACGTCGCGCCAAAAGCAGTCATTCGCCAATGTCCGCACCAGGCGGCGGATTCAACCGGTCGTTGCAACACACTAACCACCGCATAGGCGGAAGGAATGTTGCAAATGAAACGGCGACCACGGATCTACTATTCAGATAGCCAGAAAGCGTTGATGTGGGAGCGTTGGAAGCAAGGCGCCACGCTGCATGAGATCGGCAAGCTATTTGATCGACCTCACACCTCGATTCACCGAATACTTGCGCAGACAGGTGGGTTCCGGCCAGCTGAGCGATCACGTGCATTGACAGCTTTGACATTGGCAGAGCGCGAAGAAATCTCAAGGGCCCTGGTCAAGGGTGAGTCGATTCGATCGATCGCCTGCCGACTCAACCGAGCACCATCAACGATCAGTCGAGAAATCAAGCGCAATGGTGGCAGCGAGGACTACCGTGCTAGCCAGGCAGACGAAGCGACTTGGAGTCGTGCGCGACGCCCCAAGCGCTGCAAACTGAGCGAGAACCGTGCCTTGGCCCGGATCGTGGCTCACAAGCTACGGTTGCTCTGGTCACCGGAACAGATCGCAGGCTGGCTCAAGCATACTTATCCGCGCGACGAAAGCCATCACGTGTCACACGAGACCATCTACCGCAGCCTGTTCATCCAAGCACGTGGCGCCTTGAAGAAGGAGCTTCTGGCTCATCTGAGGCGTACTCGTGGCATGCGTCGGTCTCGTCACTACACGCAGAAGACGGCAATCCACGGACAGATCGTCGATGCCGTTTCGATAAGCGAGCGGCCACCCGGCATTGAGGATCGAGCCGTACCTGGTCACTGGGAAGGTGACCTAGTCTTTGGCAGTGGCAATAGCCAGATTGCAACACTGGTCGAGCGTCAGACGCGGTACGTGATGCTAGTCAAGCTCGATGGAAAAGACTCGCAGACAGTCGTCAATGCGCTAATCAAGAACGC
>RFQA01000038.1 GCA_009925925.1 Betaproteobacteria bacterium
CTGGTCTACGTAGACCAGATACTGTTTGGTCACGCTCAACATGGGGATGTCGAGGATGTTGAAGTTCTGCTTGCGGATCAGGTAGAGCAGCAGGTCCAGCGGGCCTTCGAAGGCCTCCAGAAACACTTCCAGCGCATCGGGGGGGATGTACAGGTCCTGCGGCATGGCGAACAGGGGTTCGCCATACAGGCGCGCCAACGCCACCTGATCCACCACGTCAGGCATGTGCCCGAGTTCGGCGGCTCCGGAGGAAACGCCTTCGGTGCTGGAGGTCATGATGCTATGAAATCAGGAGCTGCCCGCGCAGATTCGGCGGGCGCCAGGGCCTGAAAAGGCTCTTAATCGTTCTTGGTCTGGTAGACGTAAGGCTTCTGCGCAACCTGGGCGCTGCGAAAGCCCTTCCAAGCCATGCGGTCCACCACTTTGTCCCACAGCAGGGCGCGGCCCTTGCGCTGCTCGGCTTCCAGCGTCGGCTTGGCGACCTTGAGCTGGTCGATGAACTGGGTGGCTTCAGAGCGGTAATCGGGGCGGCGGAAGATGTTCATGGCAATGTCCTTGTTGGCTGCATTTTAGCGGCTGCCTGTGCCTCAGGCCTTGTCACCGCTTTGGCCGGTGCGTACCTGGTCGGCGTGCGGGTGCGGGGCCAGGGGTTGAGGTAGGGTACGTTCAGGGGCATCGCGGTCCACCATCACCGTGTTGGCGAACTCAGCGTCGGCGGATTTGGCTTTGCGTTTCTTGAACCAGTTCAGGATGCCGCCTCCAAACGCCAATGCCGCAATGGCCGCTACTTTCCAGAACTTGGCCAGAAACACGGCCAGCGTGGCAAACAGCCCCAGTTTTTTGCCCACAGCCCCCACCACCAAGGCGGCCAGACCGTACTCGGCTACGCGGTCGGTGCTGGCGTTGAAGTCGGCGTAGCGCTTGCCCTCGGCGAACTGCATTGCGTCCAGCAACGCGTGGGCGGCGGGTTTGTAGGTGGGCAGCACGTTCAGGTCAGTCACCAGGTTCATGCTGAAGTAGCCTTCACGGCCCAGGGCAAAAGTGTTGTAGTTCACGCCTTGGGGCTCATTCTCGGCAGCACCTTTGTCGCGGGACGACATGGCCCAGGCCAGGCGGTGGGTGGTGGCGTCATACGTAGGCTTTTGGGCCCAGCCCAGAATTTCCAGCTCAGCCACCCCCATCTTTACGCGTTCGGCATTGGCCTCTTCGGTGCCATCCTTGTAGCTTTGCAGCAGCTCGTCCACATTCCAGTTTTTGGCGTCGTCGTCTTTGACGTAGCCTGAACGCTCAAAGCGGATGGTCATGAACCAGGGCGCATCGCCATCGGGGAACACCAGGCCCTGCAGACGTTCGTCATTGCCGGGGTTGCCCATGGCATTGAGCACTTTGGTGGCGTGGGGCTGGGGAATGTAGGTGTGGCCCGCAGGCAGTGCCAAGGTGCCTTGCACGGTGTCCTGCACGTGGAGCGGAATTTGCGCCGGGCCCGCCTGGGCAGCCGCTTTGGCTTCCGCCCAGATGCGTTCTGATTCTTCCTTGCTAATGGCTTGCGCGCCTGCCGTGGCGTGCCAGATGAACGCCAACGCGAACAATGCTTTCAAAAAACCATGTTTCATGGGGGCCTCGAGTGCGCGAGTCAAAAGAGAGTGCATTCTGGCATGCCCTGTGGCTGCAATCCCGGTGCAAGGCAGGCGGGTTATCCTCGGATGTATGAGCACTTTTGACTTTTCTTCTGCCGACATTGCTGCCCTGGCGCAAGCTGATGTGGCGCGCGCTTTGTCTGAAGACGTGGGCGCGGGCGACCTGACCGCTTCCCTGATAGACCCCACCCGCCGCGCCCGTGCGCGCGTCCTGGCCCGCGAGTCGGCCGTCATTTGCGGCGAGCCTTGGGCCACTGCGGCTGTGCGCGCCCTGGACCCGTCTGCCGCCATCATCTGGCACGTGCGTGAAGGCCAGCGCTGCCAGCAAGACCAAGTGGTGGTCGAGATGGAAGGCAACGCCCAGGCGCTGCTGACCGCGGAGCGCACCGCACTGAACTTTTTGCAGCTGCTCAGCGCTGTGGCCACCAAAACCGCCACCTTTGTGGACGCAGTCAACGAAGTGCCCGGCAACCGTGCCGCTATCGTGGACACCCGCAAAACCATTCCCGGCCTGCGGCTGGCGCAGAAATACGCCGTCAAAACCGGTGGCGGCACCAACCACCGCATCGGCTTGCATGATGCCGTGCTCATCAAAGAAAACCACATCGCCGCCGCTGGTGGCGTGACCGCAGCCCTGCAACGCGCCACCCAGTTTGCCGCTACCGCCAAATTCATTGAGGTGGAAGTGGAGACGCTGGATCAACTGCGCGAAGCGCTGGACTGCGGCGCCAAGATGGTGTTGCTGGACAACATGACCCTCGCTCAGTTGGTGCAGGCGGTGGCCATCAACGCCGGACGCGCGATTTTGGAAGTGTCTGGCGGTGTGAACCTGGACACCGTGCGGGCGATTGCCGCTACCGGTGTAGACCGCATCTCCATTGGCGCGCTGACCAAAGACGTCAGGGCGACCGATTTCTCCATGCGATTCGAGGACCTGTGATGAGCGCCAGTGACGTAATCGACGTCGAGTACGAGCAACCGGCTTGCTCCACCCAACATGCCTGGGCCCGGGTGCCTGTGGAGCCCACTGCGGACGAGCGCAGCGCGCTCAAAGACACTATCCGCCGCCTGCTCAAGGAAAAGAACGCGGTCATGGTGTCGCACTATTACGTGCACCCCGACCTGCAGGACCTGGCCGAAGAAACCGGTGGCCTGGTGAGCGATTCGCTGGAAATGGCCCGATTTGGCCGCGATCACAGCGCGCAGACGCTGGTGGTGTCAGGCGTGAAGTTCATGGGCGAGACCAGCAAAATTTTGTCGCCCCACAAGACGGTGCTGATGCCCGACCTGGACGCCACCTGCTCGCTGGACCTGGGCTGCCCCATTAGCGAGTTCAACGCCTTTTGCGATGCCCACCCCGACCGCACCGTGGTGGTCTACGCCAACACTAGCGCGGCCGTGAAGGCGCGTGCCGATTGGTTGGTGACCAGCAGCTGTGCGCTGGAAATCGTCAAAGCACTCAAAGACAAAGGCCAGAAGATTTTGTGGGCGCCCGACAAGCACTTGGGTGGCTACATCCAGCGCGAAACCGGTGCCGATATGGTGTTCTGGGAAGGCGCCTGCATCGTGCACGACGAGTTCAAGGCCTTTGAGCTGGAGGCGCTGATCAAGGAGCACCCCCTAGCCAAAGTGCTGGTGCACCCCGAGTCTCCCAAAGAGGTGGTGGCTTTGGCCCACGCCGTGGGCTCGACCAGCGCCATCCTCAAGGCTGCGCAGACTCTGGACGCTGACACTTTTATCGTGGCCACTGACAACGGCATGCTGCACAAGCTGCGCACGCTCAACCCCGGCAAAACATTTATCGAAGCCCCCACCGCGGGCAACAGCGCCACATGCAAGAGCTGCGCACACTGCCCCTGGATGGCCATGAATGGCCTTGCGGGGGTGGCCCGTGTGCTGGAACATGGCCTCAATGAAGTCCATGTGGAGGCCCGCTACCTCGACCGCGCGCGCCTGCCGATCGACCGGATGCTGGCGTTTACCGCTGCGTTGAAAAATGGGCAGCCGGTAGGCGGCTTGATCCCGAATATTGGGGCGGCTTGAGGTCGGACTCTGCGTGTTTCGGGCTTCTAGCGCCCGTAGAATAAGTGCGGATAGCTACTAATTTTATAGCAATCAACTAAAGCTAGATTACAGGTGCGCCATGTCCCGGATGTCGTGCCGCAGGTCTGCATGGCTGCGTACTTTTTGCTGCAAGCTCACCAACAGCTCAATGCGCCGGCGTAGTGAATGCAGGGTTTGGATGGTGCGGATATCGCGGTCACTATGTGTCTCGCCTTTGCGCTTATCTAATGGCGCGTAGTCCCACAACGCGGTCTCCGGCTGGCCTGGCCAACTGGGGTGCTCGCTCTTGGTCTCAGCGTCCAGGGAAATCACGATGTCCATGGGCTTGGAGCCGTGGCGGCTGAACTCGGTCCAGTCCTTGGGTTGCAGGCCAGTGGTTTTAAAGCCAGCAGTTGCCAAGGTAGCCAGTGTTGTGCTGTCGGCTTTGTCGGCAATGCGACCGGGTACGCCGCAAGAAAAAACCTGAAAACTCTGTGCCCCCAACTGCCGGAGGCAAGCCTCGGCCAGAAGGCTCCTTGCCGCATTGTTCTTGGATACAAAAAGTACGCGGGTTGTTTTTACAGGCATGCGTGAATTCTAGGTTGTAGTTGCGCTCTCAATCGCTCAAAAAACGCATGAGTTTGTTCTTAAGAACTCGCGAGCAGGCGCATGTTGGAGCGGTGCTCCAACGCGGGGCCGCCCCCCAACTTGAAGGTGGAGACAGCCTCTACCAATTGCTTGGCTTCATGACGCAAACCTCCGGCTGCAGCCGCAATTTCTTCCACCATGGCGGCGTTTTGTTGGGTGGACTGGTCCATCAAGGCGATGGACTGGCCGACTTGCTCTACATGTTCGCTTTGCGCTTTGCTGGCAGCGCTGATTTCACTGATGACGTGGGTCACTTGCTGAATCGACTGCACTGCCGTGGTCATGGTCTCGCCCGCCCGGCTCACGAGGGCATTGCCTTTTTCGACGCGGTCTACGCTAGCGCCTATCAACGCCTTGATCTCCCGGGCAGCCTGGGCGGAGCGGCCGGCCAACGAACGCACTTCGGATGCCACCACTGCAAAGCCGCGACCCTGCTCGCCGGCGCGCGCCGCCTCTACCGCAGCGTTCAAAGCAAGGATGTTGGTTTGAAATGCGATGCCGTCAATCACACCAATAATTTCCACAATCCGCTTGGAGCTGTCATGGATTTCGTGCATGGTTTGCACTACTTCTGACACTACCTCGCCACTTTGTGACGCAGCCTGGGATGCGGTGCGCGCCAGATTGTCGGCATGGACTGCGCGCTCCGCATTTACACGCACCGTGCTGCCCAGTTCGCCCATGGACGCAGCTGTTTCTTGCAAAGCGCTGGCCTGCTGTTCGGTCCGCTCAGACAGACTTTGGTTTCCTTGGGCAATTTCGGTACTTGCGTTGGCTACGGCTTCAGCCGCGTGGCGCACCTCCTGCACCACACTGGCCAAGCTGCTTTGCATGAACTGCAGTTGCGCCATCATGCTGGCGCTGTCGCCTTGCCTCAGGGCAATCGGTTCACTCAAGTCACCCGCGCCTACCCGCTGGGCGACTTGCTTGGCTTGTTCCGGTTCCCCCCCCAACTGGCCGGCAATGATGCGCACGGTGCTCAAGCCGAACACCACGGCCACCGCCAACCCAGCCGCAATCAGCCCCACACTGCCCCAGAACACCACGTTGTAGCGGGCAGAGGCTTGCTCAAAGGCTTCTCGCGCACCGTCGATCTGCAGTTGCTTGAGCGCGTCAATGCCCTTCTTCATGGGCTCTGACAGCGGGGTCATCTGGTTGATCATGGCCGCTTGGGCTTCGGTTATGTCATTGGCATTCAGTGCTTCGACGGCCGCTTTAATGCCTTTGTCGTTGAACGTCGCGTAGGCCTTTTCCCAGCTGTCGGCCAAACTGGCTTCGGCAGGGGCCAATGGGCTTTGTCGGTACTGTTTCCAGCGCTGGTTGATTTCTTGCTGGTTGGCCGCGATGGACTTCACGCTGAAAGCCAACACTTCGGGTACCGGGTTAGACAGGGCTTGCGCCACATGCATGCGGGAGCTGATGGTGAGTGCGTCAATCTGTCCCAGCTCGACTGCGGGCTCAGTCCGCTGGTGATACACCGTTTCCAGCGACAGGTTGGATTGCCTTGCGCCGTAAATGCCAAAGGCGCCGATCAGCACTAGCAGGGTGGCTAGTGTTGCGATGAGGACCAGAAGTCGTGTTGACACTTGCATAGCAGCCCCGATTCATGAAAATTAACAAAAAACATTTATCGAAATGTATGTACTTTTTGTGAAAATTTAATGACGTTCTTTTTAAGTAAGGTCATCAAAATTATTTGCATGTCTGACAAAGTGTGCAGTACTCTTTAACTAGGCGCAATGCACCTTTGAGCCTAGCAGGTAGTCTGATGCGCGTCACATTTCATCTCATTCAAAGGGGTTTTCAACATGTCGAAAAAACTGGATCACACCAGCCGGGTTTATCGCGAATTGCTGGATAGATATGGTGAATTTGACTTGGATGTGCAAAAATTGAGATCTGAGTTGGAAGTGTTGGAGTCATTGGAGTTCCGTTACCCGAGCAGATTGCCTTCCCGGGATATTTCTTCCCGTACCACAGGCGCACACCGCCGTCAGCTCAGCGCTAAAGGCTCCGCTTAAATCCCTCGATGGGCAAAAATCGGTATTCATGGCCCTGTCATGAACCCCGCAGACATTCAGACTCCCAACCCGCTGGCGAGGTCAGATCTGAGGGCAGCCTCATGAAAGCAATTGTGAGTCGATGGCGCCGATGGATTTTCGTGCTGGCAGTGAGTGTCTGGCTGCCCTGCGCGTCAGCCCAGGCCGAAAAGGTATTGACAGCCTGTGCAGGCCATACGCCACCGTTCATCATGTTCTTTGACGAGCAGCCGGTCGGGGGCTTCAGCTTTGAGTTGCTGACGAACCTCAGCAAGCAAATGAATGTGCGTTTGTCCGTGCGGCAGCTGCCCTGGGCTCGCTGCCTGCAGCAAGTTCGGCTCGGCAAAATCGACCTGGCGATCGATGCCTATGAAGATGTCGAGCGCCGTAAGGTTTTTCACTACTCCAACCCTTACTACACACTCACCCCGCAAGTTTTTTACCGCGCGAACGACCCTGCAGTGAGCCAGGAGCTCATGGGCAACCGGGCTGCATTGATGGCGCTTAAAGGCTGCGGGGTGCAGGGCTACACCTATGACCACTACGGCATTGATGCCACCACGATGGACTTGGGCGCTGCCAATGACCTCAAGATGCTGATGAAGCTCAAGTCAGGGCATTGCAATTACGCGCTGGAGGAGTTGGAGTACATCATCGGCGCCCGGGATGGCGCCGGCGAGTGGATGGATGAGTCCGGCCTACTGTCTTTTCAGCCTGCTTGGGCGCGCGGGCCCAAGGTGCACTTTTTGATCGGCAAACAGCATGCTGCCGGCGAGCGTTTGCTTCAGTCGGTGAACCGGGCCATCGGTGCGGCCCAATCCAGCGGGCTGTTGGCGGGCTTGCAGAAGCGCTACTTCGACAAAGCCGCCAGGCACTGACGATCAGGCGCCCACCAGCTTTTTGAATGAGCCGAGTACCGCGTCGCCGTTGAAGGGCTTCACGATCCAGCCCTTGATGCCTGCAGCCTTGCCGCGCTCTTTCATGGCGGGTGAGTTTTCCGTAGTCAGCATCACGATGTTGACTGCCGCATTGCCCAGTTCACCGCGCACTTTTTCTGCCATGGTCAGGCCGTCCATGTTGGGCATGTTCACGTCGCACACGATGAGCTTGATAGCCGGGTCCGCCTTGAGCTTGGCCAGGCCGTCACGGCCGTCTACGGCATAGGCCACATCGAGGCCGTTTTTCTTCAAGAAGTCGCCCACTTCGTTGCGAACGGTGCTGGAGTCATCAACCACCAGAATTTGTGCCATTTTGTTTTCCTTTCAATGATCAAAAGAATTCGAGTTCGCCAGCAGCCACCAGGGTGTCCAGCGACTGGTCGTTTTCATGGAAGTCCTCGGGGGACCAGTTGAGGTTGAACGCAAAGCGTTGGTAAATCACAAAGGGCGGGATGGCCGCGTTGTCGGGGTCGTTCATCACACACTTGAAGCACAACTGCGGGTTGACTGAGCCGAAGGAGATGTAGCGGTGCATGTGGTTGATCACGATGGGCACCTGCGCCAAATGGGCCTCAACCGGCTTGAACGAGCTGTAGCGGTTTTTGAAAGCGCCCCAGATCAAGTTGGTGATCTCACCCAGAATGCCGTTCAAATTGCGGAAGTCATCGCCTTCGTCAGCAGAAATATGGGTCTTGTTGGTTTTCACCAGCGTGAGAAGGGGCCCTTCTTCTGCCTGCAATGTCATGTAGCCGCGGCACCAGTCGCTCTCGATGGGTATCAAGGTAAAGATTTCGCCAAAGATAAGCCTGTCGCGCACGATGTAGGGCGTCTCAATATGCACGTTCAGCCCTTTGAACTGGCTTTCCAGTGAGGCCTGGGTCATCTCGGCAATGCCGGTGACCAGCTTGGCGGGGTACACCAGAGTGAAGATAGAGGTCTCGATGACGTCTTTGAGCGCGTCGATGTTTTCCACCGTGTAAGCACTCGCAAAAGGCTCACGCTCTGCGGTGGAGAGTGCTGCCAGACTCTGGTTGGACTCGCAGCGAAGGAAGAGCGGCAACTCGGGCCGGATTTTGTGAATTTGGTGGCCCAGCAAAATGCCGTCGCGGGCTTTGCCGGCCAAGTCTTCAGCAATCATGATGCCGCCCAGGTCCACATTCGAGCGCAGCACGGCCAGCAGGTTTTCCTCCCGCACTTTCAGGGCCTTGAGGTTGTTGTCTTTACAGAAGCCGCTGATTTGTTTGCGGGCCTCGGGGCTGTTTTCCAGCACCAGCACCTTGCTGATGAGCGTGTTTTCTTTCGTCATGGCAGTTGTTTCCTGAGCGGTTAAAAGAATTCCAGCTCGCCCGTGCTTTCCGGCACTGCGGCCGGAGCGAGTTCGAAATCCAGGTCCTGGTATTCGGTCACGCACAGGCTGGCCCGAAAGCGCATGCCTGATTGCAGGTGCAGGGCAAAGTGCTGCAAGTGGCCGTAATGCAGAAGCGAAAAATGCTCGGCGCAGCGGCTGTCCATCATGTTGGGCGTGGACATGCCGATGTGCTCAAACGCCCGCCCCAGCTCACGGTTGAAGGTGCCGCAGCACATATTGCCGCTCTCGGCGATGGCGTCGTGGAACATCTGCGCGTCCATGTTCTCCGGCTGCACCCGGGTGAGTGCCGCGTAATGATTGCGCGTGGCTTCGTCACGGCTGAAGTAAATCAAGATCATCAGCCGGAACTGGTAAGAGGCGACCGACAGCATGACCACTTCCTGCTCAGTCACGGGGGCTATATCGGCAACCGGTTCCAGGGAGAGCACGGTGTCAGCCGGGCCAATCAGGGCACTGCGCATGCCCTGCAGCACCATGTCGTTCAGTGCCTGTTTGGCGCGTTCGCTGATCATGAACCGCCTTGTTCTTCGAGCGCAGCCACTGTCTTGCGGTTGATCAGGTCCAGCCCGGTCACGGCACCGATGATCATTTTGCCGCCGGCTTGCATGTCCTGGAAGGTGGCGGTGGTGATCAGGTCGTTTTCATACAGCGCGCGGCGGTACTCTTTGGAGAGAGCCTCGGCCCGGCTGGCGAGGCTGCGCATTTCTTCGGCCACGACCGCAAAGCCCCGGCCCATCTCCCCGGCACGAGCCGCCTCGATAGAGGCATTCAGTGTCACGATGATCATCTGCTGCACGATGCGGGCAAAGTCATCGTTTTTGGAGTGCATGCCCTGGTTGTGGGTGAGCAGGATGTTCATGTCTGCATGCCAACGCTCAAAGGTTTTGCTCACGCCTAGCAGTTCGCTGATGGCAGTAGCCAACCGGCTACTGCTCTCGCTCGCGCTGGACTGTTTGCAGTGGGCCTGCTGCATGACCTGTTGCAGCGCATGTTCTTGGTCTTGCTGCAGCGCTGCGTACTCGGTTTGCAACCGGTCTTTCACATCACTGAGTTGCTGCCGCATGCCGTCCAGCTCTGCTTCCAAGGCGCCGATCGTCTCTTGCAGTTCCGTGCGTTGGGAGCGGGCTTCACTGGCTGGTACCGAATCAAGCAGTTGTTGCTGGAGTCTTTTGTTCAACCAGACCCAAACGCCCGAACTCAATGCGGCGCCGGCTACAAATGCGATCAGCATCTCTGTCATGTCAGGCCTCTGCTCAGGTGGATCGGACTGCGAACTTCGCAGGCAACGTGATCACAGTCTCAAAAGGGCAGAACTCAACTGTTGCATCTGTGCTGGCAAGTTGAAGCGAAATGTCTCCCCCCTCGGCCTGAACAAAGCCACGCACAGCATCCATGCCTACGCCGCGGCCGGACACCTCAGTCACTTCGCTGGCCGTCGAGAAACCAGAGGCAAAAATCAGTTGGGCAATGTCGTGTGCTGAGGCATTGGTATCTGGAGCTAGCAGGCTCTGCTCGGTGGCCTTGGCTTTGATCCGTTGCAATGCCAGCCCGCGGCCGTCGTCCTTGAGGCGCAGGGTCAGGGTGGTAGCGTCCAGCTGTGCGGTCAAGCTGACGGTGCCGGCCTCGGGCTTACCGATCAGGGTGCGTTCCACCGGCAGCTCCAAGCCGTGGTCCAGCGAGTTGCGATACAGGTGCATAAATACGTTGCGCAGTGTGTCCGCCAGCTGGGTGCGGACCAGAACACCTGCTTCATTCACGACAAGCTTGGGTGGCAACTTGCCCAGTTCTTTGGCCAGTGAAGGTAGCGAATCTGTCACTCCGCTCAGCAGGCTGGAAAGCGGCTCTGCGCCCAGGCGGTTCAGTGCATCGCGTGCCTGCTGGAGTGCGGCTGTTTGCTGGGGGGCTTCCTGGGTGGTGGCGTTGTTCATGTGCTGGATCAAGCTTTCCACCACGTCTTTGGGCACCATGAGGAACTTGTCCACACTGCCCCGGCGGCCCGGGCCTTTGCGGCCCAAGGTCACTTCGTTGATGTGGGCGTACTGCGCCACCACGTCAGCAGTCTGCTGGAGTTCGGCTTGCAGCAGCTCGGTATCCCACTCTTGTTTGCCTTGGCGGATCGCGTCATAGCGCTCTTCGGCCTGGTGCACCACGTCAGTCAATTGCAGCAAGCCGTAGGTTCGCGCATTGCCTTTGATGGTGTGCATGTTGCGGAACAGCACGGCAATGGCTTCTTTGCGGCTGGCTTCGGTGCCCGCGGCCGTGATGATCAGGGCTTCGTTCTCGGCAATGAATTCCTTGGCACTGCCAATGAACTCTTGGAATTTCTCTTGGCGCACCGCCAGAATTTCGCCTATCAGAGCCAGCTCCTTCTTCTGGGCGTCCGCTGCCTTGGCCAAGGCGCGCAGGTCGGTCACATCGCGCAGGCACAGCAGCAGGCGAAGAGTCGTGCCGGTTTCGTCGGTAATGGGAGACCAGTTCAGGTCCAGCACCTTGGTGCGGCCGTCCGGCATGGTCTTGTTAATTTCCAGCGGCAGCAGATGGGCATTGAACTCGAAGTTCATCTCGTCTTCGCCGATGCAGGCGCTGATGGCGGTTTCCATCTGGTTGAGTGCGTCCACGCCCAGGCCACTGCCATCAAACACCACATGCATGACGTCGCGGCCGGCAATGTCGCTGGTTTCCAGCACGGTCTTGAGGTGCTCAGAAAACTCGGGGTGGATGATCCCGCCGCTCTCCAGCGTCAAGATGCCCTGGGGGATGTAGTGCAGCATGGCGTGGATGTCGGCCGTTTTCTGGCGGATCTCTTCATTGCTCTGCTGGATCTTTTCGATCATGGCGTTGAAAGCCACGACTGATTTGCCGATTTCGTCCATCTTGGTCACCGGCAGGCGCTGGGTGAAGTCTTGGCTGGTGGCAATCTCGGTCATTTTGGATTCCATATCGCCAATGGGGTGGATCACCTGGCGGTACAGCAACAAGCCCATGGCGCTCAAACCGGCAATCGCCAGCAGGGTCACCACCGAGAGCGTGCCCGTAGTAGCCCGCAAGTTGCCGTTGACCGCTGCGATGGCTTCGTCCTTGCTGCGGCGCTTCTCGACCTGAACGGTTTCGATCACACTGATCTGTTCCCGCAGGTACTGGTCCACGGTGGCGGCCATGGTGGCTTCGGCCAGTTCTTTTTGCCCCTGGAGCATGAAGTTGGCGGTGTCGTCAATCGAGCCGAAGTAGTTGAGCAAGCTCTCTTCGGCTTGTTTCACCAAGCCGCGCTGGGCGTCGTTGTCGGCTGAGGTCATCTGGTCAGCAAGCGCCTTTTGCAGGTCCGCCTTTTTCTTCTTCACCTCATCATGCGCTTGCGCAACGGCGGCCTTGTCAGGCGCGCTCACCATGGCCAGCGTGGCGATTTGCACGTCTTTTAACTGGCCCATGAGTTCCACGGACTTCAGGCTGCTGGGCACCACGCCCTCAGTCACCGACTTGACCTCTTTGCTGCTGCTGGTGTTTTGGAATACTGCAAAACCGCCGGTAAACAGCAGGGCTACAAAGCTCAGCGCGATGAGTAACAGAATGCGTTGACGAATGTTCATGGCAACCGGGCGCAAGAAGCGCGTTGTGTGAATCAGGGCACTGCCCCACGAGGCAAGCCAAAAAAGAAATATCAAAGTATTTCAAATTGAATGATTCATCGGTTGCGTGACATGAATATGTCAGTTCGGAGTATTTTGCGCGACCTAAGGTGCAAAATTCGCTGAAAGTACTTTGTAGCTATTATAAAAATTACGTGTATAGCTACAAAAAGAGGAGCGGACGAATTTTTATTTTTCTCGCATCAGAGAGGAAAATTGAATTCTTGAAGAAATTAAAGGGTTTTCCCTTGTTTTGATATTAACAATTTACCCGCTTTATATGTGCTTCCAAGCGCTAAGCGCCAGCCCCAGTAGAGCGCAGGCCGCAATCACCTGCATCACGCTGCGTTGGTATTTGAATAGCGCTACACCGGCCGCAATGGCAATGGCGGCAGACACCGCGTCAAACGGGCCGGCAAAGCCTTGGGGCCACAGCAGGTGGTAGCCAAAGAACAGCGCCAGGTTCAGGATCACGCCAACCACCGCAGCGGTAATAGCCGTGAGCGGCGCGGTGAACTTCAAGTTGTTGTGCGTGGTTTCCACCAGCGGGCCACCCGCCAGAATGAACACAAAGGATGGCAAAAAGGTGAACCACGTCACCAGCGCGGCCGCCACCGCTCCGGCCAGAAACAGCTGGTCCGGCCCGAAGACGGCCTTTACATAGCCACCCACAAAACCCACAAAGGCCACCACCATGATCAACGGGCCGGGCGTGGTTTCGCCCAGGGCGAGGCCGTCCATCATCTGGGTGGGGGTGAGCCAGCCGTAATGCCCCACCGCCCCCTGAAACACATAGGGCAGCACCGCATACGCCCCACCGAAGGTGAGCAGCGCCGCCTTGGTAAAAAACCAGCCCATCTGGGTGAGCGTGTGGTCCCAGCCGAACTGCAAGGTCAACCAGCCCATGGGCAACGCCCACAGCACAGCGCCACCCGCCAGCACCAAGCTGAGCCGGCTCCAGCGGAAGAGCGCGTGTGCCGGTGTGGGGGTGTGGTCATCAATGATGGTCGGGCTCTGGCTGGCCTTGGCTGAGCCGTGGCCACCGCCCAACTGAAACAGCTGCGGCGCCCATCGCCCGCCGGCCCAGCCTATGGCGGCCGCAGACAGCACGATGAGCGGGAAGGGCAGCTGCAAAGCAAAGATGGCCACAAACGATGCAGCTGCAATCGCCCAGAGTGCGCCGTTTTTGAGGGCGCGCGAGCCGATGCGGTGGGCCGCCTGCACCACGATGGCCGTCACCGCGGGTTTGATGCCATAGAAGATGCCCGCCACCCAGGCCACATCGCCAAAAGCGATGTACACCCACGACAGCCCCACCAGCATGAACAGCGAGGGCAGCACAAACAAGCCACCCGCCACCACGCCGCCCCAGGTGCGGTGCATGAGCCAGCCGATGTAGGTGGCCAGCTGCTGCGCCTCCGGGCCGGGCAGCACCATGCAGTAGTTCAGGGCGTGCAGAAAGCGTTTCTCGGAGATCCAGCGCCGCCGCTCCACCAGCTCCTGATGCATCATGGCGATCTGGCCTGCGGGCCCGCCAAAGCTCACAAAACCCAGCTTCCACCAGAACAGCAAGGCCTGCCAGAAAGAGATTGACGGTGGCGTATCGGGGGTGAGGGCAGGCGGCGTGCTTGGCATAAGGTTTGCGGAAGAGGCCAAGAAGTGACCTTGGGGCCAAAGTCTAAGGCTTTTAGGCCTATGGCGCCCGTAGAATGTGCGCGAGCAGCTATCAAAATCAGAGCAAATTGGAATGTTCTTATGACAGATTTATCTACCTTTCCCATCACCGCCAAATGGCCCGCACAACACCCCGACCGCCTGCAGCTCTACTCGCTGCCCACGCCCAACGGCGTGAAGGTAAGCATTGCGCTCGAAGAGCTGGGCCTGCCCTACGAGGCGCACAAGGTGAGCTTCCAGACCAACGACCAGACCACGCCGGAGTTCCTCTCCCTCAACCCTAACAACAAAATTCCCGCCATCCTGGACCCGCAAGGCCCCGGCGGCCAGCCGCTGGCGCTGTTTGAGTCCGGCGCCATCCTGATCTATCTGGCCGACAAAACCGGCAAGCTGCTGCCCACGGACCCCGCGCAGCGCTACCAGGCCATTCAATGGCTTATGTGGCAGATGGGCGGCTTGGGGCCCATGTTCGGGCAGCTGGGTTTCTTCCACAAATTCGCCGGCAAAGACTACGAAGACAAGCGCCCGCGCGACCGCTATGTCGCCGAGAGCAAGCGCTTGCTGGCTGTGCTGAACCAGCACCTCGCGGGCCGCACCTGGATGGTGGGCGACCAGTACACGGTGGCCGACATTGCCATCTTCCCGTGGGTACGCAACTTGGTGGGCTTTTACGAAGCGGGCGATCTGGTGGGCTTTGCCGATTTTCCCGAGGTGGCCCGTGTTTTGGGAGCGTTTGTGGCGCGCCCCGCCGTGGTGCGTGGACTGGCGATTCCCGCATGAGTGCGCAAGCACCACACATCCTGGTGGTGGATGACAACCCCATCAACCGCATGATGGCCGCCCGCCTGCTCAAGGAAGCGGGCTGCACGGGGGTGTTGGTGGAAGACGGCCTCAAAGCGCTAGCCGCCCTGCAAGCCCACCAATTTGACGGGGTACTGTTGGACGAAAGCATGCCCAACCTGGACGGCACCGGCGTGCTCAAAGAAGTGGCCAAGTGGCGCGCAACCGGCAAACACATTCCCCCCATCATGATGGTCACTGGCAATGATTTGCCGTCAGATGCCGCCCGTTTCCGCGAACTTGGCGCCAAAGGGCTGATTCCCAAGCCGCTGACCCGGGAAAATTTGCAGCGCGGATTGACGTTGATAAGGCAAAAACCATAGGGGCAAACCCTGTTTCTTTTGAATCACATACGTAACTCAAGGTGATTTAATTTGAGTAAGCTGTGTACGAATGGGTGTTAGTTGTCACAGTTTTTGCTTAGGGTGAGTCATCGTTTGGAGCCGTGATCAATGAATAAGCCTTCCGCTAGCCTTGCCTTGTCAGCACCTGCCAGCAAACCTGCCCCCATCGGCCTTTTTGGCGCCCATGGCATCTGGGCCTTGGGTGTTCACGTTATGCGAAGCATCAACTTCGCAGCTAAGGCACTCATCGTTTCTTTCTTATTCGCGCTCCCCATTGCCTGGCTGTCGTGGGCCTATTTTTCGGCGCAAAAGTCGGCTATCGACTTTTCCATGAAAGAGCGGGACGGCGTGCGCTACTTGCAGGCCGCCAGCCCGGTGCTGCAAAAGGCCCTGCAATTGCGGGCCACACCTGCCGAAGCCAGTGCCCCCTTGGCGGATGCCATGGACAAGGCCTATGCCAACTTGGAAAAAGTGCAATCCGAGCTGGGTGACAGTCTGGGCACTGCCAGTGCGTTTGATGCACTCAAGCAGGCGCGCACTGCCGCCAAGAGCCAGGGTGGCGTAGCCTTGGAGCGTTTCATCAAAAACACCGCCCATATTCAGGCGCTGATTGCGGTAATGACCACCGCCACCGACGGCTCCAACCTGACCCTGGACCCGGACATCGACAGTTACTACGTGATGGACGCGGCCGCCTTCCGCTTGCCGGACCTGATGGAGCGTATTGGTCTCATCCGCGCAGCGGGCGCTGCAGCCCTGCGCGACGGCAAGCTCAGCCCCGAGTTTCGCAGCGCTATCGACAAGGCCATGGCTATCTCGGAGTTTCACCAGACCAATATGCTGGCCGGACTGGGTAAATCAATCGTTCAGACGCCGGAGCTGGGCTCCCGCATCCAAATCGGCGAAACCCGCGACAGTGCCCAGAAGTTTTTGGACACAGTGAGCAACGGCCTGCTGATGGCCTCGGAGCGCGATCCCGAGGGTTTGGCAGTGTTTGTCGCTCAAGGCGATGCAGCCTTTGCCGCACAGTCTGCGTTGCTGGACCGCTTGCTGCCCATTCTGGACGAGCTGATCCAGAAGCGCGTGGACGCAGCCCAGCGCCAAGTCAACCTCACCATCGTCATTTTGTTCGTGACCTTGTTGCTGGCGGGCTACGCCTTCTACACCTTCTATCTGGTGACCCGTGGCGGCCTGCGCCTGATCAGCCAGCACCTGCAGGAAATGGCCGAAGGCGATCTGCGACGCGCGCCCAGCCAGCCCTGGGGTCGTGATGAACCTGCTGCCGTCATTGTGGATTTGCGCAAGGCCTACGACTCGCTGCACCTGCTGATTCGCAAGGTACGCCACTCTGCGCGCGACCTGACCGGAACCAGCGGTGAGATCGCCCGCGCCAGTCTGGATTTGTCACAGCGCACCGAGTCCGCCGCAGCGGCCCTGGAGCAGCAAGCCGCCACGATGGAAGAGATTGGCTCCTCGGTGCAAGCCATGGCAGACAACTCCAAAGATGCCGCCGTGTTGGCCCGCGAGAACGCCAGCGTCGCGCAGAAGGGCGGCGAGGTTATTCGCGATGTCGTGTCGGTGATGAGCGCCATCAACAGCTCTTCGCAAAAAATCGGTGACATTATTTCGGTGATTGATGGCATCGCCTTCCAGACCAACATCCTGGCGCTCAATGCCGCCGTGGAAGCCGCCCGTGCCGGCGAGCAGGGCCGTGGCTTTGCCGTGGTAGCCAGCGAAGTGCGGGTGCTCGCCCAGCGCTCTGCGGCGGCAGCCAAGGAAATCAAGGATTTGATCAACACCAGCGTGCAAAACGTGGAGCAGGGCACCAAAGTGGTCAGCGGTGCCGGCCTGACCATGGACGAGATTCTGGGTAACGCCAAGCGCATCAACGACCTGCTCAATGAAATCGCTGTAGGTTCCCGGGAGCAGGCCAACGGCGTGAGCCAGTCGGTATCCGCCATCCAGTTGCTGGAGCAGAGCACGCAACAAAACGCCGCTTTGGTGGAAGAAACCAGTGCGGCTGCCGGCGCCCTCAGCGACCAGTCGGACGGCCTGATGCGCGAAATTGCCAACTTCCGGGTCGCTTAGCAAGCTCATCCTCAGCCTCGGAAGGTAACTAGATGGTTTTTCAACCAAAGCACTGAAGCATGGAAAAAGACAGCTTCCTCATCAGCCGAATGCGGGCGCTGTCTTTCAAGGGCAAGGCCCGTGTCGTCCTTGCCTTCTTCTGTGTGCCGCTGCTCCTGTTTACAGTGATCAGTACCGCGAGGTACCTGGAGGAGAGCAATACCCTTGCCGCGGAAGTTCGGGGAACACAAAGCCTCCGGCCACTGCTTCTGGACCAACTGAAGTCCGCTGACCTGGCTGGTGGCGCAGAGCTGATGGCCAGAGACGAGTGGCAGCGCCGCTCGATGGAATTGGCCCGCATGGAGAAGGCTGCCTACCGTATCGGTGATGAATCCGGCCTGATTCTCGACACAGAACTGCACACCCTGTACCTGAGCCTGATCACGGTCCAGGTCATGCCCCGCCTGATCAACGCCAGTGCAGAGCTCAAAGCCATTCAGCGTGGTGTGGCCAACCAGCAGGGCCCCGCGTTTTGGGTGTCGGTGGTATTGGGGCAAATCGATTCGCTGGAGCGTTACACCCGCACGGCAAACGACACCCTGGGTTTCACCAAACTGGACACCGCTGCAATTCAACCGGTCCGTCAGGCTTTGTTGGCGCTCAAGAACCCGGCTAATCAGGCCATTGGTCCGGGTCAGGATGCGTTGGTTGGCTTACAGGGTTTTCTGGAGGCGAGGGTGCTGCTGGTTACCAACACCCTCGAGATAGCCTTGGCCAAGCGCCAGCGGGATTTGCTGTCCAGAAACTTGTGGCTGGCTTTTTTGGTGGGTTTCTCGCTGCTGGCCTGTGTGATCTGTTTTTATGTGTTTTACGAGGGTACGGTCCGCGACATTGAGCAACAGCGCAAGATCGACTCTGAGTTGCGGCACGCCAAGGTGAACGCAGAGCGCCTCAGTCAGGTGAAAAGTGAGTTTCTGTCCAACATGAGCCACGAGATACGCACGCCGATGAATGGCGTGCTGGGCATGCTGGAGTTGGCTAGGGGTTCGTCAGATGCCCAAGAGCAGCAGCATTACCTGGCGACGGCGCAAAACTCCGCGACTGCCTTGCTCAAAATCCTGAACGAGATTTTGGATTACTCCAAGCTGGAGGCTCACCACATGCAACTCGAGAGCAGTGCATGGGATCTGCGCGCGTTGCTTGAAGAGCTCAAGGTCGTCTACACCACCCGCTGCGTGCAGAAGCAGCTTGAATTCGCACTCCATCTCGATGCGCAGGTACCGCCTTGCGTCGTGGGTGATGCACTGCGAACCCGCCAGATTTTGACCAACCTGCTGGAGAACGCAGTCAAGTTCACCGAAGGTGGGCATGTGCATTTGAGTGTGAGGGTGGGCAAGTATTCCAAAGCGAAGGACACGCTGGTTTTTGAGGTCAAAGACACCGGTATCGGTGTGCCGCTGAATCAACAGGCCAGCATATTCAAGGCATTTGAGCAGGCAGATGCGTCCACCACGCGGCGCTTCGGTGGCACGGGCTTGGGGTTGAGCATTTGCGCAGAACTGGCGCGCTTGATGCAAGGTGCTTTGACAGTGCGAAGCGCTCCTGGCCAGGGCAGTACCTTTTGTCTGGAAGTGCCTCTGCAGCCTGCCTTGGAGGCTGGTGGCGCCAATGCCAACTCGCCGGAGGCGCTAGCAGACCCCGCACCGCAAAAACCGGCAGCCGAAGTGCCGGTATTCAACAGGCCCTTGCTGGTGCTGTTGGTGGAGGACCACAAGGTGAACCAGATACTGGCCAAGACGCTGCTAGCCCGATGGGGCCATGCCGTGACCATTGCAGAGAACGGCCAGGAGGCCGTGGACATCTTCCCGACCAAGCCCTGGGATCTGGTTTTGATGGATCTGCAAATGCCGGTCATGGGCGGCAAAGAAGCCACCCTCCTGATTCGCCAGACAGAACCTGCCGGGCGCAGAACCCCCATCATTGCCCTGTCAGCCAGCGCCTTGCATGAGGACCTCCTGGATTGCAAAAGCGCCGGGATGGACGACCATTTGGCGAAGCCGTACTCCGCAGCCAGCTTGGCCAACATGCTTCGCAAGCATACGGTTTGATGTAAAAAGAGCTGCTAGCGCACGTGGAATGTGCGCCAGCAGCTCCTGAATTCATAGCGAACTGATTCAGGGCGTCAGCGTTGTCGGCACGGCCTCTTCCAGCATGCCGGGGTAGTCGCGGCTGAAGTGCAGGCCGCGGCTCTCGTGGCGGGCTTGGGCGCTCTTCACAATCAGGTCGGCCACTTGCACCAGGTTGCGCAGCTCCAGCAGGTCGCGGGTGACATGGAAGTGGGCATAGAACTCGGCAATCTCGTCTTGCAGCAGTGCGATGCGGTGGGCAGCGCGCTCCAGCCGCTTGTTGGTGCGCACGATGCCGACGTAGTCCCACATGAAGCGACGCAGCTCGTCCCAGTTGTGGGAGATGACCACGCTTTCGTCCGCATCGGTGACGCGGCTGTCGTCCCAAGCGGGCAGTTGCCGCGGTGCCTCTGAGCTGCCGCTGGCTAGCTCGCTTGCTATCAAAGCAGTAGCTGCCCGCGCAAACACCATGCACTCCACCAGCGAATTGGATGCCAAGCGGTTGGCTCCATGCAAACCGGTACACGCAGTCTCGCCCACGGCGTACAGGCCTTGCACATCGGTTCGGGCGTCGAGGTCGGTGACCACGCCGCCGCAGGTGTAGTGGGCCGCAGGCACCACGGGGATGGGCTGCTTGGCCATGTCGATACCCAGCTCCAGGCAACGGGCGTAGATGTTGGGAAAGTGCTCTTTGATAAAGCTCAGCGGCTGGTGCGAGATGTCGAGGTAGACGCAGTCAAAGCCACCTTTTTTCATCTCGAAGTCGATGGCGCGGGCCACCACGTCGCGCGGCGCCAGCTCGGCGCGCGGGTCGTGTTTGGGCATAAAGCGTTCGCCGGTGGGTAGCAGCAGGCGGCCACCTTCGCCACGCACCGCTTCGGTGATCAAAAAGCTCTTGGCGTGCGGGTGGAACAAACAGGTGGGGTGGAATTGGATGAATTCCATGTTCTGCACCTTACAGCCCGCGCGCCAGGCCGCAGCAATGCCGTCGCCGGTGGCCGTGTCGGGGTTGGTGGTGTAGAGGTAGACCTTGCCCGCGCCGCCCGTAGCCAAAATGGTGTGGGCTGCCTGGAAGGTGAGCACTTCGTCGGTGTCGTCGTCCAGCGCGTACAGGCCCACGCAGCGGTTTGGGCCCGCTAGACCGAGTTTGTTGGTGGTGATCAGGTCCACCAGCGTGTGGTGCTCAAACAGCGTCACGTTAGCGCTGGCTTTCACCTTCTCAATCAAGGTTTGCTGCACCGCGGCGCCGGTGGCATCGGTCACGTGGACGATGCGGCGCGCGCTGTGACCGCCTTCGCGGGTGAGGTGCAGCTGGCCGGCGTGGCCCGCTTCTTCCGAAAACGGCACGCCCAGCTTCTGCAACCAGGCGATGGACTGCGGCGCGTTCTCCACCACGAACTGCGTGGCTTTGAGGTCGCACAGGCCGGCACCGGCAATCAGCGTGTCGTCCACGTGGGCGGCAAAGCTGTCGTCCTTGTCCCACACAGCGGCGATGCCACCTTGGGCCCAGCCACTGCTGCCTTCGCGCACCGCGCGTTTGGTGAGGATGGCCACGCGGTATTGCTGCGAGAGCAAGAGCGCCGCACTCAGGCCGGCGAGGCCACTGCCAACGATGAGCACATCAAAGTGCAGGGGGGCTGATGTTGTGTTGTTGGGCATAAAACGTGATTCGAATTCAGGAGCGGCGCTGTGCCATCCACTGGCGGGCGTCGTCCATCACAGGCCACCACACCATGGCGTGGGCACCAGCGGGGAGTCAAAGCGGTCAATGCCCGCGCCGAACAGGCCGAACACCAGCAGCAGCAAAGCTTCCAGCAGCAGTGGCCGGCCATAGGCGCTGTGCAGGTGGCGGCGCATGGCCCAGTTCACCATCCAGGCCGTGGTCATGGCGCCCGCCAGAAAGGCCAGCACGGCCGCCACGCCGGAAATTACCAGGCCCCATTGGCCCAGGATCAGGCTGTCGGCCACCGACGACACCATGCCCGACATGTGCGAGGTGTATTGCCCCACCGCCAGAAAGCCACCAGCGTTGGTGGCACCGGCCACAAAGCACAGCACCGTTCCGAGTTGGAAGTTGGTCTTCGGCGTTCGCTGAAGCGCAGTCCATGCATGGGACGAATGGAACATGGACAGCGTGCAGCAGCGAGGGCGCGACGGGCGGTTTAGTGGATGCGCATGCCGGGCTGGGCGCCGGGCCAAGGGTTGAGGATGAAGATGCCGGGGTTGGCGCCTTCATCTGCATGGCTGGCCGCCATGACCATGCCTTCGCTGATGCCGAACGTCATCTTGCGCGGCGCCAGATTGGCCACCAGCACGGTGAGCTGGCCCACCAGCTCTTCGGGCTTGTACATGCTGGCGATGCCGCTGAATACATTGCGCGTGGTGGGCTGGCCCTCGGCGTTCTTTTCACCCACATCGAGGGTCAGGCGCAGCAATTTGGTGGAGCCTTCGACTGCTTCGCAGTTCACGATCTTTGCAATGCGCAGGTCGATCTTGGCGAAGTCGTCAATGCTGATGGTCGGGGCCAGCGCCTCGCCACCGGGGGCGTTGGGATCAGCTGGCACAGCGGCGGGTGCTGATTTTGCTACTTTTTTAGGAGCTGCTTGCGCAGGTTCTGCGGGCGCTAGAGGCTCTTTGGGTTCAAAAAGTGCGTCCAGCTGCTCGGGGGTGACGCGTTGCATCAGGTGCTGGTAAGGCTGGATGGCTTGCACATTGCCGGCCACGACCCAGGTGTCCATGGGGCGGCCCACAAAGCTTTGCACCGCTTGCGCCAGGCCTGGCAGCACAGGAGCCAAGTAACGGCTCAGGGCGTCAAACGCGTTGATCAGCACCGAGCAGACCTGGTGTAGTGCCTCGTTGTTAGCCACGTCTTTGGCCAAGTCCCAGGGCTTGTTCTGGTCCACATAGGCGTTCACCTTGTCGGCCAGCAGCATGACTTCGCGGGTGGCCTTGCTGTATTCGCGGGCCTCGAAATGAGCGGCAAGTGCGTCGGAGGCACCCCGGATTTCAGCCAGCAGTGCGCCGCCTTGGGTGCCGAAATCGCTGGTCAACTTGCCGTCAAAACGCTTGGTCAAAAAGCCTGCGGCGCGGGAGGCGATATTGATGAACTTGCCAATCAGGTCGCTGTTCACCCGCAGCATGAAGTCGTCGGCGTTGAAGTCGATATCTTCATTACGAGCGCTCAGCTTGGCAGCCAGGTAATAGCGCAGCCACTCGGCGTTCATGCCCAGGCTCAGGTACTTGAGCGGGTCCAGGCCGGTGCCGCGGCTCTTGCTCATCTTCTCGCCGTTGTTCACGGTCAGGAAGCCGTGCACGAACACGTTGTTCGGCGTCTTGCGGCCGCTGAATTTCAGCATCGCGGGCCAGAAAAGCGTATGGAAAGTGACGATGTCTTTGCCGATGAAGTGGTACTGCTCGGTATCACTTGCCGCCATGTATTCGTCAAAGCTGCGGGTGTCGCCATGCTTAGCCTTGGGCCCGCCTTTGTCGAACCAGTTTTTGAGCGACGCCAGGTAGCCCACAGGCGCGTCCAGCCACACATAGAAGTATTTGCCCGGCGCATCGGGAATCTCGATACCGAAGTAAGGTGCGTCGCGGCTGATGTCCCAGTCGCCCAAGCCTTCGCTCTGGGTGCCGTCCGGGTTGGTGCGCACGCTGAACCACTCTTTGATCTTGTTGGCCACTTCGGGTTGCAGCTTGCCATCTTGCGTCCAGTTTTCCAGGAACTCCACGCAGCGCGGGTCCGACAACTTGAAGAAGTAGTGCTCGGAGTTCTTGAGCTCAGGTTTGGCACCGGACAAAGCAGAGTAAGGATTGATCAGGTCAGTAGGCGCATAGACCGAGCCGCACACCTCACAGTTGTCGCCGTACTGGTCTTTGGCGTGGCACTTGGGGCACTCGCCTTTGATGTAGCGGTCTGGCAAGAACATGTTCTTTTCGGGGTCGAAGAACTGTTCGATGGTTCGCACCTCAATCAGGCTGCCATCGGCGCGGTCGCGCAGGTCGCGGTAAATCTGGCGGGCCAGCTCGGTGTTTTCGGGCGAGTGCGTGCTGTGCCAGTTGTCAAAGCTGATGTGAAAGCCGTCCAAGTACTGCTTACGCCCGGCGGCGATGTTGGCCACGAACTGCTCGGGCGTGACACCGGCTTTTTCAGCGGCAATCATGATGGGCGCGCCGTGCGTATCGTCCGCGCCTACGAAGTTCACCGCATTGCCCTGCATGCGCTGGAACCGCACCCAGATGTCGGCCTGGATGTATTCCATGATGTGACCGATATGGAAGTTGCCGTTGGCGTAGGGGAGGGCGGTGGTGACGAAA
>RFQA01000371.1 GCA_009925925.1 Betaproteobacteria bacterium
TGTTTGCTCTGCGCTTTTTGACCGAGGGCTTTGGCGTAAGACTCTGCGAATTGCTGAGCCGCTAACTCTCGGAGGTTTTTGAAAGCAGCGGCCGACTCTGGGTTGGCCAGAAGCGCATTCTCAAGAACCCTGCGTCCATCCTCGGATTTGCCAAGGCCCGTGAGCAGGGCAGCGAGGCTGTTGGCAATACCAAGATTGCCGGGGTCAGCGGCCAGTGCAGCCTCCAGCTGCTGACGCGCCGCGTCGGCTCGGCCATTTTCGATGAGCTCCAGTAACTGAGCTTTATTCGTGGCGGCTGGGTTTGCAACGAGGGCTTGGGCGGGAAAACTGAGGGGGACAAGGAGCCCCACCAGAATGGCGAACGGTGTGGCTCGGCTGAAGAGGCGGCCCGAAAGCCCAGCGATTCGTGTCATGCGTCTAGCCCCAATGGTATCACCCAAGGGGCTATTTGGGGGCCTTCAGGGGATCTACTGAAGCGCCTCCTGTGCTGCGAGCACGCCACTTCCCTTGAGTTTTATCCCGAAGGCTCTCATGCCCATCTCGCAGCCACTCAGTGCCGCGAGTAAGGAGAGTTCGTTGCAGTCGCCAAGGTGCCCGATTCGGAACATTCGGCCCTTGACCTTTCCGAGTCCTGTGCCTAGCGACAGGTTGTAACGGTCAAGAATGAGCTTGCGAAGCTGATCGGCATCCACCCCTTCGGGCGTGACGACACCAGTGAGCACAGGGGAGTAGACCGACGGGTCTTTGCACTGGATCTCGAGCCCCCAGGCGCTCACCGCGGCTCGGCAGGCTGCCGCTAAGCGTTGGTGTCTGGCGAAGACCTGATCGAGCCCCTCCGAGAGAATCATGTCCATCGACTCGTGCAGGCCATAAAGCAGATTCGTGGCTGGTGTGGACGGCCAGAAACCCAATGTATTGGACTCGAGGATTTCGTCCCAGGCCCAGAAGGCCTTGGGCAGTGCGGCGGTCTTACTTGCCTCGATGGCTCTGGGAGACAGTGCGTTAAAGCCTAGTCCCGGGGGGAGCATGAGACCCTTTTGCGATCCGCTGACTGTCACATCAACACCCCACTCGTCGTGACGGAAGTCTGCAGAGGCCAGCCCCGAGATGGTGTCGACCATGAGAAGGGCGGGGTGCTTGGCCCCATCCATCGCCTGACGAACAGCAGCAATATTCGACGTCACACCCGTAGACGTTTCGTTGTGAACCACGCAGACCGCTTTGATGGAGTGGCTGGTATCTGCTCTCAGCCGCTCCCCGATCTTTCCGGCATCGACGCCCAGACGCCATCCTTCGCTACCCGGCAGTCCGAGAAATTCCGCGCTGAGGTTCAGCCTCTCAGCAAGTTTTTTCCAGAGGGTTGCAAACTGCCCAGTCTCGTACATGAGAACGTGATCACCGGGCGAAAGGGTGTTGACGAGGGCCGCCTCCCATGCGCCCGTACCCGAGCTGGGATAGATGATGACGGGGTGTTTCGTTTTAAAGATCTTCTGAATGGAGCTCAGCAGCGAGAGTCCGAGTTGCCCGAATTCAGGGCCCCGATGATCGATGGTCTGAAAACTGATAGCCCGAAGGACGCGAGCTGGCACGGGGCTTGGTCCAGGAATATGCAGAAAGTGGCGGCCGGAGGGGTGGTGATCGAGTGTGAGCATAGGGGCGCAGTGAGCGAGGGCAGGTTT
>RFQA01000372.1 GCA_009925925.1 Betaproteobacteria bacterium
CTACACCATGGAGTTCAAGCATTACTCTGAGGCTCCCAAGAATGTGGCCGACGCCGTGATGACGAGTCGTGCCAAGTAAACAGATCAGTCGCAATTTCTCTCAGTAAAGGAAAGCAAGATGGCCAAGGGCAAGTTTGAGCGTACAAAGCCGCATGTCAACGTCGGAACGATTGGTCACGTCGACCATGGCAAGACGACCCTGACAGCAGCAATCACGACTGTATTGAGCAAGAAGTTTGGTGGCGAGGCCAAGGCCTACGATCAGATTGATGCGGCCCCCGAAGAGAAGGCCCGCGGCATCACCATCAATACAGCCCACGTGGAGTACGAGACCCAGACGCGTCACTACGCCCATGTGGACTGCCCAGGTCACGCTGACTATGTGAAGAACATGATCACCGGGGCGGCCCAGATGGATGGCGCGATCTTGGTCTGCTCTGCAGCCGATGGCCCCATGCCCCAGACGCGCGAGCACATCTTGCTTGCCCGCCAGGTGGGGGTGCCCTACATCATCGTGTTTCTCAACAAGTGCGACATGGTCGATGATGCCGAGCTGCTTGAGCTCGTAGAGATGGAAGTGCGCGAGCTTCTCTCCAAGTACGACTTTCCGGGTGATGACACCCCCATCATCAAGGGCTCAGCCAAGCTCGCCCTTGAGGGCGATAAGGGCGATCTGGGCGAAGAGTCGATCTATCGCCTGGCTGAGGCACTGGATTCCTACATTCCCACGCCTGAGCGAGCCATCGATGGCGCCTTCTTGATGCCCATTGAGGATGTGTTTTCCATCTCTGGCCGTGGCACCGTGGTGACTGGCCGCGTGGAGCGTGGCATTGTGAAGGTGGGCGAAGAGATTGAGATCGTGGGGATCCGCGATACGGTCAAGACCACCTGCACCGGCGTTGAGATGTTTCGCAAACTCCTTGACCAGGGTCAGGCCGGCGATAACGTGGGCGTGCTGCTGCGCGGCACCAAGCGCGAGGAAGTCGAGCGCGGACAGGTTCTGGCCAAGCCCGGCTCCATCAAGCCACACAAGAACTTTGAGGCCGAGGTCTATGTCCTATCCAAAGAAGAGGGTGGCCGCCATACCCCCTTCTTTAACAACTACCGCCCCCAGTTTTACTTCCGAACCACCGATGTGACTGGCGCTGTCACCCTGCCTGAGGGCACGGAGATGGTGATGCCTGGCGATAACGTCAAGATGAATGTGGCACTCATTGCCCCCATTGCCATGGAGCAGGGCCTGCGCTTTGCAATCCGTGAAGGTGGCCGCACCGTTGGTGCCGGGGTTGTTGCGAAGATTTTGGATTGAGGTTTTCTGGGCTGGGCCGCCCCGAGCCCAGCCGCCCCGCTTTGTCCTGCGGGTCAGTCTCGGGGCCCGTTCTTTAACCGTTCTTTGAGGGAGTCTGGACATGCAGCAAAAGATTCGTATTCGTCTAAAGGCCTTTGACTACAAGCTCATCGATCAGTCCGCGATGGAGATTGTTGAGACCGCAAAGCGCACCGGCGCGGTCGTTCGGGGACCAGTCCCCCTTCCCACTCGTTTTCGTCGTTTTGACATCCTTCGCAGCCCTCACGTGAACAAGACCTCACGCGACCAGTTTGAGCTCCGGACTCACCAGCGATTGATGGACATCGTAGACCCAACCGACA
>RFQA01000373.1 GCA_009925925.1 Betaproteobacteria bacterium
GTAGACGGCTGGCACACGGCGACCGGCGACGTAGTACTCGGCTGCATCGGTGGTGCGGCTCATGATGCCGATGCCGGCATACAGGCCGATGGTAGCCAGCAGGAAGATAAAGCCAATCCAGCTGCGCGGCATGCCCATCTGCTCGAGGATGGCCAGGACCAACACGAACAAGACGAAGCCGCCGGTGTACCAGGTGTAAACCTTGTTCAGGTTTTTCTTGAACGCCGCATTAGCCGCCGCGTTCGACGGCCCGCTAGCTTCGGAACCAAACATTCCAGCCATAATTTACTCCTCCGATTCCTGAACACCGTGCTCGATGTCCAGATTGTTCATGTAGCGGGCGTAGAAGCCGATGATCACCACGTAGATGATCAGCGAACCCTGGGCACCCATCCAGAAACTGAACGGCCAGCCAAAGAAGCTGAAGTTCAAATCTCGGGCGAAATAACCCACGATAAAAGTGACGACGAACCAGATCGCCAGCAGGACTGCTGTGATATTTAGGTTCTTTCGCCAATACTGACGCTGGCTTTCGGTCAACTCCATGTTTTCCTACCTCCTAGAACGATACCCTTGCGGGCGTTTCGCGATCACCACGTGTCTCACCGCGTGGTCTGCAGCCGGATCGCGGCTTATGGTTTTCTGGTCGGAGCTTACACCCCAGCCATCAAGCACCCGCTCAGCTGGCTCAAGCGGACGGCGCTGTGCGCAATCCGGTCTCCCGCTCCAGTTGGGCGGCCACTTTGGGCTCGAACCCCCGGAGATGGCGAATGATCTTCACCGCCTCTTCAGGCTCTTGCCGATCCACATGAACCCGCGCCAGCTGGTACCAGCCGAACGGGCTCATGGGCTGCAATTCCGTGTTCTTCTTCAGGGCAATCACCGCTTCATCAAAGCGGCGGGCCTGAATGAGCACCAGCGCGAGGCCGTACCAGGCGCGGTCCATTTTCAAATCCAATTCGATGACTCGGCGAAACGCCGCTTCCGCTCGATCAAGCAAACCGGCCTCTTCCAGCATGAACCCCAGGTTGAAAAGGGCCGCAAGATGATCCGGGTGGCGGCGCGCCAGGCTGACTTGGGCTTCCAAGGCTTCAGACTTGCGCCCCAATTGAACCAACACATGCGCCCGGCTCGCCATGGCGTAGAAGTCGCCCGGGCGAATTTCCAGCATTTCATCGAAACACTGCAGTGCAGCCTCCCGACGAGCAAGCACCAGAAGCGCCATAGCCCGCAGCTTATGGAGCGAGTAATTCAGCCAACCGTTCATTTGCAATGCTCCACTCCGATCTGGATACAGGTCTGGATCTTGTAGATCGTTGCCCCCACCCAAACAAACACCAGCAAGACAAAAGCCACCAGAGGCACATGCCGATCCAAAACTATGCGGGGCGAGACCAGCCTTGCGACGCTGACAAACGGACGGGTCATGATTTTAAGCACTTGGTAAAAGATGTTCTGGTCTTTGCGTGCGCCGGCCAGAAAACCCAAGACCCACTGCCCGAACAAGGACATGAGTGCGATTTCGGCAACCAGTTTGATGAGGGAGGCGATTGTGAGCATGTGCATTTGACATAGGGTTGAAAACCATTCTGAATTGCGTGCTTACGGAAATCTTACAAACATGCCGATTCGGGAGTTTCCTAGGGTACA
>RFQA01000374.1 GCA_009925925.1 Betaproteobacteria bacterium
GCCGGGGGCAGCAATTCACCACCGCTGATGCAGACCCGCAAGCGGCTGCAGGCCTGCGCAATCTGCGCGCGCTCCATGGTGCGCATCAACTCCAAAATACCGGCGAACAAAGTGGGCACCGCCATCATGGCGGTGGGGCGGTGGGCCAGCATATGGTCTAGCACTGCCCTGGGCTTGATGGGATCGGCGTCGACCACGATGCTGGCGCCAGCGCGCAGGGGGAAATACACCTGGTTGCCCAGGCCGTAGGCAAAAAACATCTTGGGCGGGCACAGGATATGGTCGTCGGCGTTCAAACCCACATTGCCCAAACCGAACAACTCGGTGGCCCAATAGATATGTGCGTGCGTGTGCACCACACCTTTGGGGCTACCGGTGCTGCCCGAGCTGTAAAGCCAAAAAGCCGGATCCTGCGCATCGCTAGCGTAGGTGGCCAATTCCTGCGGCATGGGGTCCACCGCTGCCTTGAAGTCGGTATAGCCCGGCGCAGGCGTGCCCGTGGAAAACAACAACGCTGGAAAATCCGCCGCCTGACGAATAGTGTCGACGCGCGCCAACAAGTCCAGCCCCACAACCAATGCCTTGGCTCCGCTGTCGCGCACGTAATAGGCGTAGTCCGAGGCCAGCAAAAAAGTGTTGAGCGGCAACGCAACCGCGCCAATTTTCATGGTGCCCAAAAACAGCGACACAAAATCCAGGCCGTCTGGGACGATAAACATCACCCGGTCTCCGGCTTGGATGCCGTGGGCGCGCAACATGTGCCCGACCTGGCAGGCACGGCGATACACATCGCCAAAGCTGTAGGTCACATCCGGGCACACCAGATAAGGCCGCGCAGCCTGTGCGGGAGACATGCGCAATTCCATCAGGTAGTCCACCACATTGCCGGTCAGGCCAGGGGGCTTTGCTAGGTTGGCGTGGCTGGTGTTCATGGTGTCCTCCTCGTTTTTAAGTTCACTGGTCTGAGCTCTATCAAGCCTTATAGCTGGCGCTCGCGAATAGCCCGGCTTGCCGTACAAATTGTGCGATAGCGTGAACACAGGCTTGGGGCTGCTCGAGCTGCAAAAAGTGTCCCGTCCCGGCAATCGACGTGTAGCCAATCACACTGCTTTGATGCAAGTCCAAGGCGTAGCGCGCGGGCAATCCACTACCGGGCATGGTCGCGTCTGCGGCCAACAAATGCACGGGGAATGGACAGTTGGCCAGCACCTGTTGCGCCAGCGGCCAGTGGTTGTTGCGGTACACCAAGGCTTCGCGCTCGGGCGCGCAGCGCAACTGCCATACACCGCCGCCAGCGACCTGGCGTAAAGTCCCCACAGCCATATCCATGCAGGCTTGCGCCTGCCACACGCCAAACACGGCCACGCGCGCAAAACGGTCGGCCAGTTGCTGCGGGCTGTCAAAGGCCGGGCGCCGACGCAAGGCCGCTTCGGCCAGCAATTGCACTTCATGCGCATGGTCGCTTTCCATCGCATGGCCGGGTGGCGGACTGAGGGGCGGGTCCACCAGCACCAGCGCGTCCCAACGCGGCCCATAGCGGTCCAAATGGCGCAAACTGGTCACGGCGCTAAGCGAATGAAAAACGCCCACCAGCGGGCGCGCATCGCCCTGCGCCGCCAAGGCATCGCACAAGGCCTGCAGATCGGCTT
>RFQA01000375.1 GCA_009925925.1 Betaproteobacteria bacterium
GAACGCAAGCCCACCCACTACACCGCCGAAGATGCGGGTTACTTCATCCGCACCCTGGCGGGCAAGCTGGGCCTGACCGACAAGTACGTGCAAGCCGGCTATGAGGACACCTGGTACTACCTGTGGCGCGAGCGCCGCTTGCCGGTGAATGTGGACCCTTTCAACAGCAAGCTCGACGACGAGATGGAGCGCGCCCGCTTGCGCCGCGTCTTCGAGCAGAAGCTGGACTCGGTGGTGGGCTATGTGCTGCCGCTCAAGGTGGGCGACGGCCCCGGCCTGAGCGGCAAGGCCAGAAACCCAAGCCTGGCCGGCTCGTGGTGGACCACCGGCCCCTGGTTCTTCCGCGACGAGCGCATGTACCTCATGCCCGGCGACTCGCCCATGGGCCTGCGTCTGCCGCTGGATTCCCTGCCTTGGGTCAGCCAGGGCGACTACCCCTATTTGGTGGAACGGGACCCGACCGTAGACCGCGGCGCGCTGCCCCCGCACGCAGCCTTTGCACAGCGCTACGCGCCCAACGCGACCACGGCCGCGACGACCGCCCATGCAGGCGCCACCGGGGTCGCAAATGCAGGGTCAGTAGCCGCCAACGGCGTGCCCTACCTGGCCGGCAACCTCGCCGTGCCGGAAGCCGGTCGCAAGATGCAAACCGCCAAGGGCACCGGGGACGCCAGCATTGCCGCCAACGCCCAAAGCGCCAAGCAGCCTGAGCCGGCGATGTACGCACAGGCTCCGAACCGCTTTGAATCCGCCCACTGGATCACCCGCACCGCACTGTGCGTGGAGGTACGCGACCCCCGCCGCGCCAGCGGCCCCAAGGCCGAGGCTGTGGGCTCCAAATCGGGCGTGATGTATGTGTTCATGCCGCCCCTGGAGCGTCTGGAAGACTACCTGGACCTGCTGGCCGCCATCGAGGCCACGGCCACCGAGCTCAAAATGCAAGTCGTGCTGGAAGGCTACCCGCCCCCCCGCGACCCACGCTTGAAGCTTTTGCAAGTTACCCCGGACCCGGGTGTGATCGAGGTGAACGTGCACCCGGTCACCAACTGGAAAGAACTGGTCTACAACACCGAGTTTTTGTACAACGCAGCGTTTGAGTCGCGCCTGAGTGCCGAGAAGTTCATGACCGATGGCCGCCACACCGGCACCGGTGGTGGCAACCACTTTGTGATGGGCGGCGCTACACCCGCTGACAGCCCTTTCCTGCGTAAACCCGAGCTGCTGGCCAGCCTGCTGCTGTACTGGCACAACCACCCGTCTTTGAGCTACCTGTTCAGCGGCATGTTCGTGGGCCCGACCAGCCAGGCTCCGCGCGTGGACGAGGCCCGCAACGACCAGCTCTACGAGCTGGAAATTGCCATCGAGCAGATCTACAAAAACCGCGAGCTGTATGGCCAAAGCATGCCGCCGTGGTTGGTGGACCGCACGCTACGCAACATCCTGATTGATGTGACAGGCAACACCCACCGCAGCGAGTTCTCCATCGACAAGATGTACTCGCCGGACTCGTCTACCGGTCGTCTGGGCTTGCTGGAATTGCGCGCCTTCGAGATGCCGCCGCACCCGCACATGAGCAGCGTGCAGCAGCTCTTGTTGCGCGCGCTGGTGGCCCGCTTCTGGAAATCGCCTTACAAGGCGCCAGTCACCCG
>RFQA01000376.1 GCA_009925925.1 Betaproteobacteria bacterium
GGTTTGGGTGATCTGCACCTGGGCGTTGACGTTCTCGGCCACCGCTTGTTGGTTGAAGATCTTGTTGATGCCGGTCTCGGCGTCGCCCGTTCTGGCCGTCTTCTTACCCGCAATACCTGAGATACCCGCTTTGGTGGTGCTGGCAGCACTGCCGGAGTCTTGCCCAAAGCCTGCGCTGCTGGAGCCTGCGCTGGTGCCTAGGGTGACTTGGCTGCTTTTTGCGGTGTAGCTGGCGCTGTTTTGAATGTCTTGGGTGATGATGCCGCCTGCGCTGCTGATCTTGTTGTTGCCGTTTTTGACACCGGTGTCGGTGGTGCTGATGACACCGCCCACCAGTTGGGTCTTGCCTTGTACGGTGATGTCAAACCCGCCGTCACCGGTTTGGATGCCAGACTGTTGGGTGACCGAGGCATAGGTGCTGTCGGTGTTGGACTTGCCCACGCTGATGCTGCCCGAGCCGCCTTGGGTGCCTACGCTGATGGAGCCGCCGCTGTTGCTGCTGCGGTTTTGGTAGGTGTCGGTGTCTTGGCGGCTTTCGATATATAGGTTGCCGCCTACGTTGGCGGTGACTTTGTCAGCCTTGACCACGGCGCCAGCCACTGTGGTGTCTGAGCCGCTCTTGAGGGCGATTTGTTTACCCTGTATGAGCGTGTTGTTCTGGGTGACGCTGCTGCCGTTGCCCCGGCCGCTGCTCTCGCTGGCGCTGGCATTGACGTTCAGGCCTGCGCTGCTGCTGTAGCCC
This sequence comes from Betaproteobacteria bacterium, assembly GCA_009925925.1. Classification (GTDB taxonomy): domain Bacteria; phylum Pseudomonadota; class Gammaproteobacteria; order Burkholderiales; family Burkholderiaceae_C; genus Allorhodoferax. Next base: position 743 of record RFQA01000376.1, read on the forward strand.
ACGCCCACACTGCCACTGCTGGAGCTGTTGCTGCTGGTGTCTTGCGTGGTGCTTTGGGTGGAGACGAGGTTGAGCTTGTTTCTTGCGTCCAGGCTGACGGTGTTGCCGGCTTGGATGGTGCTGCCAGCCACCGTGATGTCGCCGTTGTGTGTGTCGCCCTTGTTTGTGTCGCTGTCATTGGCACTTCCGCTGGCCTTGATGTTGACATGGCCCCCGGCGGACACGCTGGAGCCGCGCTGGGTGGTGGCTTTGCTGGTGCTGTGGCTTTCGCTGCTGCTAGCTCCCAGGCTGAGGTTGATGCTGATGCCACCCATTTTGTCGGCGGTGGTGGCGTCCCGGTAGCCGGTGACTTGGCCTTTGTCATCCAACACGGGCAGCTGGTTCGCTTTGCCGTCCACGGTGCTGCCTTGGCCTTTTTGCACGGCGTCGGCCGCGTTGTAGCCTGCAGCCCCGGCGCTGGCCAGGGCGAGTGCTTGCATGCGCCCGTCTTTGGCCTTCTCGATAGCCTTGCCCATGCTGTTGATGGTTTGGACTGCAGAAACTACCGGGTTGCTGATGCTCAGTGTCAGGCCGCTTTGTTCGAACTTGGTGTCGGTTTGGCTGCTGCTGTTTTGGGCGGCGGAGGTGATGTCTACCTTTTGCGCAGTGATGTTGACGTCGCCTGCGGGCACCACAACATCACTGCCTGTCTGGGTATAGGTCTTGCCCGCGGTGATGGTGACGTTGCCCCCTGTGCTTCCCACCGTCGAGGCGGCGGCACTGGTGCGGGTGGTCTTTTGGTCGGTGCTTTGGTCTCGGGTGCCAATGCTTACATCCAGGCCGCCACTGCTCATGAGGCCGGATTCACTTAAAGCGCTGAAGCTGGTCTGGGTTTGGGTA
>RFQA01000377.1 GCA_009925925.1 Betaproteobacteria bacterium
CCATGAGCTCAAGCTGCTTCCTCTGAGCTTCGTTAAGTGTCACCGCCTGGCCGCTAGCCATGCGCAGCAGCTCATTGGCCACGCTCTTGACCATCGCCCTGTTTTCCCGGCCTTCCTCCCCCAGGAACGGCCCGCTGACGTCCAGCCCCAGCAAACTCATATCGGTGCCATAGCCCACGCCAGGAATGCTTTTTTGGCCCTTGGCCGCATAAGTGGTCAACCGATCATTAAGTTGCTTTACGGAGCTGTAAATGTTGGTTAAATCTTCTAAACGCTTGCTGAGGTTTGTAGCGCCGGCGCTGGTTGCCTTGTCCCTGGCGTCTGCTTGCGCTTGATCGCGGCGATCTTTCGCGTCAGCGGCCTGCTGCATGCGCCAGTTGTTCAAAAAGGCGGTCTGCTGCGCTTGGTTTTGCATCGCAAAGCGTTGGTTCTCGATCTGCATCCGGCGCAGCTCGTTTTGCACTTCGTTCTGAGCCTTTAGCGCTTCGGCCCGCTCTTGCTGTGTGCGTGCGTTTTGCGCCATCTGTTCGTAGCCTTTGGCCTGCTGCAGCAAAAACTCGGCGCGCTTTTCGCGTTGATAGTATGGATCGGATACAAATTCGCCTTCGGGCGTTACATAGCCCGCGTTGCCCACCTTGATGGGGTCGCGGCTTGCATCGGCGCGTTTGATCGATTGATGGGCGATGTTTTCGTATCCAGGGCCCGCAAACTGTGCTGCCAGAGCTGTCAACAGCGCGCCGCTTCCCTCTTCGCTACGTTTACGGGCCATCTGCTTAAAACCTTCGACGTCGGGCGCCGCGTTGGCCAAATCTGAGCCCTGCCTGTAAAGGTCTGCGGCGCGCAGGCTGTACTGGCTCACCGGGTCGTTAGTCCCGATCGCTTGGCCAGGCTGCACGTTGGTCGTGAGCGTGTTACCCGCTGATTGCGGCCCGCGTAGTTTGCGCTCAGGATCGAGCGCCTCACCGTAGAGTGGATTAGCGGCGAGCGCCGCAAGTAGTGGGTTCATGTTGAGTTACTCCATCAGAGCGGTATTCGGTTGGCCTCGCGCGCCGGCGCAGTGCCTGGATCATGGCCATCATCTGTAAAGCGTTTAGATCGATCTGTGGGCCTTCGTGCTGCGCCTCGTTTGGGTGGGCTTGGGCTTGTGGCTGTGCTGTGCGCTCGCGACGTGCCATGACGCGCGGGTCTGGGTGCTTATCCATCGATTGATTTCGCTGCAAAATTCTGATTGTCAGAGCGCTCTAAGACGCTGCCCATGGTGTCCCTGGTCAGCCCGGCGTCGGCTTGCCGCTGCAGACCCTGGTCGGCAGTCCACGCGGCCTCGATCTGATCGCGCAGGCTCGACTTGTCGTTTAGGGCCTCCATCTTTTGTGCTGCCCGTTCACCGTACGCCCTGGCGCGCTCTTGGACTTCTTGCAGCGACTTCGGCGGTGCCACTGATAGGCCTTGCTGGCGCAGCGTTGCCTCAATCGTGCGGCGCATCGACGTGCTTTCTTCTCGGGCCTGTTTGAGTCTGTCGGTGTCCTCGAACTTGTACTGCATGCCATTGCGCTCGGCGTGCTTGTCACGTTGGCGTAACCTGGCCTCGGTGGCCATGCTGCCCAGCGCGGTCGAGTAACT
>RFQA01000378.1 GCA_009925925.1 Betaproteobacteria bacterium
CCATGGCCCAGCAGACTCCTTGGCTCAAGCCCCTCTTTCTCATTCGTAACTACGGACAATCGACGGCGCTTCAAGCCGGGTTTGATACTGCCCTGGGGGACTACATCGTTACGCTCGATGGCGACCTGCAAAACGATCCGCAAGACATTCCCGCCATGGTTGGCCTGCTCATGGAGCAAAGCGACATTGACATGGTGTCGGGCTGGCGGAAAGATCGGCAAGACCATGCTCTTTCGCGAAAGCTGCCGAGCCTGCTCGCCAACAAGCTCATTAGCGCCGTAACGAAGGTACGACTTCATGACTATGGCTGCGCGCTGAAGGCCTACCGCGCTCAGGTCATCAAAGATCTGCGGCTCTATGGCGAGCTTCATCGATTCATTCCGGCGCTTGCTGCTGAGGTGGGCGCGCGCATTGTGGAGATGCCTGTTCGGCACCATGCGCGCGGCGCGGGCGTCTCGAAATACGGCATTGACCGAACGATTCGAGTCATCCTCGACCTGCTGTGGATACGGTTCACCATGCGGTTCCTTCACAGGCCCATCCATGCCTTTGGGGGCGTTGCGCTCGGCATGCTCTCCCTTGGCCTCGGCATACTCTTTTGGCTTGGCTTTGAAAAAATCGTCCTTGATCAGTCAATTGGTGGGCGCCCTCTTCTGCTCTTTGGAGTGCTACTCACCCTGGTTGGGACGCAGCTACTGGCGGTTGGGCTCTTGGGGGAACTCCTCATTCGCGTCTACCACGAGCCCCTTGGGCGCAGGCAGTACCTTCTAAGGCGCATTGATTCGATTGCCTTGCCAGACCGACAAAAAGCCTAAAGGCCCACAGGCTTGAAGCGTCTCATCAAGCCAACTCTGGGCATCGCCCTACTCCTTGGTCTCGTGCTCTCTGTGGATGCGGAGGCTCTGTGGCGAACCCTTCGACAAGCTAACCCGACTTGGTGCCTGGCTGCTCTGCTGCTGGCGGTCTGCGCCACCCTGCTTTGCGTGAAGCGTTGGCAGCGGATTGCGAGAGACGCTGGCATCTGCGCACCATACGGCTGGCTTACGCGCTGCTATTTTCAGGGAATCTCCGCAAACAGCGTGCTCCCAGGGGGGATCCTTGGGGGGGATGTCTGGCGGTCGCTGGCGCTCGGAAAGAGAGCGTCTGCTGGACACGAGGCTGCTGGGGCGGCGAGTGTCTTCCTGGATCGGGTGAGCGGCTTTTGGGGCCTTGCTGCCTTAAGTGTGCTTGCCAGCCTCTGGTGCCGACTAACCCCCAATGCCGGCTGGTTCGACTCTGAAGCTGGAACTCTCTATATGATGGTCTTGTGTCTTGCCATCATCGCGCCCTTCATCTTGGCCGGTGTGGGCAGGCCGGTGCTGGTCTGGCTCGAGAAAAAGAGTGCGTCCCGCCCGATGCGACTGCTTCTTGACGCCCTGCTGCGCATTGCTGCGGGCACCCCCTTTCTGCGAAGAACCCTCCTTCACTCGCTGGCCGTTCAGCTCTTCACGATTGGTGCACTGTGGGCGAGTTGCCAAGCCATTGGGCTCACCTTGCCCTTGCCGCTACTCGCAGCGCTCTG
>RFQA01000379.1 GCA_009925925.1 Betaproteobacteria bacterium
GCGCATTGGCATGCACATTGGCGGTCCTTTGATCGACTTGGCCGCCATGGCTCGCGCGCAAGGCGCGCACGGCATTGGGCCCGTGACCACCGGAACCGCTTTGGCCCAAGCCCTTCAAGATGGCATTGCCCGCGTTCGTCAGGGCCAAGTGGTGGTCATTGATGCTCAAGTGGAGCCCGGCTACGACAGTGCCGTGGGCAATGCGCTTAAAGACTTGAGTAAATAAACCCAATAAACCTTCAGCAGTTTTACTATTTATTTTTTGAACTCTCATACCATGTCTTCAACTTCCAAAACCCCCATGACCCTTGAAAGCGTTATGCCCCGGCACCGCAGCCTGTTTATGGACGGCGCTTGGTGCGAGCCCTTGGACGGTGCTTATGTGCAGACGCTTAACCCTGCTAACGGTCAAACCCTGACCAGCGTGGCCAATGCGTCTGCAGCAGACGTGGACCAAGCCGTGGCGGCAGCCCGCAAGGCTTTTCACGGCTGGAGCGCCTTGCCGCCCTTAGAGCGCGCCCGCTACCTGAGACAGGCGGCCCAAGTGCTGCGTGAGCATGCTGAAGAACTGGCCATGATCGACGCCTTCAACACCGGCAACCCCGTGGCCGAAATGGTGCGCGACGCCCAAGTGGCCGCTACTGGCTTGGAATTTTTTGCGGGACTCATCACCCAAATCAAGGGTGAAACCATTCCCATGGGGGAGGGCATGCTCAACTACACGCGGCGTGAGCCCTTGGGCGTGGTGGCGCGTATCGTGGCTTACAACCACCCGCTGATGTTTGCGGCCGTCAAAATTGGCGCGCCCCTGGCGGCGGGCAATACCGTCATCGTCAAGCCGCCTGAGCAGGCGCCTTTGTCGTCCTTGCGCATGGCCGAACTTATCGGCAGCGTGTTTCCGCCTGGTGTGCTCAATGTGCTGCCGGGGGGTAAGGCCTGTGGCCAAGCTTTAAGCACCCACCCGTACATTGCCAAGGTCACTCTGATTGGCAGCGTGCCCACGGGCAAAGCCATCATGCGCAGCGCGGCCGACACCTTAAAGCCGGTGTTGCTGGAGTTGGGCGGGAAAAACGCGCTTATCGTCTATCCCGATGCCGACCTGGATCAGGTGGTGACCGGTGCCGTCAAGGGCATGAACTTCACTTGGGCCGGCCAGTCTTGTGGCTCCACCAGCCGCATGTTCTTGCACGACTCGGTGTATGACCAAGTTTTGCCGCGGGTGATTCAGCGCATACAAGAACAACACAAGCCGGGCATCCCTACCGACTTTGCCACCACCATGGGGCCGGTGGTCAGCCAGGCTCAGCTTGACAAGGTCTTGCATTACATCGAGGCGGGCAAGCAAGACGGCGCCAAGCTGTTGTTGGGCGGAAAGCGTTGCACCGAGCCCCATTTAAAAGAGGGTTATTTTGTGGAGCCCACGGTGTTTGGCGAGGTTAAGCCCGGCATGCGGCTGGCTCAAGAAGAGGTGTTTGGCCCGATTTTGAGCGTGTTCCGCTGGAGCGATGAGGATCAGCTGTTTGATGCCGTCAATGGTGTGGACTACGGTTTGACATGCTCT
>RFQA01000380.1 GCA_009925925.1 Betaproteobacteria bacterium
GCGCGAATTGCCCTGGAGGCCTACCCCGCGTTCACAGCGCGGCAAGTGATTCGATCGTCCTATAAGAGTGACGATCGCTCTAAGCACACCCCAGAGCGTTTCGCGGCGCGCAGGCAGATAGTTCGCGCCCTTGAGCGGGGGGTGGCGGGCCTGGCCGTGCAACTCGAGCTCTCGGGAGAGTGGCGTGATGCCCTGGAGGCCGAGGGCTCTGCAGATCTTCTCGATGCTGTGATCTGCGGCCTTCAGGCGGCGCACGCAAGCCTGTGTCCCGGCTGGGGCCTGAGCCCAGCGGTGGACCCGCTGGAGGGCTGGATCAGCACCGTGCCGCACCCAGACACTGAAGTGGAATAGCATCGGGACTCCTGCCCACTCATCTATGCGTCACTTTCACTCCTCGTCCTCTCACTCCTCGGTGCCCTCTGGCCCCGCCGCAACAACATTCTCTCAGGGCGGTTGGCATGTGGTGCGGGCGCTCCTTCCGTATCTGCTTCGTTATAAGGGTCGCATCGCTCTGGCTCTCTTGGCATTGGTGGGTGCGAAGGTGGCAAACGTGGGGGTACCCGTTCTTCTCAAGGAGATCGTGGATGCTTTGAGTCCCTCGCAGGCCGCACTCGCAGTTCCCTTGAGTCTGGTGCTTGGCTATGGTCTTCTGCGGCTGAGCACTTCGGTGCTCACAGAGCTGCGCGAAATTGTTTTTGCGCGCGTGACGCAGGGGGCTGTTCGTGACATCTCGCTGAGGGTCTTTGAGCACCTGCACAGCCTGTCGCTTCGGTTTCACCTTGACCGTCAGACAGGTGGTCTCACGCGAGACATGGAGCGAGGCGCGCGAGGTGTCGGTACCCTGGTGAACTTTACGCTCTACAGCATTGTGCCCACGGCGATTGAGGTGCTTCTGGTGACCGCGTGGCTGGCCTGGAACTATCCACCTGTCTTTGCTCTTATCGCGCTCTTGGCGCTTGTCACCTACGCGCTTTTCACGATCCTAATCACTGAATGGCGAACGCACTTTCGCCGTCGGATGAATGAACTCGATACGCGGGCGAACGCTCGGGCCATCGACTCGCTGCTGAATTACGAGACCGTCAAGTACTTCAATAATGAAGCGTTCGAGGCCTCGCGCTACGACCGCAGTCTGGCGAGCTGGCAGGACGCCGCCATCAAGAGCCAGACCTCCCTCTCCATTCTGAACGTGGGACAGTCGCTGATCATTGCGATTGCGGTGAGCCTGATGATCTGGCAGGCCACAGAGGGTGTGGTTCGAGGTGAGATGACACTTGGCGATCTGGTGCTGGTGAACGCTTTCATGATCCAGCTCTACATTCCCTTGAACTTCCTGGGCGTACTCTATCGAGAGGTGAAGCAGAGCCTCATTGATATGGAACGACTCTTCTCTTTGCTTTCAGAGAATCGCGAGGTTGCAGATCCGATTGGCGCGAGGCCCCTGGTTGTTGGTCCAGCGAAGGTCGAGTTTCGTGCGCTCTGCTTTTCTTACGATGGGCGCAGATCTATCCTGAAAGACTTAAGCCTTGAGATGCCGGCCGGCCAGACCACGGCCGTGGT
>RFQA01000039.1 GCA_009925925.1 Betaproteobacteria bacterium
GTTGGCGATGTTGCTGGCAATGACCCGCTGCCGCTCAGCGCGCAGCACCAATCCCTTCGATTGGAAGTCCAAAGCGTTGGTTAGATTGGAAAACATGGAAAGCTTTAATTTTTGAGCCTTGGAATAAGGCGTCGAAAACTGCGCATTTACGGGCTTCTTGGAGTCCGTGCTTTCCTATAGTGAAGGCCTCCCTTGGAGCCTTTCATGCTTTTATCCTTCTGCACTTCCGCTCAACGCCCGCTGACTCGCGCGATGTTGCTTGTCGGTCTATTTCTGTCGACGACAGCCCATGCCCAAGAACAAACCGGAGCGGTGCTGCAGGCCATGGCACAAAGCTGGGCCACAGATGCAGTGTTGAAAGCTCAGCGCACCGAAGGCTCCAAGCTCCGTATGGAGGTGACCGTAGGCGCGCTGGACAGCCGGGTCAAACTGGCAGCATGCGGAAACATCGAAGCCTATGTGCCACCAGGTTCCCGCTTGTGGGGGCGCAGCCGCATCGGCATGCGTTGTGTAGACGGGATCAGCCGCTGGAATGTGACCTTGCCAGTAACGGTCAGGGCTATGGGCGAAGCGTGGGTTGTCAGGAACCAGGTCAATTCGGGAGCCAATATTTCCGAGTCGGATGTCACACGTGGCGAAGTCGACTGGGCCGAGGAGCAGAGTCCGGTTCTCGCCGATAAGACGGCGTGGTTAGGGCAGACCGCCAGTCGCACCCTCACAACCGGTCAAGCCATGCGCCAAGGCATGGTTCGGCCGGCACAGGTTTTCCAGGCGGGAGCTTCGGTCAAGATCGTGGCACAGGGGCCCGGATTCCAGATATCGAGCGAGGCGCAAGCGCTATCTGCGGGTGTCATCGGACAGCAAGCGCGCGTGCGGATGGACAACGGCAGGGTCGCGTCAGGCACGGTACTGGATATGCGAACAGTAAAAATAGACCTTTAATGGCGGTTTTTTATGCAAAAAACCCTAAAGTTCGCCATGATTGAACCGATAACTCTCGTACGAGGCTACGCTTACCGTAGTTTTGGAGAACGCGATGAAAATTGGTCAACCTTCAGATATTCCCGCTTCCGTAACGTCTACGGTGTCCGGTGCCGCCCAAAAAGCGGCACAGAACAGCAATGCGGCGGCCAACGCGAACACCAATGCGGCACAGAGCACACGTTCAGCCGGAGTGGCTGTCACGGTGTCCACCGCGGCGCGAGCCCTCGAAAAGCCGGAGCGCAACGATGCCGACGTGGATACGGCGAAAGTCGCCTCCGTGAAAGCAGCAATTCAGGACGGAACTTACACCGTCAACGCCGAAGCGATTGCGGACAAATTACTTTCCAACGCGCAGGAAATGCTGGATCGCACAACGCGATAAGCGGCCCAGGCCTGCGCATCCCATTTGATGCAAAGGCCTAGCTATGAACCACACAACGCCTGATTCGTATTTCGACGCACTGGAAGCGCATTTCAATCAATTGGCGGTTGCTGTGGCCGCAGGTGACATCGAAGTTTTGCCTTCGTTGTCAGAACAGGTGCAACAACTTTCGGTGAACTTGTCTGAAGTTTGGCAACAATGGCAGCGCCAAGGGCTGGCCAATGGCGTCGTGACCCAACGTGTAAAGGCTTTGGCGGAAGGGTTGCAGGTCGTAAGGGCCAATCTCTTGCGTCGAGCCATGTTGGTAGAGCAGGCATTGAACTTGGTGGTACCTGCAACTGTGGAGCCTACCTACGCAAGTAGCGGGACTTACGGTTCGGGCCCGAAGGCATCCGGGCGGCTACCTACATTCGCGGCGTGATCTTCTTCCTTTGCCGACAATGAATAAGGGCCCTCGCGGGCCCTTATTCATTGTCGGCTTGCATTCAGTGAGATCGCATTTTGGCGCGCAGCCGCGCAATCGATTGGCTGTGAAGTTGACAGACACGTGACTCGGTCACATCCAAGACGGCTGCTATTTCCTTGAGGTTCATGTCCTGTTCGTAGTACATGCTCATGATGTATTGCTCGCGCTCAGGCAAACACTTGATGGCATCCACGAGTGATTGACGCAAGCGCTGGTCGCGCAACATGTTGAGCGGGTCCGCATCCTGGTCGGCGACATGACGGTCCAAATACGTGTCATCGTCTTCGTTGCGGCGTGCCATGTCCTCCAGGTAGACCAGTTGAGTTCCCCGCACCTTCCCCAGCAGCGACTGGTAGTCAGACAGTGACATGCCCAGCTCAGTCGCGATTTCGGACTCTGCAGGGCTGCGCCCGAGTTTGTGCTCCAGCTTGCGCAATGCAGTTTCGATTTCCTTCTGGCTTTTGCGAGAGCCGCGGGACATCCAGTCGTTCTCGCGGAGCTCATCGAGCATGGCTCCACGAATCCGCTGAGTGGCAAAGGTTTCAAATTGCACGCCCTGCGAGGCTTCATAGCGGGAGAGAGCATCGGATAAACCGATCAACCCGACTTGGATCAGATCGTCTACTTCCACGCTCGGGGGCAGCTTTGCCATCATGTGATGCGCCAGCCGGCGCACCAAAGGTTGGTACTGTTTGATCAGTGCAGAGCGGTCAAGTTGCCCTTTGGCGGTGTACATCAGTGTCTCCCTGCGGGCATTGCGGTGCTGAAAGATTGTCTGTTGCGTTGAGGGGCATAGGCCCAGCCGGCTTCGAGCGGCATGGCATTTTCCAGCAAACCTAATGAGAGCCTCTCGATGCTGGCAGAGGGGCGTTCATCGCCAATGGGCGCTGGTATGTGCAGCGGGTTGACTTCGTAATTCAGAAAATACTTCGCACAATCGCTGAGGCTGGTCGGCGATGAAGTGTTTGATTTTTCCGGACGGGTTGTATCCACCATATTCACGATGGTAGGCTCAACCTTTGCTTTCAGCAACAGCCGCTTGAGGGCCAGATAAGTGGTCAGCAACGAGGTTTTGGCGCCGGACATGGCCAACAAGGGCCTGACCTGACTCCCCTTCAGAAGGGGCGTCAAGCTATGGGCGTTGGCGTACACGATCACAATGCTTTCGTGGACGAAGAAAGTGCCACAGTCCGCGATGCCGGGCCCACCGTGGCGATGGGCTGCGGACAGACTTTGCAGGCCGATCCCGGCAGGAAGAATGCTCCAGCCTGGCGCATCGTCATGGGTAGGGGATGAAAAAGTGAAATTCAGCAATTGTTCAAGCCCTGGGTTTTCCGGAGTTTCCAAAACCGAACCGTCCAGAACAGTGACGGTGTAACCGAACCCTACCAATGCAGCGCAAACGCGCAGCAGGAGGGGTAGTTCTGCTTGCTCATCGCCATGGCTCACCATCGCCATGAGTTTCGGGGTTTGGGGAACGGCAAAGTCCATCAGGCCTGCGGCCTGGTTCGGTGGTCTGTCATGCATCCATGCGCCCCTTGTGTGCTGTGGTGTTGGCTGGTTGGCTGAAGAAGAAGCCGAGGTCGCTGGTCTTCGGGTCATAGGCCGAGACACCTGTGCTGCGCATGGAGCTGCGCACCAACTTGGCGGCTACAGCGGGTTCCCAATCTTCAGGTACTCGCTGTCCCGTGGTGGTTCCGCGCAGCAGCAGCTGGTGGCGGATGCAAGCGTCAATGGCCGGACCCAGTTTCACAGCTTCATCCGTTTTGGACAGAATGACTTGTTGGGTACTCGCACCCTTGAAGCAGCCGACGGCTTCATCCAAGGTGTCGCCATGTCCACCGGCATTCAACACCAGCAGGCGCTTGATTTCCGGCAGATCCAGCAACTCCAGGAGTTCGCGTTTGCGCGGGTCACGTGGAGCAATGCCGGTGGTGTCAATCAACACCATCTTTTTATTGGACAGCAGCCCCAGCAAATCTTGGAGTGCTGCTTTGTCGTGTGCCAGATGCGCCACCACACCCAGCATCTTTCCGTAGGCGCGCAACTGTTCGTGGGCCCCGATTCGGTAGGTATCCAGAGTGATCAGGCCTACGCTTCCGGGTCCGTAGGTGCGGGCGCAGAGACCGGCGAGTTTGGCGGCGGTGGTGGTCTTGCCTACCCCGGTCGCGCCGATGAGCGCAAACACACCGCCCTCTTCATGAAGGGGAGGCAAGTCTGCGTCCGTGCGCAGGTTCCGCTCCAGGACATCCATGACCCAACGTACAGATTCAGACGCATCCATTTCTTCCGGCAGACGTTCCAGAATGGCGCGAGACAGGGTGGGTGAGTAGCCGGCCCGGATCATCTTCAACATCATGTTGGACTGAATCGGGTTTTGCTTGGCCTGGCCCAACCAGGTGAGGGTGTTGAAGCGGTCTTCAATCAGCTCCTTCATCGCGTGCAATTCGTCCATCACGATCTTGTTGACCGCAGGTGCTTGCGGCGCAGCTTGTACTTTGCGCTGTGCTGGCTGGCGCTTGGGTTGCGCCTCGATATCCATGGCAATACGTTGCGTCAATGTAGGACGAGGGCGCTCGGCTTGAATCTGTTCTACGGCGACAGGCACGGGTGCCGGTAGGGCTGCGGGAGCAGGCGCTTGCACTTGAGCTGCTTCTGCACGACGGCGCAACATGCGTTCCCGGACATAGTCCTGGAAAGACAGCGTGCTCATTGCGAGTTGCTCTGCGTCCTCTTCCACTTTACTGGCGACTTCGCGGTAGCTGGGTTGAGGCTGGGGTTGGCGCTGTGGCGTGTTGCCGGAGCGGGAACCTGCTGCGCTGACAGCGGACTCCAGGGTTGCAAGGCTTTCTTCGGCCGTTGCAACGACTTCCACACCGTTTGCGGTAGGGCGGTTGGAAAGAATCAGGGTTCCCTCTCCGAAGGCTTGTCGTGCTTTGGCAAGTGCTTCGCGGGAAGTGGCTGCGGTAAAGCGTTGGACGTTCATGATGTGGCGCCTCTCAAGATCGGACCGATACGGATCGTGTGGGTTTCAGGGATTTCACTGTGAGCAAGGACCTGCAAGCGGGGTGCGACGCGGCGAACCAGTCGGGAGATCGCGCCGCGGATCTGGTCCGGAACCAGCAAGCAAGCGGGTACGCCCACCTCTTCTTGTTTCATGGCTGTCTCAGCCGCATTGCGGCTGAGCATGTCGGCAACACCGGGGTCCAGTGCGGAGCCGGAGGCGCTGCCCAAGGCTTGCACCAGCAAGCGCTCAAGACCCGGGTCGATAGCAATGACATTGAGCTCCCGGGTTGGGCCGTAAATCTGCTGCACGATCGCTGGAGACAGTGCCACGCGGACCCGTTTGGCGAGCTCGACGGGGTCGCTGGTGGAGGGCGCGTGTTCTGCAATGGATTCGATGATGGTGCGGATGTCGCGGATATGCACCGACTCGTCCAGCAGCAGTTGCAGCACCTTCTGGAAGACTGCGATGGAGACCATTTTGGGGACGACCTCTTCTATCAATTTGGGAGCAAGTTTTGCCACGTGTTCCACGAGTTGTTGCGTTTCTGTCCGGCTCAAAAGCTTGGAGGCCTGGACTTGCATCAAGTGTGACAAATGGGTTGCCATGACAGTCTCGGAATCAACCACCGTAAATCCGGCCATTTGCGCGGCTTCCTTTTGGCGTTCGTCGATCCAGTGTGCGGGCAGTCCGAAGGCAGGGTCGGTGGTGGCGGTCCCAATGAGCGGCGTGGTGATGCCGCCAGGGTTGATTGCGAGGTACATGCCCGGAAAAGCCTCGCCCTCGCCGACGATGACACCGCGCAAGGTAATGCGGTAAGCACTGGGCTTGAGCTCGAGGTTGTCACGTACATGGACCGAGGGGGGGAGGAATCCCACCTCTTGTGCAAATTTGCGGCGTACGCCCTTGATGCGGTTCAGCAAGTCGCCCTGGCGGGTTTTGTCTACCAGTGCAATCAGGCGGTAACCAAGCTCAAGTCCCAGCTGATCCACGGGTTGCAAGTCATCCCAGGTGGCATCGCCGTCACCGGTAGGTGCTGCAGGTGCAATGTCAGCCTCCGTGGGGATGGGACGATTGGCCAGAGCCCATGCCCCGTATGCCAAGATGGCACCGATACTCAGGAACACGAAGTGCGGCATGTTGGGGATCAAGCCGAGGATCAACATGATCACCGCGGTAATACCCAAGACTTTGGGTGACACAAACATCTGTCCGACGATCTGCTTGCCGATGTCCTTGTCTTTGCCGACGCGGGAGACCACCATGGCGGCAGCCACCGAGATCAGCAAACCCGGAATCTGCGCTACCAATGCGTCACCTACGGCCAGCAGGATATAGGAGTTGGCAGCTTGGGATGCGCTCAGGTCGTGCTGCAAGATACCGATGGCGAATCCACCGAAGATATTGATCAACAGGATCAGGATGCCTGCGATCGCATCGCCACGAACAAATTTGGAGGCGCCGTCCATGGAGCCGAAGAATTCCGCCTCTAAGCCGATTTCAGCGCGGCGGCGTTTGGCTTCCTTTTCATCGATCAGGCCCGCATTCAGGTCTGCATCCACAGCCATCTGTTTGCCCGGCATCGCATCCAGGGTAAAGCGGGCAGATACTTCGGCAATGCGTTCGGAGCCCTTGGTGACGACGACAAAGTTGATCACCACCAGGATGGCAAACACAATCAGACCGACAGCGAAGTTGCCGCCGATCAGAAAGTGGCCGAACGCTTCAATCACTGCACCCGCTGCGCCAGGGCCGGTGTGGCCTTCCAGCAATACCACCCGCGTGGATGCCACGTTGAGCGAGAGGCGCATCAAGGTCGTCAACAAAAGCACCGATGGGAAGGCGGCAAAGTCCAGTGGCCGGATCATGTAGGCGGCCACCATCATCACCATCAGCGCCACGGCGATGTTGATGGTGAAGAACATGTCCAGCAACAGCGGAGGCAGGGGCAGAACCATCATGGCCAGAATGGCCACCACCAACATGGGGGCTGCCGCTCCTTGCATCACGCCGGCATTGCTGGCGTACCACTGTTGGAATGATTTCAGTTGGGCGTTCATACGGTGGCTGCCTTCAAGGTCTTGGACAAGGGATCCAGTTCAGGCGGAACAAAGGGTTGCGGAACTTCCGTGGGCATCACACCTTCGCCGCGCATGGCGGCGCGCAAGCGGTACACATAAGCCAGCACCTGGGCAACTGCGGTGTAGAGCGTGGAAGGAATGTCTTGGTCCAACTCTGCATTGGCATACAGCGCGCGTGCCAGCATCGGGGATTGCAAGACTGGGATGGAGTGCTGCTTGGCCACATCACGGATCTTCATCGCCAGCAGATCAGCTCCTTTGGAGACCACGCGCGGCGCGCGCATGGTGGCTTCGTCGTAGCGGATGGCAACCGCAAAGTGGGTGGGGTTCATCACCACGAAATCCGCCTTGGGCACTGCGCCCACGCTGCTCTTCTGTGCCATTTCGCGCTGTTTCTGGCGGATCTTCCCCTTGAGCTGAGGGTTGCCGTCAGACTCCTTGCCTTCTTCTTTTACTTCCTGATGCGACATCTTCATCTGGTCCTTGTGCAGGAACATCTGCAAAGGCACGTCGACCATGGCCGCCAGAAGAATTACGAGCAGCATCAGCCCCAGCCCACCGGTCATCCACTGGGTGAGGTGGCTGATCGCAGCGGGTGACGGTTGCAGCAACATCGCTGCCATTTCTTGCATGCCGGACTTGAGGAAGAGGCCTGCAATTACAAACAGAATGGCAGTCATCAGCGCCATCTTTGCCGTGTCCAGCAGTTTCTTTTTGGAGAAAAGATTCGCGAAGCCGGAGAGCGGGTTCAGCCTGGAGAAGTCCGGCATCAAAGGCTTGAGGCTGCTGACCCAGCCGCCTGATGCGACTGCAGCCAGAATGGCCGCCGTCATCACAATGGCAGCAAAGGCCACGCAGCCGGCAGTACCGATGGTACTGGCATCACCCAGGCGTTGAACCATGGTTCCCGTGCGTCGCACGGTTTCAGCGTCAAAGCTGAGTTGCTGCACCATGCTGAGCTTGAGTTGCTCGAACAGGATAGGGGAGAGGGAGAGAACGGCGACGGCACCAGCACCCAAAACCGCGAGGTGCGACAGGTCCTGCGAACGACTGACTTGGCCATCGTCGCGTGCCTTCTTTAGCTTCCTCTCAGAAGCCGGTAAATTGCGATCTTGGCTGCCTTGTTCCATGGTGGTGAGACTCTTTCGTTCTCACCATTGTCGCGAGCACCCTCTGAAACTAAAGGGTGAAAAGAGGGGCTTTCCGCCCCTTCATTCAGGCTGTTTAGAAGCCGAGACTTGCCAGCAAATCGTCCACTTGCGACTGGTCTGTCACGACTTCCTGATTGGTCTGGCCATCCACGACGGGCCCTGCCAGTGCTGGTACATATTCAGCCGGAGTTGCCGCGGCTTTGACTGCTGCGTCCGGAGGGGCGGTTTGAATCAGGAGCAAGACCAATTGCTCTTCAATGGTGGCTGCCAAGTTCACCACTTTGGCAATCACTTGGCCGGTCAAATCATGAAAGTCTTGCGCCATCATGATCTCAGTCAGGTGTGCGTCCACCTTCTTGCTCGCTTGGTCCACGTCGGTGATGAAGTTCATCACGTGTCCTTTGGCGACCGCGGCGACCGGGTCTTTGACAATCAGCTCTCCAATGCGGCGGGTTTCCGAGGCGATGAAGTCGTGTTGCTCTTTGGCTTGGTCGACTTGGTTTAGCACCTTCTCGGCAGCCTGGCCGGTCAAGCGCGCAATGTATGACAGGCGGCTTTTTGCATCCGGGAGTTCGCCCGCCCAATCCTTCACTTTGTCTGCCAAACCCAAGCCATTCAGGGAGTCGTGCAGTTGGCGCGTCAATGCCCCCAGTTGCTGGTGGACTTCTACGGTGCTGAGCGCAGGTGCGGCGGGCGTGGTGTCGGCGGACATGGTTACTTCAGCCCCATCTTGGTGAGGATGTGATTGACCTTGTCTTCCAGCGTGGCCTTGGTGAACGGCTTGACGATATAGCCGGACGCGCCTTGCTGGGCAGCCAGTACGATGTCTTCCTTGCGGGCCTCAGCGGTCACCATCAACACGGGGATGTGTTTGAGCTTTTCGTCTTTCTTGATTTCTGCCAGCAACTGGAACCCGTTCATATTGGGCATATTGATGTCACTCACCACGAAATCGAAGGTGCTGTTGCGCAGCTTTTGCAGGGCCGCGACACCGTCTTCCGCTTCATCCGCGTCCGAATAGCCGCTTTCTTTCAGGAGGTTTCGCACGATCCGTCGCATGGTGGAGAAGTCATCGACGATGAGAAAGCGCAATTCTTTAGACATAGGTAACCTTTGGCCGTACGGTTTTCAATTTTAACGAGTATGACTGAATTTTAGAGATTTCACGGACTGGCTTTTGTATTTCCTGTTGCCGGCGGCTCATTCTCAGTCTCCGCCTCCAGCGGAACCACTGCGCCACCTAGCAGCCTTTCTTCGGCCTCTTTGGTCATAACCAGAATACTAATGCGGCGATTTGCTGGGCTCAAGGGATTTTGGGGGTCCGCCAACAAACTGGACGCCATGCCGACTACCCGTGCCAATTTATTTTCGGGCATTCCGGCCGCGATCAGTTCACGGCGGCTGGCATTGGCCCGGTCCGCCGAGAGTTCCCAATTGCTATAACCGCGGGCTGCGTTGCCATAGGGTGTCTGGTCGGTGTGGCCGTCCAGACTGATTTTGTTGTCTACGTCGGCCAGCGTGACCCCGATCTCTTTGAGGATGTCACGCATATAGGGTTTGACGCTGGAGCTGCCAATGTCAAACATCGGCCGGCGTTGGTCATCCACAATCTGGATCTGGAGGCCGTCCGGTGTGATCTCCAGCTTGATCTGGGAGCTGAACTCGGCCATTTTGGGATTGTTGGAGATGGTGCTGGCGATCTTCGCGGCCAATGCTGCCAGGGCTTGTGCATCCTTTTTGGCGCGCTCAATCTTCCGCTGCTCACCCGCGTTCTTTTTGGCGGACTTTTCCGTGCCCTCGCCCCGTTTGGATTGGCCTGCCGATTGCGTCAGGTCATTACCCCCACCGGTGATCACACTGTTGCTGGCACCGGCACCTGCGCCGCCTTGCAATGCGACTTTCAGAGGGGATTGAAAATAATCTGAAATGCCTTTCTTGTCGCCCTCGGTGGTGCTACCCAGCAGCCACATGAGCAAAAAGAAGGCCATCATGGCGGTCACGAAGTCGGCATATGCAATCTTCCAAGCGCCGCCGTGCGCGGCGTGGCCGCCCTTCTTGACCCGCTTGATGATGATCGGCTGGAGTTTCTTGGCGTCTCCGGCCATGCTCAGGCACCCCTGCTGTTATTTCTTTTTGACATGCGCCTCCAACTCACCGAAGGTGGGGCGCTCCGTGGAATACAGCACCTTGCGGCCGAATTCAATGGCAGTGGATGGGTTGTAGCCCTGCATGCTGGCCAGCAACGTGGTCTTTATGCATTGGAATTCTTTGCTTCCCTCTTCGACTTTTTGCTCCAGCAAGCCGGCCAAGGGTTCGGCAAACGCATACGCCAGCAAAATTCCCAGGAAGGTACCCACCAGCGCAGAGCCGATCATGCCGCCCAGCACCGCTGGCGGTTGACCCACCGAGCCCATGGTGTTCACCACACCCAACACCGCCGCCACAATGCCGAACGCGGGCAAGCCGCCTGCAATCCGCTGGATCGCAGCAACCGCAGCGTGCTCTTCGTGGTGGTGGGTCTCGATCTCACTGTCCATGATGGATTCGATCTCGTGGGCATTCAAGTTGCCCGAGACCATCATGCGCAGATAGTCGGTAATGAACTCAATGACGTGGTGGTCTGAGCCCACAGTGGGGTACTTCTTGAAGATTTCCGACTGCTCCGGCTCTTCCACGTCCTTTTCAATCGCCATCAGGCCTTCTTTGCGAGCCTTCTGGAGAATGTCAAACAGCAGCGCCAAGAGTTCCATGTAGCGGGCCTTGGTGTATTTGCTGCCTTTGAAGCAGGCCCCCAGTCCGGCGACGGTCTTTTTGATGACCTTCATCTGGTTGTTCGCCAGGAACGCCCCCACGGTGGCGCCTCCGATGGTGAGCATTTCCCAAGGGAGTGCGTGCAAAATCACACTGATGTTTCCGCCGTGAATAATGAACACGCCGAAAACGCAGCCAAGGCAAACAAGCCAACCGATGATTACGAACATAGCTTCATTGTGACAGGGAAGCCGGAGGCTTCAAGGGTTGAACAACGGGGCTTTTTGGCCCTTGCCTATCATATCGTCCAACCACGAAGCCAGCTTGAATTTCTATTTAAATAAGCCTCTGGCCCCCATGGAATATGCGCAAGTAGCTATCAATTTAATAGCTTAGTGCAGCAGAATGCCTCCGGCCGACGCGCCCTTGCCGGCGCGTGCTGGTGGGCTGCACAGTCCGCACTCAAAATGGCGGGAGTTTTCATATGCCTCCGAGACAAAGTGGCCGCCGCACTTGGAGCACTTGGTCATGGAGAGCATGTTGTTGTCAATGAACTTGACCAGACGCCATGCACGGGTGATGGACAAGAGGGGCTCCACACCGCAGGCCGAAATCTGCTCTGTATAGAGACGGTAGGCCGCCATGATGGCGTCGATGTCTTCCATGGCGCTGACCTTGGTCAGGTACTCATACGTATTCTGGAAAAGAGACGCATGAATGTTGGGCTGCCATGTCAGGAACCATTCTGTCGAGAAGGGCAGTTGGCCTTTGCTGGGGGAACGGCCGGCCACTTCCTTGTACAGGCGTAGCAAGCGCTCATAAGACAACTCAGTTTCGCTCTCCAGCACTTGCAGGCGCGCGCCCAGCTGAATCAAAGACACTGCGCGTTCCACTTGCTTGGAATCGTTCAAAACACTTTTCTGGGTTGCCATGGTGCTGCTCCTGGACTAAATCGGGTGGGGCTTTGGGGCTTTAGACGGCTTCGGCGAAGCGGCCGGCCATCAGGATGCTGGCGTGCAGCTTGGTGGTGGCGTCGTTGTCGACCTTGTTGACCGAGTGGTTGGTCAGCAGATTCCAGACAATGTCGTCATCAACACGGAAGCGGCACAGCAACATGTTGCCGGAGGCAATGCGCATGATTTGTGCGGGGGAGAGTGCACCGATCAGGTCGGCCGCTTCTTCCGACATGCCCAAGCGGAACAGCGCTTCGGCTTTGTCTTGGCGGATGAGGGTTTGTGCCAGCATGAGGTAGGTCATGTTGGCTTCGCGGATCTCGGCGAGGATTTGTTCGTTACGCATGATTCAGCTCCTGGTTGGGGGCGATTTGTTTTAATCACCATGGAGCGAATTCTGGGCGGGAGGGCCCGGAACTTGAATCAGAAAATGGCTAATCCGCGTGTCAGAAACGCATGAGTGCCGTGTAGGAAAAAGTCCTACAAGCGCGAATCAGGGTTGGGCTGGGGCGGCGTGAGGCCGGCACCTTTCCCTTGGATATCGGCAAGCAGCGCGATATCTGAAGTGATCATTGAATGCCGTGCGCAAGGTAGCCCGCATGCGGGTGCGCAGACAAAAGTGCAAAATATCCCTTGACCCGCAGGCCCGGGAAAAATCCATCAGGCATAAGCCGGGGAGGCCCCCGACTTAGCCCTTGAGCAACTGCAGCACGCCTTGTGGCAACTGGTTCGCTTGCGCCACCATCGCAGTACCTGCTTGTTGCAGGATCTGGGTGCGTGACAAATTGGCAGTTTCCATCGCAAAGTCCGCGTCCTGGATACGTGACCGCGAAGCCGACAGGTTTTCGCTGTTGGTTTGCAGGTTCTCGATGGTGGTGAGGAACCGGTTTTGAACCGCACCGAGTTGAGCTCGGTTGGCGCTGACTGAAGCTAAGGCGCCATCTACAACGAGTAGCGCCGCATTTGCGCCCGCTTGCGTACTGATGTCAATGGCTGCCACTGAAGATAGTGTGCTACCCGCTGCCCCGCCTGCAATCAATGTGCCGGTCGTGTCCGTGCTTGAGATCGTGAATCCCGTGGAAGAATTTAAGGCCACCTTGCCTCCGATGGCCACGGCCACGTCTGTAGTTGCGCCTGGTGTTCCGCCAGTAGCAGGTTGGAAACTGACAGGAGTCAATGTATCCTCGCCGACCATGATGGCACCCGTCAGACCGCCGGTGGTGTTGAGGTTCAGCATCTTGATGTCGTCACCATCAGCTTGGGTCATCACGAGCTTTCCGGTCTTGTCTGCGACTGCCGTGATTCCGGTAGTGCCGCTCTGGGCGTTGATAGCCTGTGCAAGTGATGAGAGATCGCTGGCGTTGCTAACGGTCGCAGATACCACGATGGGCGTCGTGTTAGAGCCGGTCAACTGAAACTGGACTGAGCCCGCGGTTACGTTCGACAGCGTTGCCGTTGTTGTGGCAACCGCAGTGACCCCGCTCAAAGCGGTGAAAGCATTGATGGCAGTTGCTACTGCTTTTGCGCTGCTGCCGGCAGCAAGAGTGCCAGTGGCAGGGATGGTGTTGACCGTTCCATTGCCCGCCAGTGTCAGCGTTTGAGCGAGAAATCCGTTCACCGCAGCGCCCAGCGATGCACCTACTGCGGCAGTGGCCATGCTGGGCGAAGTAGCTTGAGAGTTGACCAGGTTGTTACCCATGTCAATAGCCCGAGCGCTGGTCACGCTCACACCGATGGTCTGGTTCGCGTTGGCGCCGACTTGGAATTGCTGGGTGGTGTAGCTGCCGTCCAGCAGCTTCAAGCCGTTGAATTCAGTCTGGTTACCCACACGGGCAATTTCTGTGGTGAGTTGCAGCACCTCTTGTTGCAGGGCCTGGCGGTCGCTTGCGCTGTTAGTGCCGTTAGCGGCCTGCACTGCCAGTTCGCGGATGCGTTGCAGGTTGCTCGATGTACTGCCCAAAGCACCTTCAGCCACTTGGGCCAGAGAGATACCGTCGTTGGCATTGCGTGAGGCCTGGTTCAGGCCACGGATCTGCGAGGTCATGCGGTCGCTGATCGCCAAGCCCGCAGCGTCATCTTTGGCGCTATTGATGCGCAGGCCGGACGACAAGCGCTGCATGGAAGTGGTCAAAGACGCTTGAGATGCCGACAGATTGCGCTGCGCAGTCAGCGACTGGATATTGGTGTTGATAGTTGAGGCCATTGCGAAACTCCTAAAAAGAATGAACCGGCGTCGCCGCCGATTGCAAAGCCTGCTTACCCGCAGACAATCAGTAACGATGGGATGAATTCTGGAGATTCACGTTTTTGACAAAAACTTGATAAACGGCCGGAAAAGCAGCCATATCCAATTGGTTTAGCGAATCTTTATAGGGGTAAACCCTCAAATACAAGAAGTGGGGTGGAAACACCCGGCTAATCGATTTTTCCGGGTGAAAGCTGCGTGTTATGGCCAGACCGCTCTTGATTCACCTAAAGTTTTTTTGAGAACTCCCGAAAACAAAACCAACGGGTTCATAGCGGGCTCGTCGTCCGGAAGGCATCTCCTGGGGTGCGCCGGTCATGGTGTCAGTAGCAATGCTGGCGTTGAGATCGGCATTCCGCCGGATTAAGTGAGTCTTTTTAAGGAGTTACCAAAATGGCTTCCACCATCAATACCAACATCAACTCGTTGACCGCACAACGCAACTTGTCGATGTCCCAGTCTTCGTTGTCGACTTCCATGCAACGTCTGTCTTCCGGCTTGCGCATCAACAGCGCCAAGGACGACGCCGCCGGTCTGGCCATTGCAGACCGCTTTACTGCCCAGATCCGTGGCAACACACAAGCTGCCCGCAATGCCAATGACGGCATCTCGCTGGCGCAAACTGCTGAAGGCGCGTTGGGTTCCATCGGTACCAACCTGCAACGTATCCGTGAACTCTCTGTGCAGTCTGCCAACGCGACAAACAGCGCCAGCGACCGCGCCGCTCTCCAGCAGGAAGTGGGTCAATTGGCTTCGGAAATCGAGCGTGTTGCAACCCAGACCCAGTTCAACGGTATCAACCTGCTGGACGGCTCTTTCACTGCACAGGCTTTCCAAGTGGGTGCGAATGTGGGCCAGACCATCACGGTGTCCAGCATTGACTCTGCACGTGGCTCCGACTTGGGCAAGTACAACGGTGTCAACTTGACCAACGCCAGCATTGGTACTGCCAGCAACACTGCAGCAGCACAAAGTATCACCGTCGGCGGTACGACCTACAACTTGGGCAGTATTGCTAACGATGCCAAAGCAATCACAAACGCCATCAATGCGCAGAACATTGCGGGTATGACCGTCACAGCCGGCGCTACGAACGTGGCTGCAGGAACCCAAGCTGTGACCACGACTACCGCCGGTACAGCAACCTTGTCTGTGAATGGTGTCACCTTGACGCTGAACGCGACTACAGACGCCGCAACCAATCGCTCTAATGCGGTGACTGCCTTCAACAATGCATCGGCATCCACGGGGGTGGTTGCCACGGACACAGGTGCCGGAGTTTCGTTGAAAGCCGCGGACGGCCGTAACATCGATATCTCAGGCTTCACTTTGGGATCCGCAGTAGCTACTACGATCGCAGACTTCGGTCTGGCACCCGCAGCGACCACTGGCGGCACGTTGAACATCGACTATGTTGCACCCACAGGTGTGACTGGAACCGTATCTTCGACTGGTGCTTGGGCCTTGGCAGCTACCAACATTGCACAGACGGGTACCGCCGTAAATGCCTTGGATATCTCGACAGTGGCAGGAGCTAACTCCGCTATCAAGTCGGTGGATGCGGCTCTCTCGAATATCAACTCCAGCCGCGCTACGCTGGGTGCGATTCAGAACCGCTTCTCTTCCACGGTGGAGAACTTGCAGACTTCTGCAGAAAACTTGTCTGCGTCCCGCTCACGTATCCAGGATGCAGACTTCGCCTCGGAAACAGCCAACCTGTCCCGTGCGCAGATCCTGCAGCAGGCTGGTACGGCGATGGTGGCTCAGGCCAACCAGTTGCCACAGGGCGTCTTGGCTCTCCTGCGTTAAACCGGTTCAAGGGGCCGCCCGAAGCGGCTCTCTATGAATCTACAGCGACAACCGTTCATCCGGTTGTCGCTTTTTTATGGGTGTTTCATTTCAGTTTGGCGGGTGATTGCCGATTAATTGAGCCTTTAGAGGTCAAAGTGCCTCCCCATAATCAGGGCTGGTATCAGTCTGGAGGTTCAGGATGGCTATTTCTTCAACAGGTTTGGGCAGCGGGCTGGATGTCACCAGCATCATTTCGCAGCTCTCCGCGCTGGAAAAACAGCCGTTAAAGGCTTTGAAAACCAAAGCGACCAATCTACAGACGCAGCTATCTACCGTTGGAATCATCCAGTCACAGGTATCAACGTTGTCGGCAGCGGCAACCAAGTTGGGTAGCGTGCTGAACTGGAAGGGGGCTACCGCCACCTCCTCAAACACGGCCGCAGTGTCGGCGACTGCCGCCACGGGTGCCGCGGCAACCAGTTACAACGTGGAAGTTTCAAAGCTGGCCAAGGCGCAGTCTTTGGCCTTACCAACCACCCTCGGCAGCACAGCATTGCCCACAGCGACTCAGCAGCTGGGTTACGGCACCCTCTCCATCAAGGTGGGCAGCAAGGCGGCAGTTGATATCAACATTACCGATGGGCAAGGCACTTTGGCGCAGATCGCCGCCAAGATCAACGCGGTTTCCGGCTTGGGGGTATCCGCAAGCGTTATTTCGGACGGCTCCGGCAAGGTCAACCTCATGCTGCGTGCGACTGATACCGGTTCAGATGGTGCATTTACCGTGACTGCGACCGAGGGAACCGGCGGGACCGTGAGTGTGCCTTCCAACCTCTCCCGCCTGTCGTACACCACGGGCAACTTTGCCATGGCACAAAACCAGGCAGCTCAGAATGCAGAAGCCACCATCAATGGTGTCGCCGTAACCTCGTCCAAGAACACGTTGACGGACGTCATTGATGGCCTCAGCCTGACTCTGAGCCAGGTAACTACGACTCCGGTCGAGGTGACCGTGGCCAAAGACACGGCCAGCATTACCAAAAACGTGCAGGACTTTATTGCGGCCTACAACGCCTTGAATGCCACTCTGAACGATGCGACCGCCTACGACGCATCTACCAAATCCGCCGGTCCGCTGCAGGGTGACTCGGTGGCCAACGGGCTTCAAAAAGCGTTGCGTAGTCTGATGGGGTCTACGTCTGTCACCGGTTCCACGTTCAGCCGCCTGGCTGACGTGGGGATCACGTCCAAGCTCGGTGGAGACTTGGAGCTGGACTCCAAAAAGCTAACCTCGGCGTTCAGCGATCTTCCCAATTTGCAATTGCTATTTACGAATTTCGGAGGCGAAGACTCCAAAAATGGCTTTGGCTTGCGGATCAAGAACTTTGCGAACGGACTCTTGGCTGCCACCGGAACGGTGACCAACAAGACCAATGCAGTCAAAAAAGCGATAGACCTTAATTCGACCGAGCAAACCAAGGTGAATACTCGCGCTTCCAACCTCGAGACGCGCCTGAAGGCCCAATACGCTGCACTGGATACCAAGATGGCCAGCCTCACCGCGCTGAACAGCTATGTGTCCCAGCAAGTGACCACCTGGAACAAATCCACCAGCTAAGTTGCGTTAAGCGTAAAAAGCAGCATTGGCGCCCGTCAGTATTGCGCGGGTAGCTATAAAAGGCATAGCAGGCGGAAAACCCCGCCATTTCTGAGGGAGAAACACTTGATTTGTCGTAGCATCTGCCGATAACTAGAGCATCTCCTCAAGGAATCGCAGCATGTTTACCTCCGTCAGCTCCCGCTCAGCCTCTGCCTACAAGCGTGTAGGCATCGAGACCAGTGTTGACAACGCAGATCCGCACAAGCTGGTTGTCCTTTTGTTTGACGCGCTGAACCAGGCTTTGGGCGGCGCACGCCTTGCCATTCAGAATGGTGATGTTCCTGCCAAGTGCAAGCACATCAACCACGCGGTCCGCATTTTTGAAGAGGGCTTGATTGCCCCCCTGAATCTGCAAGAAGGTGGCGAGCTTGCTGCCAACCTGCATGCCTTGTACACCTACTGTGTGCAACGCCTCACGGTCGCCAACATCAAGAGTGATGCCGGCATCATTGAAGAAGTTCAGCGTGTCATGGAGCCCGTCTCCAGCGGCTGGAAGCAAATCAACGGGAACGGCCCCGCTTACCTGCAACCGGTCTGAATCGCGGGGTCACTCCATGCCACAAATGCTGATTGACTTTTACAAGGCGATCGAAGACAGCAGCGCCAAAATGTTGGAAGCCGCCAAGGCAGAAGACTGGGATGGTGTCATGCGCTTCGAGGGAGCCTGCGCCGTGCTGATCGAGCAACTCCGCCAACGGGCGCGCAGCGAAGAGCTGGATGCGGCGTCCCGGGCCGAGAAAACCCGGATCATGCAGCGCATCCTGCACAACGATGCCCAGATCCGTTATCTGGCCGAGCCATGGCTGGCCCATTTTGAGCAACGGTTCGAAGGACAGCGCCAGTTTTTGCACTGAAAACGGGCGGTTTTTCAGGCGCTGTTCTGCGCCTAGCTTCAGAGGTGCGTACGTAAGATGGTGGCCGACAAGGCTCTATCCGTACCACCTCCTACATGGTCTCCCCGAACCCATCATCACCTGACGAGTTGAGGCACGCGTTGCGTCAGCTGCGCTCGGCGTTTGTGACGGTTGCTGTATTCAGCGGCTTCCTGAACCTGATGATGCTCGCCCCCTCGCTGTACATGATGCAGGTCTATGACCGCGTACTGGGCAGCCGCAACGAAACCACACTGTTCGTGCTGACGCTTCTGGTGCTGGGCGCTTATCTTTTCATGGCGGCGCTGGAGACCATACGCTCCTGGATACTGGTTCGGGTCAGTGCGCGCCTGGATCATTTGCTGGGTTTGCGCGTACTGAGTGCCACCTTTGAGCGCATGTTGCGACAACCCGGCAACAGCAGCACCCAGCCACTCCATGACCTGACGACCCTGCGCCAATCATTGACCGGCCCGGGTCTGATTGCTGTGTTTGATGCGCCTTGGGCGCCTTTGTATTTGTTGATCATTGCGTCTTTCTCCACAGAGGCCGCGATCTTCACCATGGCCGGTGCCTTGGTGCTGGTGGCCATCACCTGGCTCAATGAAAAGCTGGCCAAGTCTGCGCTGGGTGAGGCCCAGAAGTACAGCATGCAATCGCAGCGGGAGCTCAGTAGCCATCTGCAAAACGTTGAGGTCATTGAAGCCATGGGCATGCTGGGCCAGATTCAGCGCCGGTGGCAAAAGCTGCATACGCAAGAAATCGGACTGCAGGCCCGAGCGAGCGACCGGGCAGCGGTCATGGGCAATCTCACCAAATTTGTCCGAATCTCCATGCAATCCTTGTCCTTGGGGCTGGCCGCCTTGCTGGTGCTGGAGGGCAAGATGACCGGGGGCATGATGATTGCCGTGTCTCTCCTGACCAGCAGAGCGCTGGCGCCTGCCGAGGGGTTGGTAGGCAACTGGGCCTCTTTGGTGGCTACGGGTTCTGCCTACCAGCGGCTCAAAGAGCTTTTGCATCTTTTTCCCGCGCGTCCGCCCGCCATGCCCTTGCCCGCACCGAGCGGGCAGGTTGCGTTTGAGAATGTCGCCACCGCAGCGCCCGGGGGCCGCACCGCCATCATCAAGCAGATCAGCTTTCAGTTGCAGGCCGGCGACTCGGTGGCAGTGATCGGTGCCAGTGGCGCCGGCAAGTCCACATTGGCGCGTCTGCTGGTGGGCATTTGGCCCGCACTGTCCGGCACAGTGCGCCTGGATGGCGCAGACTTGTTCCGTTGGAACAAGCAGGAGCTGGGTCCATACATTGGCTACCTGCCGCAGGACATCGAATTGTTTGACGGAACAGTGGCTGAAAACATTGCCCGCTTCGGCGAGATAGATCCCCAGCTTGTCGTGGTGGCAGCCCAGCGTGTGGGCTTCCATGAGCAAATTTTGCGCTTGCCACAGGGGTATGACACCCCGGTGGGTGCCGGCGGGGCGGCCCTCTCGGGTGGGCAGCGCCAGCGCATCGCGCTGGCACGAGCGCTTTATGGCGACCCGGTGTTGGTGGTGTTGGATGAGCCGAATTCCAACCTGGACGACATGGGCGAAAAAGCCCTCACGGACGCCATCAAAGACCTGTCCTCCCGGGGGCGTACCTCGGTCATCATCACACACCGGCCTTCCGCTTTGGGGGCTGCCAATAAGTTGATGGTGTTGCGCGACGGTGTCATCGCCGCATTCGGCCCGCGCGAAGAGGTGCTGGCTGCCCTCAATGGCAGGGCAATGGAAGCGCCCGTGCCGGTACCCGCGGCAGCCAATTCCGCCGGGCCACCGCGTGGCGCGGTACCGCCTGTCCTGGTCAACAAGCAGGCTCCGCCTGCCCCGGCGCCTGCTGCCTCAGAACCCGTGCGCGCAGAGCCAACCGCGCGCAAAGCTGCGCCCGAGCCCGATCCGGCGAGTGGCATGCCGCCGTTCAACCTCAAGTTCAGCGATTGAGATGAGCACGCTGTTGAACGAATCCCCCTTCGGTACGACCGTCCAAGTCGACTTGAACGATGCGCGCCCGATCCGGTGGGGCTGGCTCTTGCTCATCTTCGGGTTTGGTGCCTTCATGGCTTGGGCGACCATGGCGCCCTTGGATGCTGCCGTTTCCTCGTCAGGAACCGTGGTGGTGAGCGGTAGTCGCAAGCTGGTGCAGCCTTTGACCGGCGGCAAAGTTTCCGAAATATTGGTGCGTGATGGCGCGCAGGTGCAAGCGGGGCAGGTGCTTGTGCGATTGGACGACACCTCGGCCAGGGCCCAGCTGGATATTGTCCGTGGCCAGTGGTTAGTAGCCATGGCAACCCAAGCTCGCCTGGAAGCCGAGCAGCGAGGTCGCGCTTCTATCGACTTTCCACCAGCCCTGTTGGAACTGGGCGAAGACACCCGCGTCGTCGAGGTCATGGCCCTGCAAAGCCGGCTTTTGGAATCGCGCCGTCAACTGCGCAGCAACGAATTACAAAGCATGGAAGCCGCCCTCAGGGGCTTGGAATACCAGGTACAAGGCCAAGAGGCCGCGAAGTTTTCCAAAGAAACCCAGAGCCGCATGCTGCGTGAGGAGCTGCGCAATCAGAAGTCCTTGGCGGATGATGGTTTCTACCCCCGCAACCGCGTGTCTGAGCAGGAACGCCTTTTCGCCAGCATCCAGGGCGGCGTGGCAGAGGATCTCAACAGCGCTGGCAAGACGCGCCAGGCGATTGCCGAGGGGCGAGCCAGAATCGCAGCCCGCCAGCAGGAGCAGCGCAAAGACATTGAGTCCCAGTTGTCTGATGTGCAGCGCGAAGCGGCATCTTTGGAGGGGCGCATGCGGGGACTGGAGTTTGAGGTGAACAACGCAGAGGTACGGGCCCCCGTCAGCGGAACGGTCATGAGCCTGAGTGTCCATACCGTGGGCGGCGTGGTGAGCAATGGCATGCCACTCATGGAAATCTTCCCCAAGGACGACGTACTCCGGATTGAAACGCCCCTGGCCACCAACCTGATTGACAAGGTGAAGGTTGACATGGAGGTCAGCATCCTGTTCAGCGCCCTGAATCAGGCCACCACACCACGTATCAAGGGACGCGTGGTCCAGATCGCCGCCGATGCCGCGACGGATTCAAGGCAGAATGCCAACTACTTCAAGCTCATCGTTGAAGTGACGCCCGACGGAATGCAAAAATTACAGCATCAGGAAGTGAAAGCTGGCATGCCGGCGGACGTTTTCATCAAAACAGGGGAACGCACATTCATGAGCTACCTGCTCAAGCCACTGATGGACCGCATGCACCGGGCCCTGATCGAGCCATGAAGCTGCTCAGCACTCAGGTAGGTCGTATTGCGCTGGCAAGCCTGGTTTGCTGGGGCGGGTTGTGTGTTGTCCACGCCGGTGAGTTCGAAAAAGCCTACGCCGCAGCCTTGGAGAACGATGCCAAGTTTCAAGCCGCCAAAGCTGCGCTGGCATCGGGGCAACAAGCCTTGCCTTTGGCTCGCAGCAGTGTGCTGCCCTCGGTGAATGCTACGATTTCGGATACTGCGGTGCAAGGCACACAAGACTATGACGTGGCTGGTGGCGCATCTAAATCCAACAACTTGGATTACCGGGCTCCCACACAAAGCATCAACTTGCGGGCGCCACTATTGAACCTTGAGGGGAGAGCTCGCGTCCGTCAGGCCAGTGCGCAGGTGGGCAATGCCGAGGCTATCTTCCTGACCCGCAAGGCAGAGCTGGTGGATCGACTGGCCGTGGCCTACCTGCAGCGCATGCTGGCGGAGGATGCTTTCCTGTCTTTGCACGCACAAGTGCACGCCACGGTCGCCCAGCGCAACTTGATGCGTCGCCGCTTTGAGCAAGGTGAAGGCACCCGCACCGAGGTGGCTGAGGCCCGTGCCAATCTGAGCCTGACGATGGCACAGTGGGCTGATTCCAAAGACCAGATGACGAACGCCCGGGAACTGCTCAACTCCCTGACGGGTCTCAATCAGCCATTTCTGGTGCGTTTGGGAGATGAATTCACCCCGCCACCTCTCGTGCCCGCCACACTCCAGGAGTGGCAGGAGAAGGCGGTAGCAGCCAATCCAGATGTCCAAGCGCGCCGTTACCTGGTGGATGCTGCCGATGCATTGGTCGCCCGGAGTAACGCGGGTCATTTGCCGCGGCTCGACCTGGTGGCCAGTGTCTCCAACAGCCGCAACGAGTCGGTCAGCAGTCTCAATCAGAGCGTTAACCAAAATGCGATTGGCCTCCAGCTGAATATTCCGATTTATAGCGGCGGTGCAGTGAAAGCGGCGGTCACGCAAGCAATCGCTGAAAAGACAAAGGCAGAGGCAGAGT
>RFQA01000381.1 GCA_009925925.1 Betaproteobacteria bacterium
TTGCGTGATGGGTCACGTGGCGCAATCCGGAAGTGGCACTGCATCACGCTCCCTGACCGGCGGCACTGCAACGCAGAACGGCTGATCAGGAGAGTGAAGCGTAGGCAGCCGCAGGGCTGCGGTCTGTCTGCTATGGCACGGACGTGCGCTTGCCCACGCCCAGTGCAGCACCCACACTCAGCAACAACACCAGTGCCGCGCCCAGCAGCGTGGATCCATACCAGCCCCGGTCCATGAACACGCCGAACACCAGCGGAGAAATGGCGAAGCCTGTGTCCAAGCCCGAGTACACCAAGCCGTAGACCCGGCCGGTCGCCCCCTTGGGCGTGGCCTTCTTGATCATCATGTCGCGCGAGGGGCCGCCTATGCCCACGGCAAAGCCGGTAATGGCCAACACCACCATGGTGCCGGTCGCCCCCAACAGGCCGGTGCCGCACAGGGCCAGCAGCACCGCACCAGCCGCCATGGCCAGCGCCACCACACGGTCAGAGTGGCGCGACTTGGCCGCCACAAACCCGCCAATGAACATGCCCACCGCGCCGCACAGCATGTAAGACGAAATGGTGAGCGTGGCCGCCTCAAAACTCACCCCGTGCATGGCTTTGAGGATGGACACCGCATAGCTCTGCACCACGGCCAGGGTCATGGTGGAAAGCAAAAAGAAGCCAAAGCACCACCACACCACCGGCAGCTTCATGAAGGCCATGTCGTGCTCGGCTTTAGGCGCACCGGCCACCGGCTCTGGCTTGCGGGCTACTGTGGTGTGCAAATGCGCACGCTGCACAAACAACAGGGCCATCACTCCGATGTACATCACCGCTGCCGCCAGATACGCCTGCCGCCAGCCGATAAGTGCGCCCAAGCCCGCAAAAAACACCGGGGCCAGTGCCCAACCCAGGTTGCCGGTCAGGCCATGGGCGCTGAAGGCATAGCCCAAACGCGGGGCCGACACCCGCTGGTTCAGGATGGTGAAGTCCACCGGGTGGAAGGTGGCGTTGCCCAGACCAGCCAGAGCCGCCACGGCAAACAGACCCGTGTACCCGGTCACCATGGAAGCCGCCACGCAGGCGGCAGCGAACAGGGCCAAGGCCACAAACAGCAAAGGCCGCGCACCCAGCCGGTCCACCACAAAGCCGGCACACGCCTGCCCCACGCCAGACACCACAAAAAACACCGTCATCAGCAAGCCCAGCTGGGAGTAGCTCAGGCCGAACTCTTGCATGAACACCGGAAACAGCAGCGGCAGCAACAAGTGCCCGAAGTGCGAGCTGGCATGGGCCAGGCCGACCAGGCCGATCACAGTGGCATCTTGTTTGAAAGGAGCTGCAACAGCGGCTGGGGCCTGGAGGGTGGTGGTTGTCATGCGGTCATCGTACGACCTTACGGGTTTTCTGGAATGCGACAAAAAGACAATAATCATCGAAAACCCGCCAAGCCGCCATGAGACGCCCCCACCGCGCACCTCACCCTCTGCAACCCGTACCCAGCGACGCTTCGCCCGGTCGGCCTCCTACGCGCGATCGCCCGGTGCGCAGCCGCGGGCGGGCACTGGCCATGCAC
>RFQA01000382.1 GCA_009925925.1 Betaproteobacteria bacterium
CAAATGCTTGACAGAATGCAAGCGATGACTGCGCTTCATCGCAGTACGATGGACGTGCTAATCGAGTATTCGGAAACATGCTTCGACTACTATGACAAGGCGCAGAGTATGAGCGTGGTGTTCATGCAGACGAGCTTTGACCACGCTATGGGGTGTGGGAATGGACTTCTTCAGGCACGTACGATGCGGGATTCGATGGATATCATCAACGGCTTTTCGAAAAAGCAGATTGACAACACTTTGAAGGAGGCGACGCGGGCGTCGGAACTGGCGTCGCTCACGCTCCAGCAGGCGATTGCCCCTTTGCATCAACGTTTTAGCGCGGCTTTGGTCCGCAGCGAGTTGCCGGACACTGTACCGGAAAAAAAACGTAGCGCTGCGTAAGGGATGACCCGCCGCGGTGTATGGCGCGCTGTCGGGCTTGGGTTCCTGGCGGTTTATGAGTTTGTGGCTGGGCTGCACTTTAGTGACTTAGTGATACTGGCAGCGACAGCCAAGTGGACTCTGTGGTATCAGATCCTGTTCGGTGTCCTTATATCGCAGACCTGGCCACGTTGATTATCATTGGTTTTGCGTTGATTCTGACGATGACTGTTTTATGGGTCCTAAGTCGTCGGCGGCCGGATCGTGTGTAGTGGCGGTGTGCCGCCCCTCGGGTGTTTTGGGGTGCCTTTTTGCGCTTATCAGTGCCCGCCTATATTATTAGTCTGGCGCCGACCGGGCACTCGGCGGCGCTTCTGACGGATGAGCGGCCGCCCAGGCGTACCAGCGCGCGGCGGCTTATTTCGTGGCTCTCGCAGCGGCTTCCGTCTCGTTATCTGGCCTGAGGGACTCGGTACATGTCTCTGGTCGGTCGCGGACTTGGCCTGTATTAAGCATTTTCTAACTGTTTTTTTCTCAGATTGGCGACATGCCTCGAATTGGTTTACACGTGATCTTGGTGGTGTTACCCATGGCCGTTTGGGCCTCTGATGGCGCTACGCGCACGTCGGTTCACCATTCTTCGTGGGTGAATACCATGCCGTTTACCTTTGTGTGTCCCAATGGTGTCGTGACCCAGTGCGAGGCGACGTTTGATCCGGTTAATAGCCGGCCGTGTAACATGCGTGTCGACGGCAATACGTGCCGGGAGGGATCGTGCGAGTCAGGACAGTGGCGTCGTCATCCGACCGCTTCGGCGAATGGTGGGGCGTTTGGGCCGGATATTTGCGAACTGATTGGGTGTTCAGGGTCTGTCACTGCGAAGGTGCCCGTTACGAGCTCGGAGGTTTGGTCTGTGGTCACTGTGTGCGAGTGGGTTGAATAAGGCGTACGGGATTGGTTAAAGCGACTCGTGGATGGCCAGCCCGACGCAGCCTGATGCGTAATGTGTCGATCACTGTATTAACGGTGTCGTAGAGCACTATTGCGGAGCCTTATTACGCGCTGCACGACGACCCCGTCCGCGCAATAGATTAAGAATATTTTAACTGGTTTTGGGCTTTATCGTCATTATGGTGACGACGTCTCGGACCTCGAAAAACAACGGCT
>RFQA01000383.1 GCA_009925925.1 Betaproteobacteria bacterium
GGACCCGATGAACCCTATGGACAACGCCCAGATGACCAGTCAGATCGCTCAGATCAACACGGTCTCCGGTATCCAAGAGTTGAACGCAACCATGAAAAGTATGGCGGAGCAATTCACCTCCATGCAAGTGCTGCAAGGCGCCAGCATGGTGGGACATGGTGTCTTGGTCGAGTCGGGCACGCTGTCTATCGATGGCGGCGTCGCCAAAGGGGCCGTCAATCTCAGCAGCAAGGCCGACAAAGTCACGATTGATATCAAGACCGCTGGCGGACAGTTGCTGGATACCGTCGACCTGGGTGCGCTTCCTGCCGGCCAAAGCAGCTTCAAGTGGGACGCGTCCAAATACAGCGGGCTGACTAACGTCAACTTCAAAGTCAGGGCAACCCAAGGCGGACAAGCGGTCAAGACAACCAGTCTGGCGCAGGACACGGTCACTGCGGTCGGTACCGACAACGGCGCCATGTCCCTCCAGCTCAAGGGCCGCAGTGCTGTGGCCTACAGCGCAGTGAAAACCATTCTCTGATCGAACACCATTTACGAGGAAACCACCATGAGCTTTCAAACAGGACTCTCTGGCCTGAACTCTTCCAGCAAAAATTTGGATGTGATCGGCAATAACATCGCCAATGCGAACACCGTTGGCATGAAGGCTTCGCGGACCGAATTTTCTGCGCTCATCGCCACGCAACTGGGGCCAGCAGGCGGAAACCTCACACCAGGGATCGGTGTCTCGGTAGGCACGGTCGCGCAACAATTCACCCAAGGCAATATCAGCATCACAGGCAACAACCTGGATGTAGCCATTAACGGAAATGGCTTCTTTCAGGTGACCATGCCTGACCAATCCAGGGCATACACCCGGGATGGCCAATTCAAACTCGATGACGTTGGAAATCTCATCACCAACGGTGGCGCCAACGTGATGGGATACCCCACCGACTTGCTAGGCAACCGCACCAGCATCACGCCGGAAAAGATGGTGATTCCCACCAATGCCCCCATTCCGGCCGCAGCGACCACGAGCATTGCGGCGGAGTTCAACTTGGATTCACGCACCAAGCCTGCCACCCAGAGCACCCCCCCAACGCCGATTTCAACGTATGGCACCACTCTGACCGCGTTTGACTCCCAAGGCAATGAAGTGCCAGTCAGCTTGTATTTTGTAAAAACAGGTCCGGATACCACAGCAAATCCTGCAATCGCCTTGGATACATGGGACGTGTTCGATTCCACCAATGTGACAGCAGGCACTGCAGCGCTTAATGCCAATGCCGCCATCTATGCAACACACAAATCTAATGCTGCATGGAATACGGCCAATCCGGGACCTAACCAGAAGGCGACTTTTGCGGCAGCAGGTACAGGCACTTTTGCGGCAGATCCGCAGTTAGCGCTGGGAGCAACAGGCGCACTGTTTCAGTTGAACTACGACGTCAACGGGAAGCTAACTGCGCCCTTGGCGACCCAAAACCTGACTCTCACGTCTCCCAACACTGCGATCGGGACATTTACCGCCGCTCTGGACATCTC
>RFQA01000384.1 GCA_009925925.1 Betaproteobacteria bacterium
AACCCTTGATGCTCACCAAATTCAACATCTCCGGAGCCCTGGTGTCATGGTCGTGCTTGATCGTTTCCGGCGTAGCAGTTGCTGCCCCTGAGGAAAAAACCCAGCTCCAGCCACTGCCCAGCGAACTTCGCTACACGTCCAGCCTGACTAACTACAAAGGCTACACCGACCAGGCTGTGCAGTCTTGGCGTGGTGCAAATGACCGGGTGGGTCAAGTCGGAGGCTGGCGAGCTTATGCCAAAGAAATAGCCGAGCAACCCGCCTCGAACGCTCAGCCTGCCGCCGACCCGCACGCCGGCCACCACAAAGGGACCCAGCGATGAAGCGGCTGACCTCTCCTCGTGGCTTGAAACTCACAGCGGCGCTCGTTGGCATCGGAGTTCTGTCCGGTTGTGCCAGCGTCAGCCTCGAGCAGAACTTGCATCGAGTTAACCAGGAAACTGCCGCCTTTTCTGGCGGACAGGTTCAGCTTGAGCGGGATGCATCTGAACGCAAAGAACGGGACCTGGCTGCCTCACAACTGCTTCGGTCTCCCTTGGGGCAGAAGGAAGCCGTACAGCTGGCCTTATTGAATAGTGCATCACTACAAGCATTGCTGGCTCAGGGATGGGCTGACGCCGCTGCTGGCGCACAAAGCGGGCGCATTTCTAACCCTGCATTCAGCTTTGAGCGAATGGTCAAAGGCGATGAGCTCGAGTTGGGGCGCGCTTTATCGTTTGGCCTTCTTGATGTGCTGACCCTGCCAGTGCGTCAAAACCTGGCACGACAGCGAATTGAACAGGCGCAATTGCAACTGTCTGGTCAGGTCATTGATCACGTTACGCGCGTACGCCAGGCATGGGTTCGCGCAGTCGCAGCGCAGCAGACTCTCAATTACGCGCAGCAAATTGTTGAGGCAGCAGAAGCAAGTTCCGAGTTGGCTCGGCGCATGCAGGCGGCTGGAAATTTCAATCGACTAAACCGCGCTCGCGAACAGGCTTTTTACGCAGACGCTGCCACCCGTTTAGCGACTGCCCAGCATCAGGTGACCTCAACCAGAGAAGAACTAGTCCGACTCCTCGGCCTGGATGAAGCTCAAGCAAACATACTGCAACTCCCGCAGCGCTTGCCTGATTTGCCTAGAGAAGCTCTCGATGCCACTGCGATCGGAAGTATGGCCACAAGAACTCGCTTGGACATTCAGCTGGCGCTCAACGGCATCAACTCGGCTGCGAAAGCACAAGGGATCACAAAGATCACAAGCTTCACTGATATTGAACTGATTGCACGACGCAACACCACCTTTGACAACGCGTCCGGTAGCAGAAGCACTGCCCGAGGTTTTGAAGTCGATATCCGATTGCCGATTTTCGATTGGGGGGACATGCAACGAAGTGCGTGGAATGCACGCACGATTGCTGCAGCCCATAACCTTGAGGCCGCTGTACGCTCAGCAGGGTCCAACCTCAGGGAGAGCTATTCGGCATATAGGACTGCCTATGACATCGCTCGACACCACCGCGATGAGGTGGTGCCAATCCGGAAGGTCAT
>RFQA01000385.1 GCA_009925925.1 Betaproteobacteria bacterium
GCTGACATGAAGTTTCCTTGGAACCCTTCATCCTAAAGCGGGCCAGAGCGCGCGTCGAGGGAAAGGCTGGGGGCAAGCTGTGGGAAAACTGTGCAAATTGCGGGATAAGTGCCCGCACAAAATATAAAAGCCGCAAGGGACAGGCCCTGGCGGCTTTTGTGCGGATGCTGCCTGTTGCCAGGCGGCATGCCAAAGACTGCTTAAGCGGTTTCGCCGTACACAGACACAGTGATATCCACCACCACGTCAGTGTGCAGAGCCACGCTCACAGTGCTGTCGCTCACGACCTTGATAGGGCCGTTAGGCATGCGGATCTGGGACTTGGCCACTTTGTAGCCAGTCTTGCCCAGTTCTTCAGCGATGTCATAGTTGGTGACGGAACCGAACAAACGGCCGTCCACGCCAGCCTTTTGGGTCAACTTGATAGTTGTACCACCGAGCTTTTCGCCCAAAGCCTGGCATTCAGCCAACTTGGCTGCAGCTGCTTTTTCCAGTTCGGCGCGCTTGGCTTCGAACTCTGCCTTGGCAGATTCAGTAGCACGGCGTGCACGGCCGGAGGGGATCAGGAAGTTGCGAGCGTAGCCGTCTTTGACCTTGACGATTTCGCCGAGGTTGCCGAGGTTCACGACCTTGTCGAGCAGAATGATTTGCATGGTCGGGACTCCTTAGATCTTGTGCTGGTCGCTGTAAGGCAGCATCGCCAGGAAGCGAGCGCGCTTGATAGCGGTGTTCAGTTGGCGCTGGAAAATAGCGCGGGTGCCGGTCAGGCGTGCGGGGATAATCTTGCCGTTTTCAGCAATGAAATCACGCAAAGTGTCGATATCTTTGTAGTCGATTTCTTCCACACCGGTCACGGTGAAGCGGCAGAAACGCTTGCGCTTGAACAGCAGGGATTGCTGTAGCGGGTGCGCTAGGCTGAATCACTGCCAAAACTGTAGAGCTTGAAGGCGCAGTTGCAGGGGTCGGGGCTGGAGCTGGAGCAACTGCAATGACTGGTGCAGACGGTGGCGCTATCACCGGAATCAAATTTCGGTTGCCTTTCACTGTAATGTGGTGGGGGGTTAAGCCCGGCACATTTTTAAGCTTGTTGTCCACAAAGTTTTGGGCGCATTGCTGAATTTCGGCCAAGTTGACGGCGCCAGAGCCATCGGTGTCTTGGGCTTGGCCCAGCAAGCAATCGCGAAGGCCTTGGGTGGCAAGCCCACCTTTGCCGGGTTCGTCAAAACTGACCTCGTCGGGCCTGGAAGATGTGATGTGCACCACGTTTTCTTGCAATGCGCCTAAACGGGTGGTTTCATTGACAAAACCTCGGGTACGCATGTTGGAGGGCTGGCTGCACATATTGGCAGACGCATCCGCCTTTAAAAAAAACTTAGGTTTAAAAAGGTTGACGCTGGCGGATCTGGTGTCGAAGGCGTTGGCAACGCCGCCAGAGTGGCAGGCATCCATGAGGGTGATGAGCTTGTCAGCGTTTTGGTGCAGCTGTTGGCTGGCACTGGCC
>RFQA01000386.1 GCA_009925925.1 Betaproteobacteria bacterium
CTATTTTTTTCATTTGGAAAACGCAGTCAAGCGAGGAATCGAGGGGCATTACTGCACTGTCAGGCGGCTGAATGGCTGCTAGCCCTAAGCTAACCGTCATGACTGACGCTGCCCGCCCCCTCACACCCCACCCCATGGTCAACCTCGCCCTCCAAGGCGGAGGCTCACACGGGGCATTCTCCTGGGGGGTGCTGGACGCACTGCTCGAAGATGGTCGACTGGACTTTGAGGGCATTAGCGGCACCAGTGCCGGCGCCATGAATGCGGTGGCGCTGGCCCACGGCTTTGCACAAGCTGAGGGCAAATCGCGCAAAGTGGCCAGAGACAGCGCCCGACAGTCGCTGACAGATTTTTGGGAAGGTGTGGTCAACATGGGCGCCCTCAGCAGCACATTGGCCGGCGCCCACAAGGTGCCGTTTGATTTGCTGTTCGGCGGGCTCTCCGCCCTCACCGGCTCGGCGTCCCCGAGCCAGATCCTCTCGGACGCGGTGACCAGCTTCTGGACGCAGGCCGTTTCGCCCTACCAGAGCAACCCGCTGGACATCAACCCGTTGCGCACCTTCCTGGAGCGACAAATGGACTTTGAGCGCCTAGCCGCCTACCAGCCGCTCAAGGTGTTTGTGGTGGCCACCAAGGTGCGAACTGGCAAGGCCGAGATTTTTTCCGGCAAGCGTCTCACAGCCGATGCAGTGATGGCCTCCGCCTGCCTGCCCACCGTGTTTCAGGCGGTGGAGATCGAAGGCGAACATTACTGGGACGGGGGCTACGCCGGCAACCCCGCCATTCACCCATTGATCTACCAATGCAAAAGTCCGGACGTGATGCTGGTGCAGATCAACCCCATAGAACGCCACAAGCTGCCCACCACGGCGGCCGGCATTCTGGACCGATTGAACGAAATCACCTTCAATTCAGCACTGATTGCGGAGATGCGCGCCATCGACTTTGTAAAGCGACTGCTGGCGGAGGGCAAGCTGGACCCAAGCCGCTATAAGAACGTGCTGATGCACCGCATTGATGGCGGGGGCGCGCTGGAGGCCTACCCCGCCTCCACCAAGTCCGATACCGACACCAAGCTCATCCACACCCTGTGGGACCTGGGCCGCGCGTCAGCCCAGCAATGGCTCAAAAAACATGTGGCCTCCATCGGGGTGGAGTGCAGCATCAACATCGCTACCGATTACCTCGACGACCTGCGGGTCCCGACCACCGGCTGACGCAAAAAACCCCGCTGCATGACCGACGTACCGGCAACACAGCGGGGTTGTAAGCCGCCACCCGAAGGCGGCGGCAGTCACCATCACTTAGGTCAGACGAGGTCGAAACGGTCCAGGTTCATTACCTTGGTCCATGCGGCCACAAAGTCGCGCACAAACTTGGCTTGCGCATCGTCCGTGGCGTATACCTCAGCCAAGGCACGCAACTGTGAGTTGGAGCCGAACACCAGGTCCACCACAGTGCCGGTCCACTTCAGGGCACCGGTTTGGCGATCACGTCCTT
>RFQA01000387.1 GCA_009925925.1 Betaproteobacteria bacterium
GATCGATAAACGATCCTCCGCCACTCTCCACCTCGAAGCGACTGAGCACCACGAGGTCGCTCTCGTCGGCAATCTGGGCGAACTGCGGGTTGATCTCCGAGTTCACGATCTTGAAGTCGATCTTCAGCAGGGGGGACCAGGCCTCGGTGATAGAGCGAGAGAAGACATCCATGATGATGCCGATCACGCGCGTCTCGGTTGGCGTAAAGAGTCGTGTTGCGGGCAATGGGCCCTTATGAAGATTGGAGCCGAACCCCCCAAAGAAAACATCGAGGGAGTTAAAGATCATGGAGGGCTCAACCACGACCAGGGCGTTCCCGCGCAGGGGGTCCATGCGAACCATATTCACGGACAGGGGCGGCTTGAGGGTGCGCAGGTAGTCGCCGTAACGGGTGATCTCTGCCTTAAGGGGAGTAATTTTGGGCGTCGAGCGCAAGACCTCCACAAGGCCCATGCGAAAGAGTCGCAGAAAGCGCTCGTTGATCATCTCAACGGCACTCACATTGATGCCCAGGGTGCTGTCCTCGCTGGCGAGGTCGTGCTTGCGCACCCGCAGCTTCTGATTAAAGCCGGTATCGACGGGAATGGAGCCTTGGCTTACGCCCTCTTGCAGGGCGGCGAGCTCCTCTTCGGATAGCAGGCTGGTGGACATCTCAAGGCTCCGGTCTCTGGCCTACTGGACCACGAACTCGGTGAACAGCACCTGCTCGATGCCGCCAAAGCCCTCATAGCGCTCAAGTACCGCGTTCATGGCCAGGCGAACCTTCTCGGCAAGTTCAATTCGGAAAATCGGCTTGTCGACCTCGGAGTCGGTGGTGAGGCGAATCACATCAAGCGCAGCAGCTCGCAGCGCGAACTCGTGCTTCTCAATGTTCTTGATAACCGTGTCGTCGTAGTGGGTCATGATGGCCACGGTTACCTGCATCACTTTCTTGGATCCGGAGAGGTTGGACACCAAGGGACGGCTGAGCTCCTTATAGCGGCTGTCGTACTGCTTGGCCTCTGGGGCGCCGCGCTGAAGCTTCTCGGGGCCCCCTGGTGCGGCCTTGGCCCCACCCCCGTGGCCGTCCTTGCCACCGTGACCATCGTCCTTTCCGCCGCCACCGTGGCCATCGCCCTCTGCAGCCTTGGCCTTCTCGGCCTCAGCCTTCTTCAGGAGGGCCTCGACAGAATCCTGCTCGGGCTTGCTAAAGAAGCCTGTCACGGCGAGCGTTCCAACGACGGTGAGCACCACCAGGAGCACAATGCCGACCACTGCCAAGATCAGCATGATCGGCAGCT
Organism: Betaproteobacteria bacterium; assembly: GCA_009925925.1. Lineage (GTDB taxonomy): Bacteria > Pseudomonadota > Gammaproteobacteria > Burkholderiales > Burkholderiaceae_C > Allorhodoferax. The sequence continues at coordinate 1,282 of RFQA01000387.1, forward strand.
TCTTCTTTGGCGCGCCTTCTTCTTGTTGAATTTCCTCAGCCATGCTCAGAATCCTTCCATTGTTTGTTTAAGCAAGCACATCAAGGCCGTCTGACAACGCTCGCGGCCCTGAGGAGACTGACCCCACCTCTGGAGTCGGCTCCGAAGCCGTATTTTTATGAGCCTGATGTTGCTGCTCAGGCGCACCCTGACCGCCATTTTTCCGACGATCATCAGCGC
>RFQA01000388.1 GCA_009925925.1 Betaproteobacteria bacterium
TCGTGGCAATGGCCGAGGCGGCTTCCCCTTGCCAGTAGGCGCGAATACCGTTAGTGCCCCATGGCGTGGTCTCGTCTTTGGGAAACGCCATGCTGTTGCCGCTGATCTCGACGTTGTCGGTCATGGGCAGCAAAGAGTCCTCGCCCAAAGAAAGCTTGAAGATTTCTTGTGAAAACTGAGGCGGCACCAAAAAGCCGCCGTCTTGGCCCGAAGCCTCGTTGGCAAAGCTTCCAGGCGCTGCTGCACCACGGCCACCACCAATGAGCAAACGTTCATCGAGCGATTTGCCGGGCTTTTCTGCCTGGTACACCGCCTGCATGAACTCGCCCGCAGTGCGAAAGCCGTGCAAAGGATCGGCCTCGCGGTTGTCAGTGACAGTGATAAAAGCGCCAGCGCTTGAAGGGGCTTGTGCCATTTGCGCTTCTTCCGCGATCAGGCTTGCCTCACGGTCGATGGCGTTACTGGCAGCCTCAATACGGGTCTTGAGCGCATCGAAGGCCGTAGCCTCTTCATCATTCAGATCGCGGTTATCGGATGCGGCGCGGTCAGTGAGCGCGCGCGCTTCTTTGACCAGGGTAGATTTGCGAGCCTGCAGCTCGCGCAATTGCTTACTCATTTGGGGTTCTCCAAAATCAATGGACGTAAAAAAACCACCGGGTCTCAATTGACGAGGTGGTTGCTTGGGGTGCGGCCAACGGGCCGCTTCACTTTGCTGGCAGCCCTCTACGGAGTGCTGCCCGAAAAAAAGTCACATCAAGGCCAGCGAATTCCTCGCCTGGTTGAGCCGTGATGCATTGGGTTTGATTTGCGTTCGCGCATCGCGGCGCATCTTTTTGACGACATCGTCAAAGGTGGCTATGCCGTCGACCATGCTGCTAGCAAGGGCTGCGTCGGCTCCGAGAACTCGGCCTTGACCCATGCCATCTCGCACCTGAGAGATGGGTACACCTCGGCCCTTGGCCACAGCTTTGGTGAACGCGGCGTAATAGTCATCAACGCGGGACTGCATAAAGCCCTGGGCTTCTTCGTCCAAGGGTGCATATGGATTGCCCTCAACCTTGAACTTACCCGCCGAAATGAGTGTGGTTTTGACACCAGCCTCGTCCATGGCCTTGCTGTAGTCCTGGTGCGCTTGCCACACACCAATGGACCCCACTTCGCCGCCGGGAGTGACATAAAACTCAGATGCTGAGCAACCAATCCAGTAAGCCGCCGAGGCGGCCAGACTGTTGGCGATAGCCACGACAGGCTTTTTGGCGCGGGCGCTGACAATTTCATCAGCCAGTTCCGCGACACCGTAGACGCTGCCGCCGGGGCTGTCGATGTGGATAACGAGAGCGGAGACGGAGTCGTCGTAAGCAGCTTGGCGGATCTGCAGGATGAGATCGTCGACCATGCTGGAGCCGATCTCCCCGGGAATCTCCTGGGCGATCAGGCCAAAGAGCTCGATCTTGGCGATGCGCTTTTTTTGGGAGTCGTCTCCTTCCACCAACTCTTCCT
>RFQA01000389.1 GCA_009925925.1 Betaproteobacteria bacterium
CTTGCCCACGTCACCATAGCCAGCGACCACAGCCACCTTGCCGGCGATCATCACATCGGTGGCGCGCTTGATCGCATCTACCAGGGACTCACGGCAACCGTACAGGTTGTCGAACTTGCTCTTGGTTACCGAGTCATTCACGTTGATGGCGCGGAAGGCCAAAGTGCCCTTTGCAGACATTTCGTTCAAACGCAATACGCCAGTCGTGGTTTCTTCTGTCACGCCGATGATGTTCTTCAGGCGGCGGCTGTACCAGGTAGGGTCCACCTTCAGCTTGGCCTTGATGGCATTGAACAGGCACACTTCTTCTTCGCTGCCGGGCTTGGCCAGCACCTTGATGTCCTTCTCAGCGCGAGCGCCCAGGTGCATCAGCAAGGTGGCATCGCCACCGTCGTCCAGAATCATATTGGGGCCTTCAGCCGCAGTGCCTGGTCTGCCACCGAATTCAAAAATACGGTGGGTGAAGTCCCAGTACTCTTCCAGCGACTCGCCCTTGTGGGCGAACACGGGGGTGCCCTTGGCCACCAGCGCAGCGGCTGCGTGATCCTGCGTGGAGAAGATGTTGCAAGAAGCCCAACGCACATCTGCGCCCAAGGCTTGCAGGGTTTCGACCAGCACGCCGGTCTGGATGGTCATGTGCAGGGAACCGGTAATGCGTGCGCCCTTCAGAGGCTGGCTCTTGGCGAACTCTTCACGGATGGCCATCAGGCCGGGCATTTCGGTTTCGGCGATGGTCAGCTCTTTGCGGCCCCAATCGGCCAAGCTCAGGTCGGCGATCTTGAAGTCTTCAAATTGGGCGACGACGGCCTTGGCGGCTGCCACCGCTTTGGTGGCCTTCACAGCCTTGGGGGTCTTGGCGTTCTTAACCAGTTTCAATACAGCGCTCATGGTGTGCTCCAAACGTTGATTTGCATTGCCACTGGCGCACACGGGGGTTTTTGAGGCCACTCACCGCACACATTTCCAGTGGGTGAGCGCCGTTGGGGACACGATGCAGGACGCATCGTGGGTTCCGAGCCTCACTCGCGGTGCCGGTATGGGCACTTGGCGGGCTGCAACGCTCCTCGGAAGCTACGGATTTTAACCTCGTGTCGATTGCCGCACCAAGCCACTAGGTCAAAGTGACCCGACCGCGTCCGGGCTTCAGGCTACCGGGCCAGTGCTGGTACCCACCTGCAATGCCGGCTGGCGCAGCAGTTGGTAAGGGCCACCCTCGGGGTCGCGCAGCACCTTCATCACCATCTCGGCCAGCGCAAAACCGGTGGTTTGTGGCGTGGGCTGGGTCACGGTAGTGACGTTCAAGCCAGTAAGCAAGGTGTCCTGCGGAATGTCGCCGTGCACCACCACCGAGATGTCCTGCCCCACCCGGAGCTTGGCATCCATCAAGCCACGGATCAGGCCCACGCCGCCCAGGTTGTTGTCCACCAGCACAGCGGTCGGCCGGGGTGACAAGGCCAAGACCTGCGCCACGGCATTCAGGCCGCTG
>RFQA01000390.1 GCA_009925925.1 Betaproteobacteria bacterium
GACACTCAGCCACGCGGTTGGCACCGACCGCAAAGGCAAGATTTCGCTGGCCAGCTACGTCGTTTCGATTGGCTTGGCGCTGGCGGGCTACCCGGCATTGGCCGGCATCTTTGTCGGGTTGGTGGCCTGCATCTGGCTGATCCCCGACCGCCGCATCGAAAAGACGCTTACTGGGGAATAAACCGCAGCCGGTAGACCCGTGTTTTCATATCAAGAGTGTTGCCCTTCTGCTTCCGGCCAGAGGCCGGGAAAATAAAACCGCAAAGCATGTTGGGGCACCCCGAACCTTAACCTGCCATACGCGCTGTCGGTGGTGAGCAGGCCCCGTTTCAGTAGTGCACTCACCTGTCCGGTGGCCAAGCGATCACCCAGGCCCAGCATGGCTTTGAATTCGGCCCGTTCCAGAGCGCCTTGCGTGGCAAACAGGTAGTGCAGTGCGGCCAGCGCTTCGGTGCGGACACCGCTGCGCACCACGTTGTGCTCAAAGGCCAAGCACGCTGCAATCCGGTCGCGCATAGTGCTCAGGTTTAACAGTCCGGTCATGAACTGCACTTGGTCCAAGGACTGCGCTAGCACGTAGTCCAGCCAATCGCACAAGGCTTTTTCTGACAGGTTGCCCCTGCCGTCCAGGTCGCCGGCGCGCGCTTGGTCTGCTGCGTCCAGCAGTGCGTAGTAGTCAGGGGTGCTGCGGGCAAAGGCGCGCAGGGGAGACCACAAGCCATTCGTCAAGCCCATATGGCCCATCGCCAAGTGGGTGTGCAGGCGTGCCACCCGGCCGTTGCCATCCGCAAATGGGTGAATCCATGCCAGCCGGTGGTGGGATGCGGCAATGGCCAGAACCTGCATTTCGCCTCGCCGGACTTGGGCGTAAAAGCTGCCCCAGCGACTTAAAAACTGCGGAACTGCTGCCGCGAGCGGCGCCGCATGGCGGCCAACGCTCACCTCTTGGGTGCGCAGGGCGCCGGGCTCCAAGGCCTGGCCGTCTGGCAAAAGGCGGTCTGCAGCGGCCAGCCTTGCAAAAAGGTCCTGGTGAATGTTCTGGACCATGGCCACAGACCAGATGTCTTGCGGAGTCCATTGCTGCCACAGCTGCTCCAGGGCCTGTTCGCTGGCCATGTGGCTCAGGGCGAGGCGCTGTTTGCGTGCCCGGTCTGCGTCCGCGGCGTATTCGTTGCGCAGGGCCTGTTCGATCTCCACCGGCAGGGTGTGTTGCCCTTCAATCCGATTGGTGTAATACGAGTTCATGGCGCGCAACAGCCCGCGCAAGCCTTCCAGGGCGCCGACTTGGCATTTGCCTGCGAGCTGGTCGGAGGCGCGGATCAGGTCGTGGGCTTTTTCCAGCAACGGCCCCAAGCGGTGCTCCGCAGGAAGCAATGGCTCCATCTGCGCGGGATGGTCATACTGCGCGAATTTTTGCAACTTGTCAGACATACCTAAGTGTATGTCTCAAAACAAGTTTTCGATACTCCTG
>RFQA01000040.1 GCA_009925925.1 Betaproteobacteria bacterium
CGCGTGGGCAGCCGCAGCTGCATGGACCCAGGGTGCGGAAGGCAGCGTCAGGGGCACCAACAACTCCTTGGGGAACGAGCCCGGCTTGCGTCAGCGCGAGGTGTCGGTAGTGGCGCTCGATGGCTGGCAGCTGTTCTTTTACCGGGGAGGCGCTTGGAGCAACCCGCTCTCCAGCACCGGCGCACAAGACAGCTCCGTCATCCCTGATGGCATACGCTTGGTGCTCACCCTGCCCCCTCGCCATCCGCTGGCGGGCACGGTGGTGCGCGACTGGGCCCGCAACACCTTGACCGGAGCCGCTCAATGAGAAGCACCCGTCGCAAACCACGCCGCATAACGAGGCAGCAAGGTGCAGCCATCCTGACGGCCCTGCTGCTGATGGCGCTGGTGGCCACGCTCAGCACCGCCGCCTTGTGGCAGCAGGCGCGTGCTTACGATCTCGAAGCCTCCGAGCGCGCCCGGGTGCAAGCCAACTGGATCCTGCAAGGCACCACCGACTGGGCCCGCCTCATCTTGCGGGAGGACGCCCGCTCCGGCGCGGTGGACCACCTCGGCGAGCCCTGGGCCATCACCTTGCAGGAGGCCAAGCTCAGCACCTTCCTCGCCAATGGTGCCGTGGGCGATGAGCCGCTTGCCAACGATGCACTGCAAAACGCTTACCTCTCCGGCAACATCACCGACCTGCAGTCGCGGCTGAATGTGACCAACCTCGTGCTGGACCAGCAGACTCACGGACCGACTCTGCGGGCATTCGGCCGCTTGTTTGACAGGCTAGGGATTCCCTCAGCGGAATTGCAACTACTGGTAACAAATTTGCGGGCTGGACTGGAGCCCCCCGAAGGCAGTGCCGCGGCAGCCAACACCACCCGCAACTCCAGTACTGCCGCGACGCGCCCGGCCAACGGCACACCGCTCATTCCACGCAGCCTCGATCAATTGCGCTGGCTGGGTCTCTCTGCCCGCTCTGTGGCACTGCTAAGGCCCTATGTGGTGGTTTTGCCGGACCGCACCACCGTCAACCTCAACACTGCGCCCCTGCTGGTACTACAAGCCATCACGCAAGGGCTGGATGCCGGCAATGCCCAGCGGCTGATAGACACCCGGGCTAAAAACCCTTTCCGCAGTCTGGCCGATGCAGCAAGCGCCATCGGACAGGCAGAAAGCACCTTCAGCGAGAACCTGCACAGCGTGAACTCGCGCTTTTTTGAGGTGCGCGTACGCCTTCGCATGGGCACCCTGACCACCCAAGAGCGCACCATGGTCCAACGCGAAGGTTTGCTGGCGAAATCCCTCTGGAAAGAACGCGAGGCGCCCCCGGATGCCTCCGTACAATGAAAGCTCCATGCGCCCGCTCTTCGTCATGCCCCCCGCCCCCCACGCACCAGAAGGTTCGATGTGGGAGAGCGTGCGCAGCGACAGCCCGCAGACCACCCAGCTGAGCGCCGGTGCACCCGCCATCAGCGGCAACGCAGAGACCGTGCTGATCATCCCGGTAGCCGCTCTGTCCTGGCACCGGGTGAGCCTGCCGCCCGGCTTGTTGGGGCGCAACGGACAGGCCCGCAACCCGTCCAAACTCCGTGCCGTACTGGAGGGCCTGCTGGAAGACCAGCTGCTCGATGAACCTGCACAGCTGCATCTGGCCGTCCAAGCCAACGCCGGTGAAGCTGCTGCCCTTTGGGTGGCCGCTTGCCAAAAGGGTTGGCTTAAGAACACCTTGAGCACTCTGACGGGTGCCGGCCACACCGTGCGCCGCATCGTCCCTGAGTGGGCACCCTTGCGCCTTGCGGACACGCCCTCCACGCTTTGGCTCACCGGTGAGGCTGAGAACGCCGAGCTGGTGTGGGCAGACCACACGGGTGTGCACCGCCGCTTCGTGACCCGAAGTACGGCTGGCCCCGGCATGGCGCCCGCGGGCTGGCCTACGGATGTCCCTGCCTACGCGGAGCCGGCCTGCGCCGCTGTGGCCGAGCAGCTCTTGCACCGCGAAGCCACCGTGCAGCACCGCGCCCAACGGCTGCAAAGCTGCACCGATACCGACTGGAACCTCGCCCAAGGGGAATTCGCTACCCGCAACGCCGCATTGCGCCGCGCGAGTGATGCTGCGCTGATGCTGTGGCAGGCGCCCGCATGGCTGCCCGCCCGCTGGGCATTTGCGCTGCTCTGTGCAGTTCAGGTCCTGGGCCTGAACGCACAAGCTTGGCAAGCCCGCCAAGCCCTGATCAGCCAGCGCAGCGCCATCCAGAACGTGCTGCTCACCACCTTTCCCAACACGACGGTGGTGGTGGATGCGCCGCTGCAAATGCAACGCGCCGTAGACGCATTGGGCCAAAGCAGTGGCCAGGCCCAATCGCGCGACCTGGAGCGCATGTTGGAGGCTTTTGGGGCTCTAGCGCCCGCCAATAGTGCGCCAGCAGCTATTGAATTTGTAGCGGGCGAGCTGCGCTTGATCGGCTTGAATGCAGACCCGGATGCCACCCAGCAACTGCGCGACGGGCTGCAAACGCGCGGCTATCGCACCCGACTGGACGGCAACGCCTTGGTGGTCAGCCCATGAGCCGCAGCGACACATCCCCTTCAGCCGCTGCGCGCTGGTGGGCGCAACGCCCGGCCCGTGAGCAGCGTCTGTTGTTGCTGGCTGCGGCGCTGGTGCTGGGTGCATTGCTCTGGACCGGGGGCATCGCGCCGGCCCTGCGCACCGTCAAAGCCTACCCTGCCCAGCGTGGCACGCTGGATGCACAGCTGCAGTCCATGCAAGCTTTGCAGATGCGCGCGCAGAACCTCAAAGGCCAGCCCGCCGTCGATGGCCGCGCCGCCCAAGCCGCCTTGCAAAGCGCTGTGGCAAGCCTGGGCACCAAGGCCAACCTGTTGGTCATCGGGCAGCAAGCGACCGTCACCCTCAAAGGCCTGGACGCTGCCGTGCTGGCACAGTGGATGGCTCGCACCCGCAGCGAGGCGCGTCTGGTACCCGCACAAGCCAAGCTGAGCCGTGAGGGCAGCAGCTGGGGCGGCACCGTGCAGTTCAACCTGCCGGGGGGCTGAGACCATGGCGGTCAACCCACTTTTGCTCCGCACACCCCTGCCCACGTCCCTTGTGCGGGCGAACAGCGTACGCCCCTTGCACAACCGAGCGCCATGGGTCTGGGCCGTCAGCGGCATCACCCTAGGCCTGCTGGCCGGAGTATTGGTGTTTGCACCAGCGCGTTGGCTAGCCGCGGGACTGCATTGGATGGGCTCTCCTATGCAACTGCATAACGCCCAGGGCACGCTCTGGAATGGGAGCGGCCAGCTGACATTCCAAAGCGGCGCCCAAGGCAGTACCGCCCTGCCGGGTCAGCTGGAATGGACCTTGCGCCCGGCATGGATTCACCAGCACCCCGGCCTGCGCGTGCAATGGCGTGCCGACTGCTGCCTGAGCCAGCCGTGGGTCTGGCGAATCAGCACCGACCTGCAGGCCGTGCAGCTCCAGACCGACGACCTGCCTTCCAGCCAGCCTCTGCGGATGCCGGCATCTATGCTGACCGGGCTGGGCACGCCCTGGAACACCTTGCAAGCCCAGGGCCGGCTGGAACTCAGCACCCGCGCGCTGGACATTCGGGCAAGTACCGAGGGCTTGCAACTCCAAGGCGCCCTGCAGCTCGATGCCGTGGGCGTGAGCACCAGCCTGTCCACCCTGAAGCCCCTAGGCAGCTACCGATTTGCCTTGCAAGGAGCCGCCAACCCGGTACTGAGCTTGAGTACGCTGGAAGGGGCTTTGCAACTGCGTGGAAACGGCGTCATCCAGAACCGGCGTGTTGTTTTTGACGGAGAAGCCACTGCGGCGGAAGGCCGGGAAGATGCACTTTCCAATTTGCTGAATATCATCGGGCAGCGCCAAGGCGCACGGTCTCTGATTCACCTGGGTTAAGGAATGCCACAACAACATCAGCCTCCGCAACGGCGCATCACCACCATTGCTATTCAATTGATAGCTGCTGGCGCACTTTGCACGGGCGCCAGTGGCCTTTTCAGCACCCAAACATGGGCACAGACAAATGCAGGCACCCCGGCAGTCAAGCGCGGCGAACCGATCACCCTGAACTTTAGCAATGCCGAGATTGAAGCTGTGGCCCGGACCATGGCCACTCTTACCGGGCGCAATGTGGTGGTAGACCCCCGCGTCAAAGGCACCATGACACTGGTGTCGGACAGCCCCATGTCCCCCGCCCGCGCCTACAACCATTTTCTGGCCGTATTGCGCACCATGGGCTACACCGTGGTGCAAGCTGACGGGCTCGACAAGGTAGTGCCTGAGGCAGATGCCAAATTGCTGGGCGGCAGCGTCGCCTCCACCGACAGCGGCATGGCCAACGCGCCGGGCAACCAACTGGTGACGCAAATCATCAAGCTGCAGTTCGAGAACGCGAACAACCTGGTGGCAGTGCTGCGCCCGCTGATCAACCCCAATAACCCGATCAATGTGAACCCGGCGACCAATTCGCTGGTGATCACCGACTACGCAGACAACCTGCGGCGCCTGGCCCGCATCGTGGCGGCACTGGATGTACCCAATGCCACGGACGTGGAAGTGATCACGCTCAAGAACGCCAGCGCCACGGACCTCGCACCCCTGGTGTTGCGGCTGATGGAAAGCTCCGCTGCGGGCGCCGCTGGTGGAGCCGCGGATGCGAGCTTCAAAACCACCGTGGTCGCCGAGCCCCGCAGCAACACCTTGATCGTGCGTGCAGCCAACCAGGCCCGCCTGGCTTTGGCACGCAACCTGATCGACAAGCTGGACCAGCCGATGGCGGGGGCCAATGGCGCTGCGGGCAACATCTATGTGGTCTACCTGAAGAATGCGAACGCCACCCAGCTGGCTACCACCCTGCGCGCGGCCATCAGTGCGACAGGTTCGACCAGCAGCAGTTCGCCTTCACCGGCTACCCCAACGGCTGCCGCTACGCCGGGAGCTGGCGGCGCCAACCTGGGCGCAGCCGCAGCACCCAGCACCGGCGGGCAAATTCAGGCCGACCCTGCTACCAATTCCCTCATCATCACCGGCAGTGAGCCGCAGTACCGGCAGTTGCGTGCCGTGATCGACAAGCTCGATGCCCGCCGCGCGCAGGTGTTTGTGGAAAGCCTGATTGCCGAGGTGAGCGCCGACAAGGCGGCGGAATTCGGCATTCAGTGGCAAGGCGCGCTGGGCAATGCAGGCGACAGCGCCATCGGTGTGCTAGGCACCAACTTCGGCAGCGCGGGCAGCAACATCATCAGCCTGGCCACCGCGGGTGCATCCGGCACCGTGTCACCCGCCAAGGGGCTGAACATAGGCGTGGCGAACCGGACGAATGGGGTGTATGTGCTGGGATTTCTGGCCCGATTCCTGGAATCGACCGGTAGCGGCAATGTGCTTTCCACCCCCAATTTGCTGACTTTGGACAACGAGGAGGCCAAGATCGTCATCGGGCAAAACGTGCCCTTTGTGACCGGCCAGTTCACCAACACCGGCAGCAATGGCGGTAGCGTGAACCCCTTCCAGACGATTGAACGCAAGGACGTGGGCCTGACGCTCAAGGTCAAGCCACAGATCAGCGAGAACGGCACCATCAAACTGGCGATTTACCAGGAGGTCTCCAGCGTATTGGCCTCCACCGCCGGCGCTGCCAATGGCCCCACCACCAACAAACGCACGATTGAGTCCAACGTGCTGGTGGAAGACGGCGCGGTGGTGGTGCTGGGTGGACTGCTGCAAGACGAGTACGCCGGCAACCAGGAAAAAGTGCCGGGCTTGGCCGATGTGCCCTGGTTCGGCAACCTGTTCAAGAGCGAATCCCGCAGCCGCAAAAAAACCAACCTGATGGTGTTTTTGCGTCCGGTGGTGGTGCGCGATGCCACGGCCACCCAGGCTCTGTCCAACGAGCGCTATGAGCAGATGCGCAGCTCCCAGCAGGGTGCCCAGCCGGAGCCCAGCAATGCGATGCCGGTCAATGAAGCGCCAGTGTTGCCACAGAATCTCCAAAACAATAAACCATGAGTTCTTCTTTGTCCGCCTTTCTTCAAGAACACAAGCTTGGATGGAGTCTCGGTCTGTTGTTGTTTTCTTCACTCGAGTGTCTGGCGCAAAAGGCCATCAACCTGACGGACTATCCAGTGGGCAGCACGCTCAATGCCGCAGACGATATAAATCGCGAATTAGGGCAGGAGATTCCACTTCCACAGGGAACTTGGAAAGTCGTCAGCAGGAGTGCCGTGGATCGCGAAATGACGCGTGGCAAGACGATTCCCATTCTGACTTTGGGCCTGCTCAATACCGAGGCATCCAATCCGGCACGCATGCTGATTGTGGAGTTCATGCCACGCACCATGTACAAGATCACGTATTCCAACAAGGCATGCGAGGCGCTTTTCCCCAAGAACACATCTTTCAAGTTGGACTACGGTACGAATGAAAGTAGTTTGACGTACGGCTGCACCAATGGGGCCTACAAGTTCGGCCCCATCAAGACACTGATTGAGCGAAACTCCAACAGTGCCGACGAGGCCACACGTACGATTTGGTCCGGGTTTTTGCCGTTTGTTAACAGCTTGCCGACAGCCAGTGCCCTCGTACTCATGAGTTTCAATCGTGATCGGGGTTTGCGTGCCACGTACACACTGATTGCCGAACGGCCCGCTGCTGCGAACTTGGGAGATGCATTTGACTTGGCCGTGCAAGCGTGGGCGCAGTCGAGTGGGGAGCGCATCCTTAAAAGCCTGGACGGAACCAGAAGCCCGCTGCCGCCATTTCCCTCAGTAAGTGCATCTGGACTGCCAATGCAAGCTGAAGCACAAGCAAATAGATCCGCACGTGTCGAGTTGCGTTCCCCCGAGTCCGCAGTCCGCCCCCCCCTTGCGGGGACAGTGATTGCAGGGGCCATCCCGATGGACGATCAAACATTGCCCATGCCACTCCCGCAGGGCGAATGGATCGTTGCAAGTCGACGAGAAGAAGCAGCCAATGGTCCTAACAAATCAAGCCGCGTTTTTTTGGTTCTTCGCAACAAAGATCCCAAGGCTACCTTGGCTGCGGCATGGCTGTCCTACGACAGCAAACCGTACTATTACTATCAGTCGACCATCCCTTGTGAAGACAAGTTCGCCAGCATTGTGGAAGCCTATGGCACCACGCCGGAATCTTCTGTCGCCAAATGTGGGCTCGCCAGTACTGTCTATCGCAGTTTTCGCGAACGGGTGCTGAGATCCGTGAGTAAAGGCAGTGAATGGGACAAGGCCCATCTTTCACCCTTGATTCCCTATGCCAACGACCTTCCCGACAACCACACCTGGATAGAGCTGCGCGTGGGTGCCAATGAGGGGCGGAGGCTGACTTTTGCGTTCTATTCATCACAACCGCCCACTATCATTCCAGATGGCCAGTACCTGAAGGCGGTTCGGGAGTGGATGGCAACCAGCAAAGAGGCAATGACCCAGTTTGTGAACGGCAAAGCAAGCAAGTTTGCGCCCTACCCCGATCTGGTGGATTGAAAAGGCCCATGCGCTACCCGCTGCCCTACGCCTTCGCGCGCACCCAGCAGTTGCTGCTGGAAGACGATCACGAGCGCCTGAGCCTGTGGGTCCATGGCGCGACGCCGCCTTCGGCCATCTCGGAGGTGATGCGCAAGTACCGCATTGACAGCCTGCAAACTCAGGATGCGGCGGAACTGACCCAGCGCATCAGCGTAGCCTATGCCCAAGGTGAATCGAGTGCGGCCACGGTGATGAACGAGGTGCAGGGCGAAGCAGACCTGAGCCGCATGATGCAAGAGTTACCAGCCGTCGAAGACCTGCTGGAAACCGCGGATGACGCGCCCATCATCCGCATGCTCAATGCGCTGCTCACGCAGGCCGCGCGTGACGGTGCGAGTGATATCCACATTGAGCCCTACGAACGCAATTCGTCCGTCCGCTTCCGGGTGGATGGCAGCTTGCGCGAAGTGGTGCAAGCCCACCGCGCGTTACATGCGGCCCTGATTTCGCGCCTCAAAATCATGGCCGACCTCGACATTTCGGAAAAGCGGCTGCCTCAAGACGGTCGCATTTCTTTGCGCATCGGGACCCGCGCCGTGGATGTGCGTGTCAGCACACTGCCCAGCGCCCATGGTGAGCGCGCGGTGCTGCGCCTCTTGGATAAAAGTCAGGACCAGCGCAGCCTGGAGGCCGTGGGCATGCAGGGCGATGTGCTGCGCCGCTTTGAGGGCCTGATTGCCCAGCCGCACGGCATCATTCTGGTGACCGGGCCCACAGGTTCAGGCAAGTCCACCACACTGTATGCGTCCCTAGGTCGGCTGGACGCCGCACGCCAGAACATCATGACGGTGGAAGACCCCATCGAGTACGAGCTACCCGGCGTGGGCCAAACGCAGGTGAACCCCAAGATCGACCTGACGTTCGCCAAAGCCTTGCGCGCTATCCTGCGCCAGGATCCAGACGTGATCATGATCGGGGAAATCCGCGATTTCGAGACAGCGCAAATCGCCATTCAGGCCTCGCTCACCGGTCACTTGGTTTTGGCCACTTTGCACACTAACGATTCCGCCAGCGCCGTGACCCGCTTGATCGACATGGGGGTGGAGCCCTTTCTTTTGAGTTCGTCTTTGCGCGGAGTGCTGGCCCAGCGGCTGGTGCGCAAGCTGTGCAAAACCTGCACGGGCAAGGGCTGCGAACAGTGCGGTCACACAGGCTATCTGGGCCGCACCGGAGTGTTTGAGCTGCTGGTAGCCGACGACGCCATTGCGGAGCTGATTCACCATAACGCCTCAGAAGCAGACGTCCGTAGCGCAGCACTGCTTCAAGGCATGGTGCCCTTGCGGGACGACGGCGAACGACTGGTCAGCGGCGGCCTGACCAGCAGAGAAGAGCTGATGCGCGTAGTGCGCGACTGACAGCTTAAGGCTCGTACGCCGCCAAGCGCTTGCGCTCCAGTTCATTGAAGCGGGCTTGCTGCAAGTCTGCCAAGGCTGCCTGCTTCTCTGAATCGGGCGCGTCGGCCAGCCGCTGCAAAGCACGGGCCCGATCACTCAAATAGTTGTCGATCCTTTGGCGCCATTGGCGTTCCTCCTGGTCCAGCTCTGCCAAACGGCCAGCCGCGGCAGTATCCAGGGTCTTGGCCCGGGCACGAAAGACCTCATCGTCACTCGCACCCTGCGCACGCAATGCGGCAATTTGCGCTTCCAGCCGGATCACAGCACGAGGCGCTTCCCGGTCTTCACGCAGCATGCGCGGCATGTGTTGATCCAGCGTTGCCAACCGGGAGCGCTTGTCTGACGGGCTCAATGTCGCATCATTGGCGATTTCCAACCGGGCCAAAGCGTCCATATCGTTGGCGTCTTCCAGACCGAACATGGCCTGAGTCTCTTCCGCACTGAAGTAGTTGTCACGCAAGCCCTGCATGGCCAGGAAGCGGGCGCGCAAACTGCGCTCGCCTTCAGGCTTTTTTGCGTAATCCTGCTCCAGCAGGAGCAATGCGGCTTTGAAAGCGATGTACCGATCCAACAAGCGCTGGGCCTGAGGCAACTGGGCGGGTCTGAGGTTCTCGGCCAAGACCTGCTGTATCTGACGCGTGATGTCCGGAATGGTTTGCACGCCGACGGTGCTGAGGTAATAGTCAAACAATCGCTTGAGCTCCCCATACGCCAGCGTGCTGCAACCGGCTTCCCGGCACTGACCCGGCAGGGGATTCAACGCGCTCGCTTGCAAGGCCATCAAACCATCCGGTGCAGTACCCGCCAACGAAAGCGTCTTTGGCCTACCTTCCAAGGAGGACGGTTTGGCAGCATCCGTTCCGCTGGGCGCCCACCCCATCCACAAGACAACACCCAAGAAGCCCAGCAACCCCAAGGTCGCCAGGCCTGTGCGCTTGTTCCAGCGGAGTGTCATCACAAACCGGCGTTGCGCAGGCGGTTGGCCTGCTGGCGGAATATGGTGACAGGATTGGTTTCGAACAAGTTGGTCAAGCCCACGGTCTGGTTGACCTCATCGAGGTGGTTGAAGGCATAGTCATCCCGGATGACGCGCCCCAGGCGGGAGGAGCAGCTGCTCACCAGTCCATCATTTTTTGCACCTACAAAAGCCAAGGAGGTCAGCGCCAGCGCTGGGTCCACGGGATCCAGCAGGTTGGAATACGGCTGGGCGCCGCTCCAGGAGTAATAGGCGACGCCATTGACGTTGTAGTCACCTTCACCACACGCGGAGGTCGGTACACCTTGCGGATGCTTGGCATTGAATTTCAACGTGCCTGCCGTGCTCAGGGACTGGGCTGCCGCCAATGCGTTCTGGGACAAACCGCTTCCGCCGGACAAGAAATTAATGATGGAAGCCAATCCGTTGGTGACCGATACCAAAGCGGTGTTTTGCAAACTTCCGGGAGGTGCCACACCCAACAACACGTCTGCCACCGCAGAACCTTTGTTGACGCCACCGATGCTGGTGACAGACGCCACCAGATCAGGGCGCACCGATGCCACATAGCGTGCAGTCGGACCGCCATGGCTGTGGCCCATCAGGTTGACCTTGGCGGCACCCGTGGCAGCCAGAATCTGGCGCACTTGGCTCAACAACTGTTCTCCACGCACCTCGGTGCTGTTGGCGGCTGCCACTTGCACCACATAGACCTTCGCGCCGTCGGCGCGCAGTGCAGAGGGAATGCCATAGAAATATTCGACGGGACCGATGTTGTCAAAACCGAACAAGCCGTGCACCAGCACGATGGGGTACTTGGTCTGGGTATAGCCGGCCGCCTGCGCTGCCGATGGAAGTAGGCCGATAGCCAGCGCGCACGCGGCAAGCCAGCCCATCACGATTCGCTTCATGTGTGTCTCCTCGGGACCTCTGAGGGTCGATGGTGTTGAAGGGATGTCAATGGAACAGAAGAACCGGTGCGACCTCTGGGGTGGGGGCGCTGTCGCGGGTGACGGATTGCCTGCTGCTTGTGTCGTAGGGCCACCATCAAAATAGCACGGTCGTGCTTTTATTGAAGTATGTGCGCAATGCATGTTTTTGTCATGGTGGAAAACCCGTGGCATGCGGCACCCCGCTACCATTGCGCCATGCCCGCCTTCTCCTACCAAGCCCTTGATGCCGATGGCAAGACCCGCACCGGCGTGGTAGAGGCTGACGCCGCCAAGTCAGCGCGCTCGCTGTTGCGGGCCCAACAGCTGGTGCCGCTCAGCGTGCAGGCCCTTAGTGGCGACAAACCCGATGGCAGCCATGCCAGCCGCAGTGGCTGGGGCCAGCGCGCCTTCAGCAACAACCAGCGGACCGTATGGACCCGCCAATTGGCAGGACTGGTGTCTGCCGGGCTTCCCCTGGAGCGTGCCCTGAGCTCGCTGGCGGAAGAAGCAGAAACGCCGGCACAACGCGACGTGGTGGCCACCATCCGCTCCGAAGTGAATGGCGGCAAGCCCTTGGGCACTGCTTTGGCCCAGCACCCCAAAGAATTTTCTGACATCTATGTGGCTGTAGTCGGCGCCGGTGAACAAAGCGGCCAGTTGGGTCTGGTGCTGGAGCGGCTGGCCGACGATCTGGAAGAGCAGCAGAACCTGTCCGCCAAGCTCATGGGCGCAGCGCTCTACCCGGCCATCGTGAGCGTGGTGGCGCTGGTCATCGTGCTGTTTTTGCTGGCCTATGTGGTGCCGCAAATTGCCAATGTGTTCGCCGGCTCCAAACAAGCTTTGCCGTGGTTGACGCGGGTGATGCTGGCCATCAGTGACGCGGTGCGCAGCTATGGACTGCTCGCGCTGATTGCTATTATTTCAGGAGCTGCTTGCGCACGTATCGCTTGGGCCGGAGCCGCTTTTCGCTCCAAAATAGATGCCGCTTGGTTGCGCCTGCCGGTATTGGGCCGCATGTCCCGCAGCTACAACGCAGCGCGCTTTGCCAGCACCCTGGCCATGTTGGCAGCCGCGGGCGTGCCCATCCTCAAAGCCCTGCAAGCTGCCGCCGAAACCCTGAGCAACCGCGCGATGCGCGACGACGCTCTCGAGGCCCTGACGCTGGTACGTGAAGGTGCGCCACTGGCCAGTGCCCTGGCGCGCAACCAGCGCTTCCCGGCGCTGTTGAGCATGTTCGCCCGCCTGGGTGAGCAAACCGGTCGCCTGCCCCATATGTTGGACCGCGCAGCGCTGCAGTTACGCACTGAGGTGCAGCGCCGTGCCCTGCAACTGGCGACGCTACTGGAGCCCTTGCTCATCGTCGCCATGGGGCTGGTGGTCATGCTGATCGTGCTCGCAGTGCTGATGCCCATCATCCAACTCAATCAGCTCGTCAAATAAAAGGAGGTCTCGTGCAACTGCGTTCTCTGACTCTCTCTCTGGCGCTCATCGCCGGTCTGATCCCCCTCAGCGGCTGTACCCGCATTGAATCCGGCGAGGTGGGTTTGCGCATCAACTTCGACAAAACCGTAGACCCGACAGAGCGGCTACCGGGCTCGTTCAACCAGACCGTCATCGGCGAAATCCTGACCTTCAAGATTCAGGATGTTGCGGTCGGCGTGGACAACATGACGCCGCTGGCCTCGGACAACTCCACCATCAAAGACTTCGACATGACCGTGGTTTACAACGTGAATCCCTCGGCCGTGTCAGAGCTGTGGACCACCAAGAATCGCACCTTCCACGGCATCTCTGACAAAGGCGGCGACATTCTGCTGATGCAGAACTACGTGGCACTGAGCGCACGCAACGCTGCGTACAAAGTGGCGCGGGGTTATGAATCGCTCAAGATGGCGGACAACCGGCCGCTGATGGAGCAGCAAATCCGCGAGAACATCATCAAAACCCTGACCGACGAGAAGCTGGGCGACAAAATCACCGTGTCGCAAGTGCAGGTGCGTGCCATCACGCCGGCCGATGTGATTGTGCAAAGCGCCAATGAACTGGTGCGTGCCCAGAACGAACTCAAGACCAAAGAGGTGGAAGTGCAAACCGCCAAGAAAGAAGCAGAACGCATTGCCGCCCTGAACGCCAACGCGGGCGCCATCGGCTACATGAATGCCATGGCCAACCTCAAAATCGCCGAAGGCGTGGCCAACGGCAAAGTGCAAACTATTGTGGTGCCCTACGACTTCAAGGGCATCGTGAACGCTAAGTGAGGATTCCCCATGGGACTGACGCTCGACGGCAAGCTGGTGGTCGCCATCTCCAGCCGCGCCCTGTTTGACTTTGAAGAAGAGAACCAGGTTTTCGAACAAACCGACGACCACGCCTATATGCAACTCCAGCGCGAGCGGCTGGATGTGCCTGCCAAACCGGGGGTTGCTTTTTCTTTGGTGAAAAAGTTATTGGCATTCAACGAAACCCCGTCGCAACGCGTGGAGGTGGTGATCCTCTCGCGCAACGACCCGGTCAGCGGCTTGCGCGTCATGCGCAGTGCGGCGCACTATGCGCTGCCCATCATTCGCTGCTCGTTCACCCGCGGTGAGTCGCCCTGGCGCTACCTCAAGCCCTTGCGGGCCAACCTGTTTTTGAGCACCCACCTGAAAGACGTGCGCGATGCCCTGGCAGCCGGCGTGCCGGCTGCGCAGGTCTACCCCCACAGCGCACATGCCAGCGACGCACACCCCGCCGAAGTTCGCATTGCCTTTGACGGTGACGCCGTGCTTTTCAGCGACGAGGCCGAGCAGGTATACCAAAGCGGCGGCCTGACTGCTTTCCAGAAACACGAGATGGACAAGGTCGGCCAGCCCCTGCCCGACGGCCCCTTCAAGCCCCTCCTGGTCGCCCTGCACCGCATGCAACAGGCCGCCATTCCGCACATGCGCATCCGCACGGCGCTGGTCACGGCCCGCAGTGCGCCCGCGCACGAACGCGCCATTCGCACCCTGATGGACTGGAACATCGAAGTCGACGAAGCCATGTTCCTGGGCGGCCTGGACAAGGGCGAGTTCCTGCGCGAATTCGAGCCGGACTTTTTCTTTGACGATCAGACCGGTCACATTGAATCTGCAGCACGCCATGTTCCAAGCGGCCATGTGGCCAGTGGCGTGCGCAACTAGATTTGGTTCAAGCGTGTAAAAGCCGGAGCTGCTTTGGTAAACCAATGTAAAACCGACTGACAGGGATTGCGTGCAGGTCTATCCTGCACGTCATGTCTTATGCACGCATTCCTCCCACCCCACCTGTTCGCCCGCGCAGCAGGGATGCGACGCACGAGCACCCGGGCGCTGAACAGCCCTTGTCTGCCAATGCGGAAGCGTGGCGGCGATTGGCGATAGTGGGTTACCACCGTGCTTCCGAGCTGGTGCGTGCGGGTCAACCGACAAGCGCCCTCCAAAATCCGACTGACGGTCACGAGGCGCCCTCCAGCGACCCGCACCAGAGCGGTTTTCAAAGCCTATAGGCCTCGGGCTGCTCGGCGGGCGCTAATATCCCGCTAGCTACAGGCTTGGTGCAACCCGCACGGCCGGCCCCAACCACCCACCGAGACTTTTTGCATGGCATTTGTGGCATCCGCGTCCGCCAAATGGGCGGCGTTCAAAGCATTCATTCTTCGCGCCGTGGCCCTGTCCACGCCTTACTTTTCGTCGGAGGACAAATGGAAAGCCCGCGGCATGTTGGCGGCCATCGTGGCGCTCAACCTCGCGCTGGTCTACATGGCAGTGGTTTTCAATGATTGGAACCGGCTTTTCTATGACTCGCTGCAGGAAAAGAACGCCACCGTCTTCTGGGAGCAATTGGGCCGCTTCACCTACCTGGCCTTCGGCTTCATCGTCATTGCGGTCTACAAGTTCTACCTGACGCAGCTGCTCGAGATGCGTTGGCGCGCGTGGATGACCAACCACTACCTGCACAAGTGGATGTCCCACCAGGCTTTTTATCGCTTGGAGTTGGCGCGCTTTGCGCCTTCCGCACACGCCCACGGGGCCAACCCAGACAACCCCGATCAGCGTATCCAGGAGGACATCAATCAGTTCACCAGCTTCACCATCTCGCTGAGCATGGGTCTGCTGAACTCCGTGGTCACCCTCGCCAGTTTTGTGGGTATTTTGTGGACGCTATCCGGGGGCTTTGCCTTCAACCTGCAGGGGCAGGAGTACAACATTCCCGGCTTCATGGTGTGGATGGCCGTGCTCTACAGCTTGGTGGGCAGCGTGATTACCCACTACATAGGTCGCAAGCAGATTCCGCTGAACTTCGAGCAGCAACGGGTGGAGGCCGACTTCCGCCACCACATGGTGCGCGCCCGCGAATACAGCGAATCCATTGCCTTTGATCGTGGCGAGAACGTAGTGCGCGAGCAGATGACCCAGCGTTTCAGCCGGGTACTGGCCAACAACCTGGCGCTCATCAAGGCACAGAAGGGCCTGATCTGGTTCACCAGCTTCTTCGGGCAGGCTGCCGTGGTGTTTCCCTTCGTGGTGGCGGCGCCGCGCTTCTTTAGCGGTGCTATTCAGCTGGGGCAACTCACGCAAATCTCTGGAGCATTCGGACAAGTCCAAGGGTCACTGAGCTGGTTTGTGGATACCTACAGCAGCCTGGCCAGCTGGCGCGCCACGACCGACCGACTGACTGGCTTTGAAGAGTCTTTCAAGGCTCTGGCGCAGGTGGAATCTGCGCAAGCAGCTACCAAAACTATAGCAATTGATGGTCCTTTGGATACGGAGCCTCTGCGCATTTCCCTTCCCAACGGCACCACGCTGCTGGAACACACCCGGCTGCATGCGCAGCCGGGCGACCGCATTCTGTTGCAGGGCCCTTCGGGCAGCGGAAAGTCCACGCTGTTCCGCACACTGGCGGGCATCTGGCCCTACGCGCAAGGGGCAGTGGATCTACCCGCCGACAGCATGTTCTTGCCGCAGCGCGCTTACTTCCCCAATGGGCCCTTGCGGGAGGCGCTCGCCTACCCGGAGGTAGCTACCCATTACAGCGACGCCGAGTTGCAGCAGGTGCTGCGTGACGCACTGCTGCCCCACTTGGCAGATGCGCTCGACACCGTGGATGCATGGAGCCAGAAACTCTCTGGCGGGGAACAACAGCGCCTGGCCATTGCCAGGGTGCTGCTCAAAAAACCGCAATGGTTGTTTGCGGACGAAGCCACCAGCGCGCTGGACGAGGCGGCCGAGGCGGCGCTCTACCAGCGCTTGTGCGATTTGGTGACCGAGCAGGGCGGTGCTCTGGTGTCCATCGCCCACCGGCCGGGCGTAGCGGCATTTCACAACCAGCGTTGGGTGTTGGAGCCTCGTGATGTTGCTGCAGACGCTGGCAGCTCTGCGCCTCAGGCTGCTTTGTTCACCTTGTCTACAAAGCCGGCATAACCCTTGGCCCGGAGTTCGCAGGCCGGACAAGTGCCGCAGCCGTAGCCCCAGGCGTGACGATGGGTGCGGTCGCCCAGGTAGCAGGTATGGGTGTGCTCGACAACCAGGTCAACCAATGCATTCCCGCCGCCTTGTACGCCGGATCGCTCGCCCAGTTCATGGGCGAGCTCCCAAGTCTGGGCTTTGTTGATCCACATGAGGGGCGTTTCAATCAGGAAGCGCTGGTCCATGCCCAGCGACAGGGCCAACTGCAACGCCTTCATGGTGTCGTCACGGCAGTCGGGGTAGCCGGAAAAGTCGGTTTCGCAGACACCGGTCACGATCACCTGCAAGCCGCGGCGGTAGGCCAAGGCCGCTGCCAGTGTCATGAACAAAAGGTTGCGGCCGGGTACGAAGGTGTTGGGCAGGCCATTGGCTTCCATCTTGAAGGCCGTGTCCCGCGTGAGAGATGTCTCACTCACCTCACCCAGCACCGCCAGGTCCAGCAAGTGGTCTTCGCCCAGCTTGGCAGCCCATTGCGGAAAGCGTGCCTTCATCTCGCGCAGCACGTTCAACCGCGCCTCCAACTCCACGTTATGGCGTTGGCGGTAGTCAAAGGCAATGGTTTCTACGCGCTCGTAGCGCGCCAGTGCATGGGCGAGGCAGGTCGTGGAATCCTGGCCACCGGAAAAAAGTACGAGTGCGGAGGTGTGCATGACCGCGATGTTAGATCACCGCGCACCGTATGCGTTGCCGACCCTGCGGTACAGCGCAATCGGCTGCTACAGGTTTTCGGTCTTTTTGACCTTGCTGGGCGTGTACACCAAAGCCTGTTTGGCCAACTGCCCCGGCACCTCGGCCGGGGATATCGGTTGTGGCGTGCTCACCTGGTTCTTGACCTGCTCGATTTGGACGGCGCTGGCACTGGCCGTCCACATGGTCTTGAGGTGATCCATCAGCACCTGCGAGATAGGCTTGGGCGGAGGGTCCTCCACTTTTTCTTTCTCCGGCCGATGAATAGTCCAATCCTTGGGCACTGCCGCCTCGGAGCCCTTGAGCGATGGGTCAGACACGCTTTGATAAGGTGCTTCTCCGCTGGACTGGGGCTTGAGCGCGGGGTTCACCTTGTCAATCACGTCCGGCGTGGACTCGATCGATGTGGTGGAACTCAGAGACGGGTTGACCGGAGCAACTGGGATAACCCTATTTGCCCCAGACGACACCGCGTCTGCGCCGGCGGGGCGCATATTCGGGGTTCGTTCAATGGTTGGCAGTTGCATTTTGGGTAGGCCTTTCGGCCCCTCCGGTGGCTTTTAGGAGTTGACGTACGTTTCTTAACGGCAGATTTAGGGGGTTATTTAGGCCTTTTTCTAAAAATTTGAGAAAAATTTCGGCCCCTCCCTTAAAACGCCCGCACTCAAACCGCACTAGATTGGTGCACCCCCCCCAATATCAGAGGTTTGTAAGCGTTTCAGTACCGGACCATGGCCCGGTAGGTCAATACCGTCTTGCCCTCTGCGGGGATAGCCACCTTCCACACCGCCAAATTGGACGCAGCTTTGCTGTGTGTCTGGCTGGCGCTCAGGATCTGCCAATCACCGGGAATGGGCTCCTGCACCGTCACGGTAACCGCTTCTTTTTTGGCATTCTTGAGCACGATCTCATACGCACTCTCTGACACAAATCCGTATTTGCCGGCATTAGGCAGGCGTTTGAAATCGGTTTGCTTTTTGTCTGCCGTGACGTCAAACGCATCGCCCAGTTTGAGGCGGACCTTTTCATTTTTGGGAATGTGTTCTATCCGGTCTTCCCCGATGAATTGGGCGTTGCCAGCACTGTCTTTCTTGTAGACGCGGACCACGCCTTTGGGCAAGGGCAAGCCCAAACGGGCATTGTCTTTGTTGTCGAACTCCAGAAACACGCCGACCTTGAGCTTTTGGCCCAGCTCGCCAGACGCAGCCTGGTAGTAGTAGTCACCACCTTGCAGCACCATTTCTTTGCGGGCCGGCACGCCGTTGGCGGAGAGCAAAGCCACCTGCTTGGTCTGACTTTCGGCGATGGTGGTCGGACGGTCCAGGGTGTAGAGGTGGTATTCGAACAAGGACTCTTCAGCCATGGCGCTGTCGGCCTTGGCCATGGCCGGCGCTGCCATCAATACCGCCCGCCCGCGAACCGCCATTTCCGGTGCGGCCTGATTCACGTCGCCGGCCACCAACTGGAGTTTGGCGTTGCGGTAAGAAGCGCCACTGGTATTGGTCAGCGTGACCCAGCCCGACATGTCGAGGGCATCGTCCGCTGCATTTAATTCGACCACGTAATCGGCCTTCCAGGACAGGCCACCGGTCAGGTAACTGAGCTCTACATCCTGACTGGCCGCACCGGTGTTGTTCAAAGACATGACCAGCGTGGGTCGATCGCGGAGATTGGCGGGTACATCGTCAAAGACCAGCCGTCCGGGCACACCGGTTTCTATACGGTCGCCGATCTTCAAGACGACTCCACTATTGGCTGAAAGCACGGTAGCGGCTTCTACCGTTTCCTGGCCAGTTGCCGCATTCGTGCGAACGACCTTGACCTGCCGTCCTACATACTTCTCCAGCATTTTTTGGGGGGTCAGCAGGTCAAAATCAAAGTTCTGCTCCTGAACCTTCAGTGCACCAGGCGAACTCAGGCTGCGCAGCAGTGCCGTTTCAGGCCGCATACGCGCGCTCACGTCGCGAAACGCGAGGGCTAACGGGCCGCTCCTGAAGGGAATTAGAACGCATGGAAATCCTTTTAAAAAACAGTCTATGCGCACAACGCCCGGGACCCGGGCTGGGCTGACGCGATTGCATTGTGTTACCAAATTTAAACCGGCGTCTGGTTGGCGGTTAGCATAGATCATGGCACTGATACCGCACTGGATCCAACACTACCCCCGCCACCATTTGAGGGACGACGTCATTGCCGGCCTGGTACTCACCGTTCTGGTCATACCCCAGAGCTTGGCTTATGCACTGTTGGCGGGCTTGCCCCCGCAGGCGGGACTCTATGTCAGCGTATTGCCCGCCATCGCCTATGCGTTGCTCGGAAGCAGCATGGTCCAAGCGGTGGGACCCGTAGCCATCACAGCCATCATGACGTACAGCGTGTTGAGCCCGATTGCCCAGCCCGGTTCAGCGCACTACATCCAACTGGCAGCCTGGGTGAGCTTGTCATCCGGCCTGCTGATCGCCATATGCGGCCTGGCGAGGCTGGGCTTTCTTTCTCAGCTCTTGAGCCGCCCGGTGGTCAGCGGTTTTGTTACGGGGTCGGCCGTGTTGATCATGGTGAGCCAAGCCAAGTTCATTCTCGGGGTTGAAGTGCATGGCAATTCCACGGGCCAGACCTTGCGCCTTCTCGCTCAACAGCTACCCAACGCCAATGAAGTCACCTTGATGCTGGGTCTGGCTTCCGTTGCGGTGCTCACCGCGGCCCGCTTGGGGCTCAAGCATTGGCCCGTGTGGATGCGTCTCTCGCCCTTGCTGGTGTTGTTGGCGACCACTCTTGTCGTCTACTTGCTTGATTTGGATTCGCAACATGCGGTCGCAGTGGTAGGCGCCATCCGCCTCGCTGGAATGGCTCAGGTGTTTACCCTGCCGGAGTGGATATCCCTGCAAGCATTGGCGGGGCCAACCTTGCTGATTTCCTTCATCGGTATGGTGCAATGCATCACCATGGCCCAGGCACTTGCCGTGAAACGGCGGGAGCGTATCGATGCGAATCGGGAGCTGACCGGCTTGGGCGTAGCCAACATTGCAGCGGCCTTCAGTGGTGGCATGCCGGTGGGTGGGGGCTTGTCTCGGTCTGCCATTAATGTGGCAGCCGGCGCACAAACGCCTTTGGCCGGCGTGGTCTCGGGTCTTTCCATGGTGGTGCTGTTAATGGTGGGTACGGAATGGCTGGCCAAACTGCCGCTGGCAGTGCTGGCCGCCAGCATTGTGGTGGCCGCCTGGGGGATGATCGATATGCGAACGCTGCGCCAAGCGTGGAGTTACGACCGTGCAGATGCCATAGCGTGGCTGGGTACCGCGCTGGGGGTACTTGCTCTCGGTTTGGATACCGGAATAGCCATGGGCATCGGGCTGTCCTTGGCGACACTGCTGTGGCGTTCCAGCGCGCCGCACATTGCCGTTCTCGGCCGCCTGCCGGGTACATCCACCTTCCGGAATGTGGAGCGCTACGAGACGGAGACCTTGCCGCACGCACTGTTGCTGCGTATCGATGAGAGTTTGTTCTTCGGCAACCTGCAAGCGGTCGAAGCTCGCTTGAGCCAGGAATTGGGGCAATCAGAGCAAGTTGAGGATGTAGTCTTGGTGATGACAGCAGTCAACCGCGTTGACACTTCAGCCATGGAAGTTCTCGCGGACATCAATCGCGATCTGCGAGAACGCGGCATCAAGCTCCATTTCGCAGAGGTCAAAGGTCCGGTGCAAGACCGGTTGATGCACACCGAGCTGTGGACCGGCCTGTCAGGCCAAGTGTTTACGTCGGTATCTCAAGCATTCCAAACCTTGCAAAGCAAAAGACTTCCGGCTGCAGACGCAGCACTCGCCATCTAGGACGAGAAGGACGCTAGCGGCAAACGTAGTGCTGCGTGCGCGAGCACAAAGTCGGCTATCTGACCAACATCGCTCAAGTCCAAATGCCGCACGTCTGCGGGGTGCGACGCAGAATCACTGGCAACCGCAATCACGCCGGGCCACGCGGGCCAAAGCGTGGCCTTGCCCTCGGTGGCACGCCAGACTTCCAGTTTGGGAAACTCACCACCTTTAAAGCCTTCGACCAGTACCAGATCACATGCCTGCATGCGATCCAGCAGATAGTCCAGCGAGGGTTCGGGTTGGCCACGCAATTCATGCATCAGTGCCCAACGCTCCCGCCCCAACAACAGTACTTCGGAGCATCCGGCTTCGCGGAGGCGGAACGAATCTTTGCCCGGCCTGTCGATCTCGATGTCCTTGTGGCTGTGCTTGATCAGTGATACCCGCAGCCCCCGCCCGGTGAGCTCGGGAATCAGCCGCTCCAGCAGGGTAGTTTTGCCCATGCCGGAGTGGCCAGCAATACCGAAAAAGCGCATGTACAGATTTACTCGACGGTCACGCTCTTGGCCAGATTGCGCGGCTTATCAACATCGGTCCCTCGCGCGCAGGCGGTGTGATAAGAAAGCAGCTGCAAGGGCACTACGTGGAGCAAAGGAGAGAGCTCACCATAGTGCTCCGGCATGCGGATCACATGCAAGCCTTCGCCACTCTCGATCTTGGTATCCGCATCGGCCAAGACATACAGCACGCCGCCACGAGCGCGCACCTCGTGCATATTGCTTTTGAGTTTTTCCAACAGTGCGTCGTTAGGCGCCACCGTGACCACAGGCATCTCGCTGGTTACCAAAGCCAAGGGGCCATGCTTGAGTTCACCGGCGGCATAGGCTTCGGCGTGGATGTAGGTGATCTCCTTGAGCTTGAGCGCGCCTTCCATGGCAATGGGGTAGTGCAAGCCACGGCCCAAGAACAAGGCATTTTCTTTCTTCGCAAAGTCGTCCGCCCATGCCATCACCTGTGGCTCCAGGGCCAGTACGGCTTGCAGTGCTGCCGGCAGGTGGCGCATGGCTTTGAGGTGGCGAGCCTCTTCCGCATCGCTCAAGCGACCCTTGGCTTGCGCCAGGCACAAGGTCAACAAAAACAAGCCCGCCAGCTGGGTGGTAAACGCCTTGGTAGACGCCACCCCGATTTCCACACCCGCCCGTGTCACATACGCCAAGCTGCATTCGCGCACCATGGCACTGGTCGCCACATTGCAGATCGTCAGCGTGTGATGCATTCCCAAAGACTGGGCATGGCGCAATGCAGCCAAAGTGTCGGCGGTTTCACCACTTTGGGTGATGGTGACCACCAAGGTGTTGGGGTTGGGCACGGAGTCGCGATAGCGGTACTCGCTGGCCACCTCCACATTGCACGGAATCTTGGCAATGCTCTCGATCCAGTACTTGGCCGCGCAGCCGCTGTAATAACTGGTGCCGCAAGCCAGAATCAAAACACTGTCAATCTGCTTGAATACGCGTGCCGCATTCGCGCCGGGTGCGTGGTTGGCTTGCTGGTCAAACAGCTCGGGGACTATGCCCTCCACGCCTTCCAGCGTGTCGGCAATTGCGCGGGGTTGTTCGAAGATTTCCTTCTGCATGTAGTGGCGTGCAAGGGCACTTGGGCATTG
>RFQA01000391.1 GCA_009925925.1 Betaproteobacteria bacterium
TGCGCGCGCGCTCTGCCCCTTTTCTGTCATCGATGCTGCCCGCTTTGTGCTTGGTTCTGGCCGTGGCGGCCGCGGTGGCGGGCATTCTGCCCACGCACCTTGATGGTGCCGGGCTTGTTTATATTGTCTATTACTATTGGGTAATGCACAGGCCCGATGTGGTGCAGCGATTCTATGCCGTGGCGGCGGGCCTGTGCATGGATGCGCTGCTGCCATCTCCCTTTGGGCTTCATACGCTTCTGTTGCTCATCATTCACGAGGCAACCCTCTCTCTGCGCAGCGTCATCCTTTCTTACTCCTTCCTGCTGCTGTGGGCGGGGGCTGCGGTGGTGCTGGCAGTTGCCGCGTTCATCGCGGCGCTGCTCAGCCACCAGCCTCACTGGCCACTTCTGGCGGCGCAGGTTCTGCTGACCGCGCTTGTGTTTCCGCTGCTGGCCACGCTGTTTGCGCGCAAAAGCATCCGCGCCTAAATCTTTTCCATGCCCAGTCTTGATCTCGATCGTGGACGCACCTTCACCCGCCGCGCCTTTGTGGTGGGCGGCGCACAGGCGCTGGCCATGGCCCTGCTCACAGGCCGCATGGTGCAGCTGCAGCTGATCGAATCTGAAAAATTTCAGCAGCTGGCCGACAACAACCGCCTGCAACTTCGCCTGATCGCGCCGCCGCGCGGTCAAATTTTAGACAGAAGCGGCGTTGTGATCGCCAACACCACCCAAAGTTTCAAGGCCATCATCCACCCCGCCAGCCTCGATGACCTGACAAAAACGCTGGCCATTGTGGAAGGCGTGGTGCCGCTGGGTGAGGCGATGCGGCAAAAACTGATGCGCGAATGGCGGCAGCACCGAAGCCCCCAGGGCCTGATGGTGTTTGAAAGCCTGACGTGGGATGAACTGACGCGACTGGAATTACAGGCCCACCAGCTTCCTACCCTTGAAATTCTTCCAGGCGAAGTGCGCCATTATCCGCTGGGCGAGGTGACAAGCCATGTGCTGGGCTATGTCGGATTAGTGACCGAAGAAGAACAGCAGCAAAGCACCGCACCCATTTTGCGCGTGCCAGGATTCAGAATTGGGAAATCGGGCCTTGAAAAATCGCTGGATGAAACCCTGCGCGGTCAGCCCGGCCGCAAGGAAATGGAAGTGAACGCGCACGGCGAAGTGATGCGCGACATAGCCAACGTGCCGCCGCGTCAGGGCCAGCATGTGTCGCTGACCCTGCATGCAGGGTTGCAGCAATATGTGCACGAACGCCTCTCGACCACCGAAAGTGCCGCCGCTGTTGTGCTGCATGCGCGCACAGGGGCGGTGCTGGCCTTGTGCTCGACCCCGTCGTTTGATCCGAATAAATTCACGTTTGGCATTCGGTCAGATGACTGGAACGCCTATATGGCCGATGAACGCAACCCGCTGTCTAACAAATGCATCGCAGGGCAGTTTGCCCCCGGCTCGACCTTCAAAATGATCACGGCGCT
>RFQA01000392.1 GCA_009925925.1 Betaproteobacteria bacterium
GATCGCGCCGGCTGGCGCTGCGGTGACCCGCAGCATAAAATATCGCCAGATTCGGGAGATGAAAGATGAAATTGCTCTCTATCCCAGAAACGCGATTTTGTATGTTGAGCTGGCTAGGGCTTATGTTTCTCTAGGGCAGAGCCAGAAAGCGCGGGAAGCCTTTCACACAGCAATTTCCATCGCTCCTTCAAACAGGTACGTCCTGAGATCTGCCGTAAGGTTTTTTGTTCTCGACCAAGACGTCGAAAGAGCATGGACTGTATTGAAGAAATCACCGTCCGAGGATACGTGGTTATTGGCTTCTCGTGTCGCCGTAGCGGACATGGCGGGAAAGCCAATAGAAAGTAGCCGGCGCTTACGAGAAATAATAGATCGGGGAAGGCCAGCCCAAGTTACCGAACTTGCCGCCGCGCTTGCAACGCTTGAAATGGATAGCGGAGCGGACAAGTTAGCGAAGAAGCTATTCAAGATCGGATGCGAAAAGCCGACTGATAATACCATTGCGCAGGTACGTTGGGCCCATGAAACTTCGGGAATACCTTTTAACAAAGCTCTTCTTCAAAATGCGCTGACCTTCGAAGCTAGAACAGGTCAAGCAGTCGAAGAGTGCGACTGGCTTGGGGCTGTTCATAACGCATCGATCTGGTTGGGCGACGAGCCATTTTCTACTCGAGCTGCCGCAACGGGTGCGTTCGTAGCGGCAGAGATATTGCAAAATTTTGACGTTGCCGAAACGGTGGCGACGTCAGGACTTCTGGCGAATGCGCATGACGCTGTTCTGTTGAACAATCGAGCATATTCCAGGGCTTGCCTAGGCAATATTGCTGGAGCGTTTGTGGATATCAAAGCTGCTGCAGCTGTTCGCCCGTTGGAAGAGACTGACGCAATCTGCATCACCGCTACAACAGGTTGTATATTTTATAGAGACGGGGACCTTACCCAAGGTGCTGAGTTTTATCAGAGAGCCATGGAGACAGCGTTTGACCAAAAGCATACTGCCCTTGCTCAGCGCGCGATAATCCATTGGATTCATGAGGAAGGACGAAGTGGGCGAAGAGTGAATGCGATCGAGTGCGAGCGGTTAATAAATTATTTTGCGGACACTAAGCGTATTGATCGGGAGACCTTGGCGATCTACCGAATTCACGCTGAGCAATATCTAATTCCTTCGACGACCGTGATCGATCATGCCGACCTCAGGAGCGTGTTTTCTAGGATAAAGGATTAGGCGGACCCCTGACCAACCACCCGCTAGGGTGGGCGGATGGGGGATGATACCAACTCGTGGTGCAGTCTCGGCTTCGCCGAGCCCAGCGCCGTCTTCGACAGCCCGCGCCAGACCGCGCGCCTCGTCACCGAGGCCTGGGTGGCGCTGCACGGCTTCTGTCCCAACTGCGCCGCCGACCGGCTGCCGCAGCTGCCGAACAATTCGCCCGTGGCCGATTTCCGCTGCGGCGTCTGCGGCGAGGA
>RFQA01000393.1 GCA_009925925.1 Betaproteobacteria bacterium
TTCAGCCCTCGCTATCGGGCACGCTGAGCTTGTCGCGCACCAACGCCTTTTTTATGGGCGGGGGCAAGGCGCTGGTGAATGCGTACTTTCGCAGCGCCGAGGCGCTGGGCGTGCACATTCGCTACGAGGCTCCGGTGGCACACGTGGAGCTGCAAGACGGCGTGTTCAAGGCGGTGGTGTTGGGCAACACCCAAGAGCGCATTGAAGGCCGCAGCTGCGTGATGGCCTGCGGCGGCTTTGAATCCAACCGCGAATGGATGCGTGAGGCTTGGGGTCAGACCCCTGAGGGCGATTGGCCATCGGACAACTTTTTAATTCGGGGCACGCGGTACAACATGGGCGCGGTGCTTAAAGACGTGATGAACCAAGGCGCCGACATGATCGGCGACCCCACCCAGTCGCATTGCGTAGCCATTGACGCGCGCGCGCCTTTGTACGACGGCGGCATCACCACCCGACTGGACTGCGTGTCCTTGGGTGTGGTGCTGAACAAAAATGCGCAGCGTTTTTATGACGAAGGCGAAGACTTTTGGCCCAAGCGCTACGCCCTATGGGGCCGCTTGGTGGCGTTGCAGCCCGGGCAAATTGGCTACCCCATCATCGACAGCAAAGCCATTGGGCGGTTTATGCCGCCGGTGTTTGAAGGTGTCAAAGCCGACACACTGCCCGAGCTGGCCCAAAAATTGGGTTTGGATGTGGAGGCCTTTATGAAAACCCTCAACGACTACAACGCTGCGTGCCATGCGGGCACCTTTGACCACACGGTCTTTGACGACTGCTATACCGAAGGCATTACGCCCCCCAAAACCCACTGGGCCCGCCCAATCAACACCCCGCCGTTTTACGGCTACAGCGTGCGCCCGGGCATCACCTTCACTTACCTGGGCTTCAAGTCGGATGAGCGGGCCTCGGTGTACTTTGGCGGCCAACGCAGCCCCAATTTGTTTGCCGCTGGTGAAATCATGTCGGGCAACGTGTTGGGCAAGGGCTATACAGCGGGCGTGGGCATGTCCATTGGCACCGCGTTTGGGCGCATTGCGGGCACCCAAGCGGCGCAGGCGGCCATAGCTTCTAAGGCGGCTACTACTCAGCTTTCCTCAAGGATTTCGGCATGACCTCTTTGCAAACTCTTACACAGCAAGCCGTGGCTTTGGCGCAGGGCGAGTTTTCGGCATCAGCTTCGGCCACGCCCCAAGAAGACGAGGTGGCCCGTCAACTCCAAATTTGCAATGCCTGCCGCTATTGCGAGGGCTTTTGTGCAGTGTTCCCCGCCATGACCCGCCGCTTGGCTTTTGGCCATGCCGACACCCATTACCTGGCCAACTTGTGCCACAACTGCGGCGCCTGCCTTCATGCCTGCCAGTACGCCCCACCGCACGAATTTGCAGTGAATATTCCGCAGGCTATGGCCAAGTTGCGTGTGAAAACTTATGCCGATTACGCTTGGCCCGCACCGTTGGGGGCTTTGTA
>RFQA01000394.1 GCA_009925925.1 Betaproteobacteria bacterium
GACAAGATCCAGGACTGCGGTGTCATCCAGCAACTGGTGCGGTGCACACCCACGGTATCTCCTCATTTCCCATGGGATAAGGTGAGCGATTACCAAGAGCTACGCCAGCATGCTGAGGCGCATGGGGTGGGCTTTGACGCCGTCAACTCCAACACCTTCTCGGACCAGAAAGACCAGCCGCTTTCCTACAAGTTCGGCAGCCTGACCCACGCCGATGCCAGTGTGCGTGCACAAGCTGTGGCTCACAACCTCGAGTGCATCGACATCGGCAAGCAGTTGGGCAGCAAAGCCCTCACCGTGTGGATCGGTGACGGCTCCAACTTCCCCGGCCAGAGTCACTTCCGCCGCCAGTTTGAGCGCTATCTGGACAGCAATCGCCAGATTTACGACGCACTGCCCGGCGACTGGCGCATGTTCCTTGAACACAAAATGTTCGAGCCTGCTTTCTATTCCACCGTGATTCAAGATTGGGGCTCCAGCCTACTCTCAGCTCAAACTTTGGGCCCCAAGGCGCGTTGTCTGGTGGACCTGGGCCATCACGCTCCCAATACCAACATCGAGATGATCGTGGCCCGCCTGGTGCATGCGCAAAAGCTCGCCGGCTTCCACTTCAATGACAGCAAGTACGGCGACGACGACCTGGACAGCGGCAGCATCAACCCCTTCCAGCTCTTTCTGGTGTTCAATGAACTGGTGGATGCCGCACAAACCGGTGCAGCAGAGTTTGACCCCGCCTACATGCTGGATCAGTCGCACAACGTGACCGACCCGATTGAGAGCCTGATGACCAGTGCGGTCACCGTGCAGCGCTGCTATGCACAGGCCTTGTTGGTCGATCGCACCGCGTTGACGGCCTACCAGGACAGCAACGATGTGCTGATGGCCGCCCAGACCCTGAAGCAGGCATTCCACACCGACGTCACCCCTCTGTTGCAAAAGATCCGCATGGAAGCCGGCGGCGCCGCCGACCCTATCCTGGCCTACCGCGCCAGCGGATACCGCAAGCAGATGGCCGCCATCCGACCCGCCAGCGGCCCGAGCAGCGGCATTGTTTGAGCGAGATTGCATGGGCAATGTCGCACTCCCCATCGAAGCCGGTTCACGTCACCAAATTCAGGTATGTGCAACCGGTATCGAGACCGGCCTTAGGGCCAAATTTTTCTACTAACAACTCCAGGAGACAAGCATGAAGAAACAACTCAAGACCCTGCTGACCATCGCACTGAGTGCGGCCCTGGTCAGCCCGGCATTTGCAGCGGACAAGATCGCCCTCGTGGTGAAGAGTTTGGGCAACGGCTTTTTTGACGCCGCCAACCAAGGCGCTCAGGAAGCTGCTAAGGAACTCAAGAACGTCGAGATCATTTACACCGGTCCTGCCAAAGCCACCGCTGAAGGCCAGATCGAAATCGTGAATTCACTGATCGCCCAAAAAGTATCTGCCATCGTGATCTCTGCGAACGATCCCGACG
>RFQA01000395.1 GCA_009925925.1 Betaproteobacteria bacterium
GCCCCGCGAGGCCATCGCGGGTGACTTTCTCGAGGGTCTTAGCCGAGAGGGCTTCCGAACCGCACACGAAGTGTCGTCCTATAGTTTTCCAGCCATGGCGAAAGCCGCCCTCCCGCTGATCCAAGGCCGCCAAGGTGCGATGGTGACCCTCAGTTACCTGGGTGCAGTTCGGACGGTTCCGGCTTACAACACCATGGGACTGGCCAAGGCGAGCCTCGAGGCCGCTGTGCGATACATGGCTGCGAGCTTGGGCCCGGTTGGCATTCGCGTGAACGGCGTCTCCGCCGGCCCCATCAAGACACTCGCAGCCAGCGGCATCAAGGGGTTCGGGAATATTCTGTCGGTGGTGGAGAAGAATGCGCCGCTTCGCCGCAACGTCACCATCGAGGATGTGGGCAACGTCTGCGCCTTCTTGTTGTCGGACCTTGCCGCGGGCGTAACCGGAGAGATCACCTACGTCGACGCCGGCTTCTCCACGGTAGCCTCAGGCCTCACGGAATAGGTCGCGTGAAACCCTACCTCGACCTGATGCGGTATGTGCTGACTCAGGGAACAGAAAAGACAGATCGAACTGGAACAGGCACCCGATCGGTCTTTGGCTGGCAGATGCGCTTTCGCTTGGCAGATGGCTTTCCTCTGGTCACGACCAAAAAAGTGCACACGAAAAGCATCATTCACGAACTTCTCTGGTTCCTCAGGGGAGAGACCAACGTAACCTCCTTGCAGGCTGCCGGAGTGTCTATCTGGGATGAATGGGCAGGCCCTGACGGAGAGCTCGGTCCAGTCTACGGAAAACAGTGGCGCGCCTGGCCCGCGCCCACGCCTGAACACCCCAACCGAGTGGTTGACCAGATGAGTGAGATGGTCGACCAAATTCGAAAAAATCCAGACTCGCGCCGCCTGATCGTCAGCGCTTGGAATGTGGCTCAGATTCCCGAGATGGCGCTCGCACCGTGCCACGCCTTCTTCCAGTTCTACGTTGCAGAAGGAAAACTCTCCTGCCAGCTCTACCAGCGCAGCGCCGACATCTTTTTGGGTGTGCCATTCAACATTGCCAGCTATGCGCTGCTCACGCACATGGTGGCGCAGCAGACGGACCTTGATGTGGGCGATTTCGTCTGGACTGGGGGCGACTGCCACCTCTACAGCAACCATTTGGAGCAGGCTCAGGAGCAACTCTCCCGGGAACCCTTTGGCCTTCCCACCCTCGTCATCCGTCGCCGACCCAGCACTCTTTTTGACTACGCCTACGATGACTTCGAATTGGTGGGCTATCGATGCCATCCAGCCATCAAGGCTCCTGTGGCGGTATGAGGCCAAGGGTCATTGCCGTGGTCGCAGTAGCCAGAAATGGGTGCATCGGCAATGACAACAAACTGCCCTGGCATCTGCCAGAGGACCTCAGACGCTTCAAGGCCCTCACCCTGAATAAATGCGTCGTCATGGGTCGCAAGACCTATGACTCCATC
>RFQA01000396.1 GCA_009925925.1 Betaproteobacteria bacterium
GGTGTCCGGCTCGTGGGCCACCCTCGGCAGTTTCATGCTGGCCGAGCGCAACCGCTACACGAACCAGTTCGCAACGGCTGGGCGCTGCTGCCCGTCGCTCTACCGGCTGGCGGGCACGCGCGTCTACATCTCGCCGCCCGACTCCGCCGCTGGAACGTACCAGCTCTATTACGCGCCCAAGTTCACGGCGCCGACGTCGGTCTCCGACACGCTGCCCGCGTACATGGCGCCCAAAAATGCGCAAGGCCAGTCCATGCTGTCGTGCATCAGCACAAATACCCGCTCTTCCCGGCGCACGCCACTGGCCTGCAACGCGCCCGCAACCGCGCGCACCCGCTGCGCCAAGGCGCTGTAGCGCAGTTCACCCTGGTCATCGACGAAGGCCAGTTGCTCGCCGCGATCTGCGTTGCAGTCCAGCAGGTACTGCGCGAAATTGAACACTTCACCCTGCGGGTCCATTGCCATGTCTTCTGCCATATCGATGCTCCTCGTTTTCGCTCAGCGCCGCCCTTTTGGGCAGACCACCATGCAGGTATTGGTGTCAGGTCTGCAAGTGCGCCGATCTTTGGTTTGTTTGATCTGGCTCACTTGCAGCATTCAAAAAAATGCATTATTGTGCGTAAGAGGACCTTAATTTCATTTTTTCGATATGTCAAGCACTATATTGCATCCTAACCAAAAAAATACCACGCCTACGATTCAGGACACCCCGTCGGAGGACGAAGACAAGCACCCTTATCTGGTCGGTCTGGGCCAACGCGTAGGTGCGCTGCGTGCCCGCCGGGGCATGACGCGCAAAGCATTGGCGGTCGCCGCACAGGTCTCCGAGCGCCACCTGGCCAACATGGAATACGGCCTGGGCAATGCCTCGGTGCTGGTCCTGCTCCAAGTGGCCAAGGCCTTGCAGTGCACGCTGGCCGAACTGTTGGGCGACGTCAGTACGTCGTCCCCGGACTGGCTGATGATCCGCGAGATGCTGGAGCAATGCGACGCGCCCACATTGCACCGGGTGCGCATTGCCATTGGCGAGATGCTGGGCACCGGCGGCATGGCACAGGAGCGCAGCACCCGTATCGCGCTGGTGGGCCTGCGCGGCGCGGGCAAGTCCACACTGGGGCGGATGCTGGCCGAAGATTTGGGCTACTCGTTTGTGGAGCTTGGCCGGGAGATTGAAAAATTTGCAGGCTGCAGCGTCGCCGAAATCCAGGCCTTGTACGGTATCAACGCCTACCGCCGCTACGAGCGCCGGGCGCTGGAAGAATGCATTCAGATTTACCCCGAAGCCGTCATCGCCACGCCCGGTGGTCTGGTGTCAGACCCGGCCAGCTTTAACCTCTTGCTGGCGCACTGCACCACCGTTTGGCTGCAAGCCGACCCGGTGGACCACTTGCGCAGAGTCACCGCCCAGGGGGATATGCGCCCGATGGCCGCCAGCAAAGA
>RFQA01000397.1 GCA_009925925.1 Betaproteobacteria bacterium
AGGTCGGGCCGGTCACCACGTCCAAACCGGCATGGCGCAGGATGTCCACATCGATCCAGCTCGCGGCTTGCCCGATGCTGAACTGCCTCAGTTCGCTGGTGCTGCGGATACCGCTGAAAGCGGCCTGATTGATCCCTTTGATCAAAAACAGCCGGTAGCCGGTGAGACCTTTGTCCAGCGGAATGCGGACCGGGAGTAGCTTGGTCTCGCGAACGATGCTGGTGGTGCGCGCCATGACGCTGATGTCCTGGCTGTTACCCAGTTGCATCTCGGCGCGGGCAGGTGTCATTACTTTGGGGTTGGGCTGCAGTTCATACGGGCCCCATTTGCTCTGGGTCTCGTCGAGCGCCAGTTGCAGAATGTCCCAGTAAAAATTCATGCGCACATCGCCTCCGCTTTCGGGCGGCGGGTAGATATATTGCATGGGCGCAGCACACGTGCTGACGTGCAGCAGCGCAGTCAAAATCAGGCCAACGACGGCGTTTTTCTTCATGAGTCGCAGCATCCCTGCTCTCGGATTATTTGAAACCAAGTTTAGCGTTGCGATATGACAAGGCGAAGAAGTCTATTTACCCATCGCCTTGCGTGAGCCGTCTTCAAACAACTCCTCGTCACTGCGCAGGGTGCCGTCTGCATCCCACACGCGTTGGCGTTTGATGTTGCCCTGGGAGTCGTAGGTATTCTCGAGTTCAGTTTTACCGTTCTCGAAGAAACTCAGGTGCACGCCGATTGCCCGCTCGCTGTACCGCCCATCCGCCACAAAGCTGCCCTGGAAGCGCAGCTTGCCGCTGTCGGTAAAGCGCTGCCACTCGCGCATTTCGGTGCTGCCTTCCAGTGTGAACTTTTCTTTGCTTTGGGGTTGGCCATTCAGGAAGTAGCGTGCATCCAAAGTAAGGCGGCTGCGCTTGCGGCCATTGCTCTCCGCCACGGTGTATAGCCGCTCGCGCACCAACGTGCCGCTGGCGTGGAACTCGGCATCGCGCAGCAGCAGGGCAGGGCGACTGCTTTCATCCCACAGCTTTTCGCGGCGTTTGATGCCGTCCTCGGCGTAGAAACTCTCTTTGACCTGCGTGCCGTTGCGCTCCAGGTCATCCGACGGCTTGCCGCTGGCATAAAAGCGTCTGGACTTCTGCACCACGCCGGCTAGCAGGATCTGGGTGCCTCGCAGGGTGCCGTCGCTGCCAAACGTGGAAACGGTAGATGCTTTTCCACCAAAGCCGCACAGGGCCGCATCGTCCACGTGGGGCGCCAACAAGGGCTTGGGGCCACAGCGCAGTTCGCTGAGTTGCTTGTTGGAGGTGAAGTGGGCCGCTGCGCCATCCCGTTCGGCATCCGCCACGAACTCCACGCGTTTGGGTGCGCCACTGTCGTACCAGCTGCGCCGCAGGCCACGGGCGTTGCCGTTCACGTTGGAGAACTCTTCGATGA
>RFQA01000398.1 GCA_009925925.1 Betaproteobacteria bacterium
GCAATATGCGGTCGCGTCTTGTGCACGGGGCCGCTTGCATGGTGCACTTTTGTTCATTGATCTGGACAACTTCAAGGATCTGAACGACACCCGGGGCCACGATGTAGGCGATGGGTTGTTGCGTTTGGTGGCGCAAAGGCTGAAGGCCTGTGTCCGGGAATCCGACACTGTCGCTCGTTTCGGAGGAGACGAGTTTGTGGTTCTCTTGCAGGATCTTGACGGTACCTTGGCTGATGCCGGCGTTCAGGCCGAATTGGTCGCAAGGAAAATACTTCAGCAGCTCAATATTCCCTATGACTTGCCCGGTGGCTCGCACCACAGCACACCGAGCATCGGTGTGGTGTTGATTCATGGCTTGCGGCAGTCTGTAGACGAATTGTTGAAACAGGCCGACTTGGCCATGTATGAAGCCAAGTCTGCAGGCCGCAATACGCTGCGCTTCTTTGACCCCGCCATGCAGTCCATGGTGGCCGAGCGGACCGAGCTCGAGTCTGATCTCCGCACGGGACTGCAACGTGGCGAACTGATGTTGTATTACCAGCCGGTGGTCGATGCGGATCGTCGGGTGGTGGGCGCGGAAGCCTTGCTGCGCTGGCGGCATCCGGTGCGCGGCATGGTTTCCCCCATGCAATTTGTCCCTTTGGCTGAACAAACCGGCCTCATTATTCCCTTGGGTGAATGGGTGCTGCAAACCGCATGTGCACAGTTGGCCGCTTGGGCGCACAGCCCGGACAGTGCCCACCTCACATTGGCAGTGAATGTGAGTGCCCGCCAGTTCCGCAGCCCCGAGTTTGTGGTTCAAGTACAAAACGCCATTCAACAGAACGGAGCGGACCCGAGGCTTTTGAAGCTCGAGCTCACCGAGAGCCTGTTGTTGACTGATAGCCAAGAAGCCATCATGAAGATGACAGCGCTGCGCAGCCTGGGCGTGCGGTTCGCGTTGGACGACTTCGGTACTGGCTATTCGTCCCTGTCCTACCTCAAGATGCTGCCTTTGCAGCAATTGAAGATCGATCAGTCTTTTGTGCGGGATGTGCTCACCGACGTGAACGATGCTGCCATTGCCAGCACCGTACTGGCGCTGGGGCGCAGCCTGGGCTTTGATGTGGTCGCCGAAGGCGTAGAGACGGAGGGGCAGCGCCAGTTTTTGTTAAACCAGGGCTGCGTCTTCTTTCAAGGCTACTTGTTCGGCCGACCGGTACCGGTGGCCGAATTCAGCGTGGGCTGATCAGAAGGGCGCGTCTTCAGCGCCGGCAGCGGAAGCGTCTTCTGCTGTCGTTTCCGGGTTGTCTGCGGCGATGGCGGCTTGGCGCAAAGCGGCCTTCTCGCCGGCGGGAGCGAACTTGCTGTACTTGCCCAACAGGCTGACCAACTGGCCATA
>RFQA01000399.1 GCA_009925925.1 Betaproteobacteria bacterium
CAGGGCTTTTTGCTTGGCCACTTTGGCTTTTTCCAGTGCCTGCATCTCGGCGATCAACGCGACTTTGGCAGCCCGCTCTTCTGCGGCTTTGGCTTCGTCTTCCGACGGGGGTTTGGGAATCAGCGGACCGGGCTGAACGGTACTTTCTTCGCTGTAGTAGTACAGCTTACCTTCCACATCCAGCGACTGGATGATGGAAACATCCTTCGCCGTCTTGACCATGAAACGGCTGGTGAAAAACGGATGTTCGTCCCATGTCAGGTCCAACCAGACATAGAGCCCGATCACGACCTGCGAAGCATCAATCGGAACCGGCGTACCAAGCTTTTTCCACATACTCAATCATGTTTAAAAGTACTTACTCAGGCGAGTTTAACTAGTAAACACAATATGCACACAGGCTCGGGTGCTATAAAAGGGCGAGCAAAGGCCCCTTGAATCAAGAATGTGGTTTTTTGGGGCGGCGATTCACACGGTTTTGCGACCTCTACGCCCAGCTATGCATCAAATCACGCGTTGGCGCCCGTAGTTTCTGCGCGAGCAGCTCCTGAATTTATAGCGTCTTCAAGCCATGCTCAGCCGGAGGTTGGACACCGTGCGGTGGGCGTGCTTCAAGCCCATTTCCGCATCCAGTTTGAAGATCGCGACGGTATCCACCAGTTCCTGGGTCTGGTGCTGCAGGTTCTGGGAAGCGGCAGCGCTCTCTTCCACCAGTGCTGCGTTCTGCTGCGTGGTTTTGTCGAGTTGGTTCAGTGCCTCGCCGATCTGAGAGATGGCCTGGTCTTGCTCGAAGCTGGTGTGGCTGATTTCGCCCACGATGTCACCCACCCGCTTTACCGCGTCCACCACTTCCTGCATGGTGATGCCTGCGCGCTCCACCAAGCTTGAGCCCGCTTCAACCTGTTGCACGCTGGCACTAATGAGGTTTTTGATCTCTTTGGCAGCCTCCGCACTGCGCCCCGCAAGGGAGCGCACCTCGCTGGCCACCACCGCAAAGCCACGGCCCTGCTCACCGGCCCGGGCGGCCTCGACCGCTGCATTCAAGGCGAGGATGTTGGTTTGGAAGGCAATTCCGTCAATCACACTGATGATGTCGTTGATGCGGCGGGAGCTTTCGTTGATCCCCCGCATGGTGTTCACCACTGCAGACACCTCGTCCCCACCCCGGCCGGCCACCGTGGACGCCGTCTTTGCCAACTCATTGGCGTGGCCTGCGCTTTCCGTGCTGCGCCGGGCGGAACCGGTGAACTCTTCCATGGTGGCAGCGGTCTCTTCCAGCGCGCTGGCTTGTTCTTCCGTGCGCTGGCTCAGCTCCATACCG
Organism: Betaproteobacteria bacterium; assembly: GCA_009925925.1. GTDB lineage: Bacteria > Pseudomonadota > Gammaproteobacteria > Burkholderiales > Burkholderiaceae_C > Allorhodoferax. The sequence goes on from RFQA01000399.1 coordinate 1,322, forward strand.
CCCACCGCAATCTGTTCAGCACCGGTGGCAATGGAGTCTGAAGCACCCCGCACCCGGCTC
>RFQA01000400.1 GCA_009925925.1 Betaproteobacteria bacterium
GCAGGATGGGAAGAGACGCCATCGTCTCGGACAGGATGCGCACGCAGGCATAAACCGCTGAAAGACGAAGGGACGCATCAGGGGTGACACGAACCCCACTGGAGGTCCTAGCCGATACTGGCTCAAACCAGAAGTCACCCCAGCTTGAGCGGTCATCGCTGGACGCCCGGAATCGGTCGAAGAAGCTCAGTAGTCCCATCAGATCAGAGCAGCATCAATTCGTAGTCGGATCCCAGCACCACGTTCTCCCCGGGCTTGATAGCCCGAGAGAGCGCCATGATCAATGCCACGATGCCGTCGATCTTGTTTTCTGCTCTCTCCTTGCGTGGGTAAATGTTGTCTTTGACGTCCAGGTGCGCCACCACGTTGCTGGCCATCCAGGTGAGCACCGGGTCGCTGTCATGGGCGAGCTTCTTCTGCAGCACCAGGGCTTCGAGCGTCTTCATTGGCTCGCTGAAATTCAGCACCGTCGGACGCACTTCGATCATTGGCAGCCCCTCGGACAGCATCCGGGTTGACAGTTGAGTCGCCTGAAAGGGATCGAAGGCCACCGCCTGCACCTCAAATCGTGAGGCCATCTCCAGGAGGTCTGCCTCGATCCAGCCGAAATCGATCACATTGCCTGGCGTCACGGTCAGTCGACCGGTGCGCATCCAGCCTTCGTACTGGCTGTTACCAGCAGCAGTAACCGTATCTTCGGGTAGGTAATACTTGCCAAAGACGACGTAGGCATCTGCGATTTCGGGATGGTCAAAAACCATCACCAATGCAGCGATGTCAGTTTTGCTGGCCAAGTCCAGTCCAATCCAGCAAGGCTGGCCGACAAATGCATCAAGGTCGACACTGCTATCGCCGCAGGCATCCCATGCGCGCATATCCATCCAGGCGGTGTCTGCATTGACCCACTCGTTCAAGTGCTTGGTCTTGAAGTTATTGACCGCACTGGGCAGCTGCATTGCCTTGGCCTGTAATGGCAGCAGCACTTCCGGCTTTACCGAAATGTCCCAATTAGGGTTCGCCTTGATCAGCGCACTCTCGGCGGTCCAGTCATCGCCGTCGTCCAAGCCATAAATGATCCCGAACTGGGAGTCATCCTCGAACACGCCGTCCAGCAATTTTGTTACGAAGGTTCGGACCTCGTAGCAAATGCCAGCGCGGTTGCTGCCTGCCGTGGTGATTACCCAGAGCAGCGAGTTATCACGCTTGCCAGTCCCGGTCTCGACCACGTCGTACACGGTGCGCGTCTTGTGCGCATGCAACTCGTCTACGCAACCGAAGTGGATGTTTAAGCCGTCGAGGGTCGAACCCTCGGCCGAGAGCGCCTCAAACTTTGAGCCCGATGCGAGCACATGCATGTTGTGCGCACCCACCTCAACTGAG
>RFQA01000005.1 GCA_009925925.1 Betaproteobacteria bacterium
GCCCAAGCGGCTGGCAATGTCCTCCACGCTGTCGCTGGTGTGCTGCAAGAGCCAGAGCGTGCGGCTTTGTTGGTGGGCGTCCAGCAACTGCTGGAACGAGGTGCCCTCCTGGGCGAGGCGCCGCATCAGGGTGCGCTCGGACACTTCGCATTGGGCCGCAATATCCGGCAGGCGGGGGTAGCTGCCTTCCGGGGTGTGGCCCAGCAAGCTGGCTACGCGCTGCGCCATGCTGCTTTGCACCAGCTCAGCCAAGGCGGCATCGCATTCATGGCAGGCAGCGGCGTGCGCTCGGGCATCCGCGCCCAGCAGCGGCAGGCGCAAGGCGGCGGCCGGCACATGCAAGGCCAACGTGGGCTGCCCGAACTGCAGGGGCAAGGGCAGGGCGCGCTCGTAGTGCGCCACCCATGCAGGGCGGGGCAGGGGCACATCCAGCCGCAGGCCTGCAGGCAGAGAGCCCACTGCGGCATGCAACACCCGCACCAGGGCCGCGGCCATGGTGTCCAGCACAAAGCTGCGCGCACTGCCCCAGTCCAGCCGGTCAATTACTTGCAGGGTGCCGCCTTCGGGGCGCATCTGGAAGGACCAGCTGAAGCTGTCTTCCCGCACCGGGCCGTAGCGCCCCAACACCATCAGGCAATGTTGCAGGTCCGGCGCAGTGACGGCGGCATAGCCCAGCGGGCCGTGGGCTGACACCGGCGCCTGATCGCCCAGCTCCAGGCCTAGCCAGGGCTTGCCGGTGGCCTGCATGGCGGCTTGCACCAGCCGGATCACCGTATCGCGCGGCAAGCGCTGCTCGGTGGTGAGCAGCTGGTTCCAGTCGAGCGCAGCGGCGGCCAGCACCCGGTCGCTGTCTATCGCGGCTTGCTGCAGCAGCATGCGCAGCAGGCGCGCGTAAATCGGGTGCACCAATGCCTCGGCACCGGCCGCGGGGCGGGCCTGCGGGGCTGGGTGTTTTCCCTTGGTGGCGGGCAAATGGGGCATGTTTGGCAGTTTAAGACGACCCTTTGGCGGCGCTATCGGTGGTAACCCATGCTTGGCGCTTTGACAGTGCAGCCATGACTACTGCCAAGCTCCCCATCCCCCGGTCATCCCCCGCACCCGTGCAGCCTTATGTGGACCGCAAGCGATTTGCCTGGGTGTTGTCTTTGCTGGTGCCCTTATCGATCGCGACGGGCCCTTTGCTGTGGTTCTGGTACCCGCACACGCTCATGCTGTGGCTGCCGGTGTTCTTTTTGTATGGCGTGGCGCCCGCACTCGATTGGATGCTGGGCACCGACATCAGCAACCCGCCGGAATCGGCAGTGCCCGGGCTGGAGGCGGACCCTTACTACCGCCGCGTGACCTTTGCGCTGGTGCCTTTGCTGTGGGCGGCCTTCATTGGTGCGGCCTGGTTCAGCCAGGTGGCCGGCATTACCTGGGTGGGGCTGTTGGGGCTCATTATTTCTACCGGCGGTGTGGGCGGCTTTTGCATCAACCTGGGCCATGAAATCGGCCACAAGCGCGCGCCGCTGGAGCGCTGGCTGGCCAAGCTGATTTTGGCGCCCACGTTTTACGGCCACTTCACCATCGAGCACAACCGCGGCCACCACCGCGATGTGGCCACCCCGCAAGACCCGGCCTCTTCGCGCATGGGCGAATCGATCTGGCGTTTTGTATGGCGCGAAATGCCCGGTGCCTGGCGCCGCGCATGGGCACTGGAGCGCGAGCGCACCCGCTTGGACGGACAGGCCTTCTGGTCATGGCACAACGAGATATTGCAACCAGCAGCCATCACCGTCGCACTGTGGTCGGCGCTGTGCGTGTGGATGGGGCCGCAGGTGCTGGGCTTTTTGGTGCTGGCGTCGCTGTGGTCGAACTTCCAGCTTACATCGGCCAACTACATCGAGCACTATGGGCTGCTTCGCCAGCAAGATGCCAATGGCCGGTTTGAAACATGTAAGCCGCAGCATTCCTGGAACAGCAACCACGTGTTCTCCAACTGGGCGACCTTCCACTTGCAGCGCCACTCGGACCACCACGCCCACCCGCTGCGGCGCTACCAGTCGCTGCGGCACTTTGACGAAGCACCGCAACTGCCCAGTGGCTACTTCGGTATGTTCCCCATCGCCTATGTGCCGCCCTTGTGGTTTGCGGTGATGGACAAGCGCCTGCTTGCGGCGGTGGGGCGTGACCCGGCCCGCATCAACTTTGCACCGGGGCAACGGGAGCGATTGGTGGCGAAGTACGGCTTGGTGGAACGGTAAGCGGTGCCTTAGCCACGGGGCAGAAACGGCAAGACCTTGCGTTCAAGCAACTGCACCAATGCCGGGTCCATGAACTTGTAGTTGTCGGGAATACCGAGGCAGATCACTCGCTTGCCTTTTAGGTGGGGCTTGAACTCCGCCGAGAGCTTGGCTTTGTGGCTGCGCTCCATGACAAAAATGAGTTCAGCCCAATCGACCAACTCAGACGTCAGCGGGTTTTCAGCCCCACGATTCAAGCCTGCGGATGTGCACTCGATGCCCGGATGTTCGGAAAAAACCTGCTCTGCAGTAGGGCTGCGCCAGCGGTTCATGCTGCAGATGAAGAGGACTTTTTGCAATCGAAATGTGGGGTATTTTGGCTGGTGGGTCAGCTGGGAGGCAAATACGGCTTTAGGCTGGAAGCGGACTCCTATCGCGCGCCAAAACTGACACTAATCAAACGTCAGAAGCAAGACTTTCTCGATACTGTTTTGCCCATAAAGAAAACATCATCCACAGAGACGCCGGAACAGTCACAAACGATAGCAATGGGCACAGAAAGAGTCCAATTTCGACCATCCCGGTTATATCGATTTCACTTAGAGAACATGAATGCAGCGACTTCATATTCCCTTTGCAATGCAAGTATGGGTAGGCCCATAGGGTGACCTGCCATGCGGCTAGGGTGAGCGTTCCCGGAAGTGCACTGAGTAAATAGCGAATGGTCAGAGTCATGTTGAAGAAATTAATATGAACGGGGAAAACTGGATCGAGCAAAAATGCCCGCTTTCGCTGCATTACGTACGTCGAGCTTACCCTGTCACCCCACCCAGTTCTCCAACCTGAGCCCCTGCACCCGCTCAAACTCCCCGACGTTGTTGCTCACCAGCGTGCAATCGTCTGCCAGCGCGTGGCAGGTGATCCACAGGGCGTTGGAGCCTACAGGGGTGCCTGCGGCGCGCAGTCGGGTGAACTGCATGGCGTAGTGTTAGCACAAGCTGGCGCTGGTGCCGTAGCACACGGGGATGGAGCGGGTGAGGTCTGTCAGTCGCTTGAGCACTTCGGGTTTGCGGGTGCTGCTCCCTGCAATGGCAAGGTGGCTTTCTGGTCAGCCACCAGCAGATCGGCAAAGTCGTCGTCAAACGCTTCCAGCGCTTGCATGAGTGCCGCGCCCCGGTCTGCCGGAATCGGCTGTTGGATTGACTCGCCATCGGTGTTACTACCCATCTCCATGGGGTTCATGGCTGCATTCATCGGCATCTCCGAGTAAACTGTGTTTTTATACAGTTTAAATGCACTCTCCCAAGCCCATCAAGCCCCAGCAGCCAGTAGCCACCCCGGCGCCTGCCTATGCCGAGCTGCATTGCCTCTCCAACTTCAGCTTCCAGCGCGGTGCCTCGCAGCCGGAGGAGCTGGTGGAGCGGGCGCACCGGCTCGGGTATGCGGCGCTGGCCATTACCGACGAATGTTCGGTGGCCGGGGTGGTGCGCGCGCATGGCGAGGCGCAGCGCTTGGGGCTGCAGCTGCTGCCGGGGGCGGAGTTTGCTGTGCCTTACCCGGCTGCGCAGGGTAGTGTGGCGTCGGGGGCCAGCTTCACCGTGGTGGTGTTGCCGCACAACCTGCAGGGCTGGGGTAACCTGTGCGAGTTCATCACCCGCGCGCGCATGGCGGCGCCCAAGGGCGACTACCGGGTTGCCTGGCTGGGGCAGTCGGACGCTTCCCCCTGGCACACGCTGCGGCATTGCGAGGTGCTGCTGCACCTGCCCCTTGCTATCAAAAAAGAAGCTGCTTGCGCAATAGCGATGAGCGCTAGAGGCCAATTTGGCACTCATTGCTGGCTGGCAGTCACTGCGGGGTTGGGCGGCATGCAGGCGCTGGAGCGGGCGCACTGGCAGCAGATTGCGGCGGTGAGCGGGCTGGCCCTTATTGCCACCGGGGAGGTGCGCATGCACACCCGCTCGCGCAAGCCGCTGCACGATGTGCTGACCGCTGTGCGCTGCGGCCTGCCGGTGGCGCAGTGCGGCTTTGCGCTGCAGGCCAATGCCGAGCACCACCTGCGCAGCCGCGCTCGGCTCGCGGCCCTATTCACGCCCGACGAGTTGGCCCACACGCTGGTGGTAGCGGGGCGCTGCAGCTTCACGCTGGATGCGCTGCGCTACCAGTACCCCATGGAGGCCGTGCTGCCCGGCCACACCCCGGCGCAGACTTTGCGGCAATACACCGAAGCGGGCGCGCTGGAGCGTTACCCGGCGGGTATGCCGCCGAACGTGCGTACGCAGGTAGAGCATGAGCTGGCCCTGATTGCCGACATGAAGTACGAGATGTATTTCCTCACCGTGCACGACCTGGTGCGATTTGCGCGAGGGCGCGGCATCTTGTGCCAGGGACGGGGCTCGGCGGCGAACTCGGCGGTCTGCTACTGCCTGGGCGTGACCGAGGTGGACCCCAGCCGCATGAACGTGCTGTTTGAGCGCTTCATCTCCAAGGAGCGCGACGAGCCGCCTGATATTGATGTGGACTTTGAACACCAGCGGCGCGAAGAGGTTATCCAGTACATCTACGCCAAATACGGCCGCGAGCGCGCCGCCATTACCGCTGTGGTGGCTAGCTACCGGCCGCGCAGCGCGCTGCGGGATGTGGGGCGGGCGCTGGAGATTCCTGAGGTGTTGATCACCGCCATGGCCAAGGAGCACCCCGGTATGTACAGCCGTGCGGTGTTGGTGGAGCGGCTGCAGGCTGCTATCGAAAAAGTAGCTGGTTGCGCAGATTCTGCGGGCGCTGGGGGTGGTTTTGATGTTCAATCTCCGGCGGGCAGTGTGGGGGCCGGGAGCCAGAGCGGCAGGGCGCCCAGCTCCGTGTCCCCCGCCCGCGTTGCGGGCTCCTCCTTGACCTACGCTGAACGCCCTGCCGCTCTGGCTCCCTCGGGGGGCGTTGTTGAGCGCGGTGGTTCTTTGGGGGCTGGCTCACCAGCGTCGGCTGCTTGCGACCTGTTGGTGGACGGTTCGCCCTTGCCGCCTTTGCGCCGCCTCCAGCTCTGGTTGGACCTCGCCACTCAGCTACAAAGCTTCCCCCGCCACCTCAGCCAACACGTGGGCGGCTTTGTGCTCACGCAAGGCCCGCTGACCCGGCTGGTGCCAGTGGAAAACGCGTCTATGCCCGAACGCTCGGTCATCCAGTGGGACAAGGACGACCTGGACGCGGTGGGCCTCTTGAAGGTGGATGTGCTGGCCCTGGGCATGCTCAGTGCCATACGACGTTGCCTGCACCTCATCGGCCAGTGGCGCGGTGCGCCTATGCGCATGCAAGACGTGCCTGCCGAAGACCCTGCCACCTACGCCATGATCTGCCAAGCCGATACGGTGGGCGTTTTCCAGATTGAGAGCCGCGCGCAAATGAGCATGCTGCCGCGCCTGAAACCGCAGTGTTTTTACGACCTGGTGGTCGAGGTGGCCATCGTGCGACCGGGGCCGATTCAGGGCGGCATGGTCCACCCCTACCTCAAGGCGCGCGCCAACCCGCAAGCGGTGACCTACGCGTCTCCTGCCCTGAAAGAAGCCTTGAAGCGCACACTGGGTGTGCCGATTTTTCAGGAGCAGGTGATGCAGATCGCCATGGCGGCTGCCGACTTCACCGCGGGCGAGGCGGACCAGTTGCGCCGCTCCATGGCCGCCTGGAAGCGCAAGGGCGGTGTGGGCAAGTTTTATGAGCGGCTGGTGGGCGGCATGCTCAAGAACGGCTACACGCAGGAGTTTGCCGACACGCTGTTCAAGCAGATTGAGGGCTTTGGCGAATACGGCTTTCCCGAGAGCCATGCAGCCAGCTTTGCGCTGCTGGTGTACGTGAGCTGCTGGCTCAAAAGGCATGAGCCGGCTTGCTTTCTGGCGGCCATGCTCAACAGCCAGCCGCTGGGCTTTTACGGCCCGGCACAGCTCGTGCAAGACGCCCGCCGCCATGGGGTGGAGGTGCGTGCGGTCGATGTACTGCACAGCGCATGGGACTGCACGCTAGAGCAGCCGCAAGAGCAACACCCTGCCGTAAATGGATGGGCACTGCAAACCCAACCTGCCATCCGATTGGGGCTGCGCATGGTGAGTGGCTTGCAGAAAGAAGTGGCCGAGCGCATCTGCGCTGCGCGTGAAAAAGGCCCGTTCACCAGCACCCAAGACCTGGCCCTGCGCTGCCAGTTAGACGCCGGCGACCTCAAAGCTCTGGCCAGCGCCGATGCCCTCATCAGCCTCAGCGGCCACCGCCGCCAGCAGGTGTGGGACGCCTCCGCGCTGCGCCCCGCGCCCGCACTGTTGCGCGGGGTGCCGATTGAGGAAGATGTGTTGGAGCTGCCCCCGGCCGAAGAGGGTGAGGAAGTGACCTTTGACTACGCGGCCACCGGCCTCACTTTGCGCTCCCACCCCCTGCAGCTATTGCGCTCTCAGCTATCAAAACAGAAGCTACTCACCGCAGCGCAGATGCGCGATTACCCCAGCGGCCGCCTGGTGCGCGCCTGCGGCATCGTCACCGCGCGCCAGCAACCGGGCACCGCCAAAGGCGTGGTGTTTGTCACGCTGGAGGACGAGACCGGCAGCGTGAACATCATCGTCTGGAAGGCGGTGAAAGAGCAGTTCCGAGATGCGGTCTACCGCGCCCGGCTGATGGCAGTCTACGGCGTATGGCAGCGTGACGAGGCCACCGGCGGCCAAGTCCGCCATGTGATTGCCAAGCGGGTGGTGGACATGACGCACCTGCTGGGTGAGTTGGCAACGTCCAGCCGGGACTTTCATTGATTGAGCCCCGGCCACATTCAGTTCATTGCGTGGTTTAGTCATTCGGATGCAATGTGCCAAAGCGCACAGAGCCCGAGTCAGGCGACTTTTAACCTGCGTTCGGGTCATGTACGAATTGCCTTGTGCGTGGCCCTATCAGGTTCATCCACTCAAGGAGTTTTTATGATTTTGAATATCAAACGAAGCGCAATCGCTCTTTCCCTATTAGGCGCATTCGGGATAGCTCAAGCCACCGCATTGGTAGCTAATTCACCTACTGCAAATGTGGATTACTCAGCTACATTCTTCGGCGGTACTCTGGTCGCTTCTGCGGTCACGGCGGTCAGCAATGCCGCTTACAACGGATTCGCACGCACAGCTGTATACGACACAGGCACAGGCCTGGATTTTTACTATCAGTTCAGTAACAGCATTACTTCCAAAAATGGAATTGAGCGATTCACCGGTTATGACTTCAGCAGCTTGGGCACCGCCGCCGTCAACGTGTATCAAACCGACGCGACATTCGGAATTTTTACCTCTGGCACTGAGCGCTCAGACTATGCAGATCGGACCAATTTAGGCGTGATGGCCTTTAGTTTTGTGCCTAACGGAAACTCGAAGATTAATCCTGGCACGACCAGTTTGACCCAGATTATCCGTACCTACGCCCGCTCATTCAAAGCAGGAAACTTCGGTCTCCTGGACGGTATCGGTGACAACGCACAAGGCTACGCTCCCGCCGCAGCTGTGCCTGAACCGGAAACCTACGCCATGTTGTTGGCTGGTTTAGGTCTGATGGGCGCGATTGCACGCCGCCGTAACAAGGGTCAGAAGGGTAGCGAAACCGCGACGTCCTGAGCTTTTGATGCACTTCGGGTCGGTTGCTTCTCCACGAGGCTGCCGATCTGATTTGCATAAGGCCCTAGAACTTGCGCCTGAAGCCGAAGCTCAAGAAATCCTCACCATTGGCGCCATAGTTGTTCAACAGGTCGTATATGGCGCAGCGATGGTGCAAGCGCACAAAGAACTCACTGTCTTTGGATTGAGGGCGCGAAAACGCGGCTTCTACAAATAAGTAGTTCAACGTACGGCTCCCTCTTCCATCCGGCCCGGCTTCCATGGGGCCGACTTGACTGGTGTGCGAGAGTCCCAAGGGCGCAAGACGGATGTCCGTACGTAGCGTATCGCGCCATGGAAGGCCGCTCCAACGCAGGGCGGGTGCCACTGCAATTTCAGTCAGGGTGGCCATGCCGGCTTGCTGCCCCAGCATGCCGTCAAGTTCAATGGCAATCGGCCACTCGCTATGTCTCCACAGCGTTTTGCTACTCGTCACAGCCAGCATGTAGTGCTCCGCATAGTTCGCACGACCTGCCAGCGCACCGGCGGGCTCCGCATCGTGATATTTGCCCGCATAGACGCCAATGCTCCAGTCTGATTCATCGGCTTGCACAGCCAATGGCATGAGCACCGCTGAGGCAGCGATGGCGATGGCAAGTAGCGGCTTCATGGGCGACACATTAGGTAAGGGCATGGCGCTAAATGGGGTGAGCTGAAAGATGGGCGAATGCTAGTGAGATCGCGCCATTTGAGGCAATGTCCATCGGCAAAGTCCCCATGTGTGCCAAGGCGACAAACCGTTTTTCTTTCGTGTCCGTCTGAACGTTGCCGGTGTAGGATGCCCACAGGGAGTCCTACCCATTCTGCGAGGTCTGTGCGATGACTGATACCACCCACCTGGAAGCCAAGGTGTTGCTGCTGGAGCACGATGCCCAGCAGTGCAAAGTGCTTACCGATTTTTGCGATTCTGTGGGCCTGATGCCCTTGTTGCGCACCTCGCACGATGCGCTTACATGCCTAGAGCAGCACAAGGATCTGGCAGGTGTACTGTTGGCCGAAGACCTTCCTTGCGGTAACCGTGACGCGCTGCACTTGGCCGAATCCATTCACCGCTTGCGGCCTGAGCTGCCCATCTTTCTCCGTCGTACTGCCAGCGGAGACCTGGATGCGCTGTACCGTGAATTTATCCGCTACCCATGGAGCACCGGCGACGTCGAGCAACTGCGCGCCGGCGTGGAGCGGTCGATATTCAGCCTGCGCTACCCCACTGCTCTGGTGGAAGGTATCGTGGATTTGACGCTGACTTCCATGCGCTCCATGTTCCCGAACGCCAACGTGACGGCCGAGCCACCTTATGTGGTGCACGACCGCATCATCCATGGCGAAGTGTCCACCATCATTCCGATCGAAAGCACCTGGTGCCGCGGCTACATGATGTTGCAAACCGAAGAAAGTGCACTGCGCCAGGGCATGCTCAAGGGCTTCAGCTACGAGGGGGTGGGTGGTGAGCTCAACTTTCGCGACCTCAACAACATGCTGGGCGAAACCACCAACCTGATCTGGGGTGCTTTCAAAAACCGCTACATTGCCCCTGTAGGTACTGCCACGCAGCTGGCCCAGGTGCCGATCGTGATCAACCATGCGCACAAATACATCTCTTTCGGGTCGCCCGATCCGCAGTTGTGTATCCGCTATTCGCTGTCGGAATCCGGTCGGCGCGGTGGCCAGCCGCTGGTGATCGTGCAGCGGTTTATATTCAACCTCCATTGGTCACCCGAGCAATTCGCAGAATATGCAGCGTCAAGCTCCAGCGATGCCGGTGAACTGGATCTGTTTTAAGCAACTCAAAGCGTCAACTTCGGTGCGGATGGGAAGAGGGTAGAGATGGCGAATGTTCTGGTGGTGGACGATTCCAGCACGATGCGGGAAATCGTTTCCGGCTACTTAAACAAACACGGTTTTGATGTGGCACTTGCCACGGATGGTCGCGATGGTTTGGTCCAGCTGAAGGCTGACCCCGGCATCAAGCTTGTGGTCAGTGATATCAACATGCCCAACATGGACGGCTTGGCCATGGCCGAAAAAATCCGTAATGAGCTTGGCAACAAGTCTGTGCACATCATCATGCTCACTACCGAGGACAACCCGGTCATGCGCGAGCGTGGCCGCACCATTGGCGTGACCGGCTGGATCGTCAAGCCCTTCCGCGGTGATGCGGTACTCGGGCCCTTCAAGAAGTTCTGCGGATTGGTCTAGAGGGCTTGCACTTACACCGCTTCTGGCATGCCGCTTAGGAGTGATTGGGTTATAGCAAGGCCAATTCGAGTCGCCTCCAGCGCGTCCGACAAGGTCAGCGTGAGCTGGGTTTCCCCGCGGCAAGCTGCAACGAACTCGCCCATTTCCGCAGCAAACGCCGCCTCAAAACGCTCGTAGAAATCCTTGAGCACCGCGTGGCGCACGCCGTGGGCGTCACTCTTCACCACGCGGTCGCGCGCGGCGTGTTCGCCCACCAGCAGCTTGCCGGCCGTGCCAATGATTTCGGTGTGGGTCTCGTGCCCGTGGGCCATGGTGCGCGAGGCGTAAAACACGGCCTTGGCACCGCCTTCAAAGTCCACAATGGCTAGGCCGTTGTCCACGTCACCAAACTCGGCCAGGCCGGGGTGCAGGGCGATGGTGCCGGTGGCATAGGCACGCAGGGCCTTGGGTCGGCCCAGCATCCAGCGCGCCAGGTCTATGTCGTGCACGCTGCAGTCCATGAAGATGCCGCCCGAGGTGGGCGCAAAGCGGACAAAGAATCCGTCGGGGTCGTTCTGGTCGCAGGTTTGCGAACGCACGATGAAGGGGCGGCCAATCTCGCCCGCCTCTATGCTGGCCTGCGCCGCACAGTAGCTCGGATCGAATCGGCGCACAAAGCCCACCATGGCCACCAGCTCCGGGTGTTTGGTGGCTTCTGCCAATACCCGCTCGCAGTCGGGCACATTCAGGGCCAGTGGCTTTTCCACAAACACGTGCTTGCCGGCCTGCAGCGCGGCAATCGTCTGGTCCGCGTGCAAGGAGGTGGGGGTGACAAGCACCACCGCGTCTACGTCAGGGCTGGCCAGCAGGTCCTCAAACCGGGCATACACCTGCTCGATGCCCAGCTGTTCGGTGGCGTAGGCGCGTTCTGTGTCGATCGGACTGCAGGCTGCGGTCAGTACGCAGTTGCGGGTGCTGAACGCCAGGGCTTGTGCGTGGCGTTGGCCCAGACGGCCCAAGCCCACGATGCCAATACGCAAAGGATTTGTCATTTGTGCCTCAGAACGAGATGATCTGGTTGGTGGCAGCGCTTTGCGCGGCGGCATCGGCCAGGATTTGTGCATCCACACCGTCCTGCACCGAGGTGCGGAAGCTGCCACCGTTTTGCAGCTGGGTGAAGAAGTGCTCAATCTCCAGGCGGTAAGCCGCGGCGTAGCGCTGCAGGAAGAAGGCCTCGGGGTTGTCTTGCGAGGTGCCTTGGGCGGTGGCCTGGGTTACTTCGCTGGGCTTGTGGTTGCCGCATTGCAGCATGCCTTGGGAGCCGATCACTTCAAAGCGCTGGTCGTAGCCGTAGGCGGCGCGGCGGGTGGTGTTGATCTGGCACAGGCGGCCCTTGACCGTCTTGATAGTCACCGCAGTGCAGTCAAAGTCGCCGGCCTTGCCGATGGCGGGGTCGGTCAGGCAGGAGCCAGTGGCGCTCAGCCAAGCGGCCTTGTCGCCATCGCCACACAAGATCCAGCGGAACACGTCGAAGTCGTGAATCAGCATGTCGCGGAAGATGCCGCCGGACTGCTGGATGTATTCCACGGGTGGCGCCCCGGGGTCGCGGCTGGTGATGACCAGCATTTCGGGGTTGCCGATGTCGCCACGGTCCAGGCGGGTCTTGGCTTCATTGAAGGTGGGATCAAAGCGGCGCTGGAAACCGATCATGCAAGCCACACCGGCCTGGGCCACCACAGCCGCGCAGGCGCGTGCGCGCTCGGCAGACAGGTCCACCGGCTTTTCGCAAAAGATGTGCTTGCCGGCTTGGGCCGCGCGGGTGATCAGGTCGCTGTGCGTGGTGGTCGGGCTGCCGATGACGACCGCGTCAATCGACGTGTCCGCAAAGATGGCTTCCACGCTGTCAACGCGTGCGCCGTGTTCCTGAGCCAGCGATGCCGCGTTGGCAGCCATCGGGTCACTCACCGCAGTGAGTTCAATGCCGGGCATGGCGGCGAGGTTGGCGGCGTGGATGCGGCCGATACGGCCGGCACCGAAGAGAGCAACTTTTTTCATGGTGTGGTCTGGGTGTAAGTGGAAGGGAAAAACAAAAACGCGCGCAGCTCAGCTTGCGCGCGGACGGGTGGGTTCGTACTGCAGCTCCAGCCGGTAGGCCAGCGCCATGAACAGGCTTTGCACCACGGCCATGGTGTTGGTCAGCGCGCGGAATCCGAAGACGCTGGTCTCGTTCACCAGGATCGAGGTCTGCGCAAACCGTGCCATGGGACTCAGGCTGCTGTCTGTGATGCAAATAATCCGCGCGCCGCGCGCATGGGCCTCCGCCACAATGTTTTCAGTCTCAGGTGCGTAGGGCGCGAACGAAATGGCCACCATCACATCCCCGGGCCGCAGCCCGCGCAATTGGCCATCCTGCATATTGCCCATGGCAGTGATGTGTTGCACCCGCTTCTCGGTATGTTGCAGTGCATAGGTCAGGTAGGTCGAAATCGCAAACGAACGGCGGGTTGCCATCAACCACACGGTGTCGGCGCGGAACAGCAAATCCACAGCGGCTTCAAACGCGGGCTCCTGCAGGCTGCTCTGCAGCTCTTCCATCCCGGCAATGCCGCCGCCAATGACGGCATGCACGATGTCTGCACTGGTCAAGTCTTTGGCACCGGACTCAATCGCGCTGCGAATGCGTGACTGGTAGTCCCGGCTGGGTGATATCTGGCGCGCCAAGCCGTCCCGAAACAACTTCTGCATTTCGGTGAATCCGCTGAAGCCGAAATGTTTGGCAAAGCGCACCACCGCGGACGGCTGCACTTCGCAATGCTCCGCCACCTGCTGGATGGACTGAATGCCCACCTGCCCGCGGTGTTGCTCCACATAGGTGCCGATTTGTTTGAGTTGACGACTCAGACCTTCAAACTGATGCGCAATCGCTGCAATCAGGGCTTCTTCACTCTCGGGAGCAGGGGGCGTAGGAAGGGTGTTCATAGGGGCTATTTTTAGAACAAATTATCCGTCAATCCTTCTAATTGAAAAGAAAATATGTTCTAGGGTTTTCACTAATTAGAAATAACTTTCTAAATTGAGGCGAAATCGATAAACTTCTTCGCAGATGCCGTAAGTCCCGCGTCTGCTGCATTGCAGTGAAGTTTTGGCCTTTATCTGTGACATTAAAAAATTGGAGACCGCAAAATGAACCTGAAGTTGTCCCGCAAGACATTTGCAAAAACCGTATTGCTGAGCACATTGCTGGCGGTGAGTGGCATGGCCGCTGCACAGTCCAAGATCGCATTGATCAGCCACGCACCCGATTCGGATTCCTGGTGGAACACTATCAAGAACTCCGTCAAACACGCCGGAGAAGACTATGGCGTGCAGGTCGACTACCGCAACCCACCCAATGGTGATCTGGCCGACATGGCCCGCCTGATTGAGCAGGCGGCGGCCCAGGGTTATGACGGCGTTATCGTCACCATTGCCGACTACAACGTGCTGCAAAGCGCGATCAAAAAGCTGACGGACAAGAAGATCCCGGTCATTACCATCAACTCCGGCACCACAGAGCAAAGTGAAAAGCTGGGCGCCGTGATGCACGTGGGTCAGCCTGAATACGAGGCCGGCAAGGGCGCCGGCATGCGCGCCAAGGCCGACGGCGTGAAGTCCTTCCTGTGCGTGAACCACTACGCCACCAACCCCGCCTCATTCGAGCGTTGCCGCGGTTTTGCCGAAGCCATCGGTGCTGACTTCAAGAAGAGCACCATCGATTCGGGTGATGACCCCACCGGAATTGAAGCCAAAGTGTCGGCCTACCTGCGCCAAAACCCCAGCACTGGCGCCGTGCTGACCCTGGGCCCCACATCGGCACACCCTACCCTGAAAGCGCTGGAAAAAGCGGGTCTCAAGGGCAAGATGTGGATGGCGACCTTCGACTTGTCTGACGAAATCTCCAAGGGCATCAAAGATGGCTCGGTGAAATTCGGCATCGATCAGCAGCCCTATTTGCAAGGCTATGTACCGGTTGCGGTGCTGGCCAGCATGAAGTCCATGAAGAGCACGGATCTGGCTGCGGTGTCCGCCGCCGTCAAGGCCAATGCCAAAACCACGGCCCGTTTCAGCGAATACGGTTTGGCTCCTGCCTACGGTCCCCGCCACATCGGCTCCGGCCCTGGCTTTGTGACCAAAGACAACATCGGCAAGGTCGAGAAGTACGCAGGTCAATTCCGCTAATTGCCTGTCCCCTGACAGAGAGGGCGCCCTGGCGCCTTCTCTGTGGCTGCCGGTTCTGTTTTGTTTCGTATTTCCTGTGTGATCTTTATGACCCCCAATGCCCCCACCCTCGCGCCCACGGCACCTGTTGATGACAGGCTCCGCCAGGTCAGCCTGATGCGCAAATTGATGGCCCGCCCCGAATTCGGCGCCCTGGCCGGCACCTTGCTGGTTTTCGTCATGTTTGCATTCAGCGCCGGCGGCTCAGGCATGTTCAACCCCGAAGGCATCATCAACTGGAGCACGGTGGCCGCCTACCTGGGCGTACTCGCTGTAGGTGCCGCGCTGCTGATGATTGCCGGTGAGTTCGATTTGTCGGTGGGCTCCATGATCGGCTTTGCCGGCATGTTGCTGGCCATTCCGGCTTTGTATTGGGGCTGGCCGATATCTGCCTCGGTGGTGTTTGCCTTCACGGTGGCCATGTGTCTGGGCTGGCTCAACGGATGGCTGGTGGTACGCACTGGTTTGCCCTCGTTCATTGTCACGCTGGCATTCTTCTTTATCTTGCGGGGTCTGTCACTCGCGGTGTCCGTCATCTTTACCGGCAAAACCATCCTGAGCGGCAATGGTGATCTGGTGTTGCGCGACATGATCAATCAAGACCCGGTGATTGCGTTTTTGTTCAACGGCTACACCCTGACCGGTTTATTTGACAGCCTGGCTCAAGCCGGCATTCTGGCGGCACGCGACGACGGTACCGCGCTGGCGACCGGCATTCCCAAAGCCGTGGTGTGGTGGATCTGCCTGACCGCAGCAGGTGCATTTTTGTTAGCCCGCACCAAGTGGGGCAACTGGATTCAGGCGGTGGGCGGCGACGCCAATGCTGCCAAGAACGTAGGCATTCCGGTCGCCAAAGTCAAGGTCGGCTTGTTTGTCCTGATGGCGTTCTGCTCCACCGTGTTTGCCGTTCTGCAAGTGGCCGACGCCGGCTCAGCGGCGGCCGACCGAGGCCTGCAAAAAGAGTTTGAAGCCATCATCGCCGCCGTGATTGGGGGCTGCCTGCTCACGGGTGGCTACGGATCCGTCATTGGTGCTGCATTTGGCGCGCTGATCTTTGGCATGGTGCAAATCGGTATTGGCTACACCAGCATCGACAACAACTGGTACCGCGTCTTCCTCGGCCTCATGCTGTTGATTGCCGTGCTGTTCAACAATTACATCCGCTCCCGCTTTGCTGCAGGTCGTCGTTAAACCCCCGAGCCAATTTTTATGAGCGACTACATCCTTCAACTCGAAGACATCAGCAAATTCTTCGGCCCTGTGATTGCCTTGGGTGGCGTGACCCTGCGTTTGCGCCGTGGCGAAGTGCATTGCCTGCTGGGCGATAACGGTGCCGGCAAGTCCACCCTGATCAAAACACTGGCCGGCGTGCACAGCCCCGACAAAGGTGAATACCTGATTGACGGCAAGCCAGTGCGCTTCACCTCACCCCGCCAGGCCTTGGATGCCGGTATCGGCACCGTCTACCAGGATTTGGCCCTGGTGCCGCTGATGAGCGTGGCCCGCAACTTCTTTATGGGCCGCGAGCCCACCAAACATCTGTTCGGCTTCCTGCCGGTCATGGACCACGCGCTTGCCGCTGAAACTGCCGGCGCCAAACTGCGCGACATGGGCATTCGCATCCGCGATGCCAACCAGATGGTGGGCACCATGTCTGGTGGAGAAAAGCAATGCCTGGCCATCGCGCGGGCCATCCATTTCGGTGCCAAGGTGTTGATCCTCGATGAACCCACTGCCGCCCTGGGTGTCAAGCAATCGGCCAATGTGCTCAAGCTCATTGCCACCGCTCGTGCCCGTGGCATTTCGGTGATCTTTATTACCCACAATGTGAACCACGCTTACCCGATTGCTGACAGTTTCACTTTGCTCAATCGTGGCAAATCGCTTGGCACCTACCTGAAGAAAGACGTCAGCAAAGACGAGGTGCTGGACATGATGGCTGGTGGGGAGGAAATGCAAAAACTCATGGCCGATCTCGAAGGCGTAACGATTTAAAAACACCATGACACATTTGAAATTTCCACAGGGGCGCGACATCGACCTGGCATGCTTGGGCCGGCTGGCGGTGGACTTGTATGCCGAGCAGTTCGGCAGCGCCCTCGAAGACGCCCGCAGCATGGCCATGTACCTGGGCGGCAGCTCCGCCAACCTGGCCTTTGGCGTAGCCCGCCTGGGTTGCAAAAGCGCCATGATTTCCCGCGTGGGCAACGAGCAGATGGGCCGCTTCCTCACTTCTACCTTGCAGGCCAATGGCTGCGATGTAAGCCAGGTGCAGGTCGACCCCCAGCGCCTCACCGCCCTGGTGCTGCTGGGCATCAAGGACCGCGACACCTTCCCGCTGCTGTTCGTGCGCGAGAACTGCGCCGACATGGCGGTGGACGCGGCGCTGATTGACGAATCTTTCATTGCCCGCTGCCGTGCACTGGCCATCACCGGTACCCACCTTTCCACCCCCGGCACCCGCGCCGCCTCCACCCGCGCTCTCGATTTCGCCCGCAAACATGGTGTGGTGCGCGTGCTGGACATTGACTACCGACCCGTGCTCTGGGGTCTGACCAGCCGCGGCGCCGGCGAAAACCGCTATGTGGCCGATGCCGCTGTGACCCGGCAATTGCAAGACATGCTGCCGCAGTTCGACCTGCTGGTCGGCACTGAAGAAGAATTCTTTATTGCCGGTGGCGTGCCCAATGACCTCATGGCCAGCCTCCGTGCCGTGCGTTCGCACAGCCAGGCCGTGCTGGTGGTCAAGCGGGGCGCTGCAGGTTGCACCGTGATTGAAGGCGCCATTCCCGCAGCGATTGACGATGCGCCCACCTTCCAGGGAGAGCGGGTCGAAGTGCTCAACGTGTTGGGCGCGGGGGACGCGTTTCTCTCCGGCCTCATGGCCAGTCTCTTGCAGGGCAAAGACTGGGCGCAAGCCACCCAAACGGCCAATGCCTGCGGCGCTATCGTGGTGTCCCGCCACGCCTGCTCTGCAGCCATGCCCACGCCACCTGAGCTGGTGCACTGGTTTGGTGGCAGCCGTAACCCCCAGGTTGATGCGGACCAGCAACTCGCCCACCTGCACCGCGTGACCGCGGCGCGCCCGGTGTGGAACGAGCTGTGCGTCATGGCCTTTGACCACCGCAGCCAGTTTTACGACCTGTGCCGCCAGGCTAGTGCACCCGAGTCCCGCATTCCAGCGCTCAAGAAACTGCTGGTCACTGCGGCAGAGCGTGTGGAACAGGGCAGCGGCTTGCAAGGCGCCACCGGCGTGCTGGTGGATGGTGGCAGCTACGGTGCCGACGCGTTGGCCAGTGCCACCGGCCGTGGCTGGTGGGTAGGCCGCCCCGTGGAGCTGCCCGGCTCGCGCCCCCTGCGCTTTGACGGCACCCGCTCCATCGGCACCGCGCTCACCCATTGGCCTACCCAGCAGGTGGTCAAGTGCCTGGTGCACTACCACCCGGACGACCACTACACCCTGCGCCTGGAGCAAGAGCAAAAGGTGCTGGAACTGTGGGAGGCCACCCGCGCCAGCGGCAACGAGCTGCTGCTCGAAATCATCCTGCCCAAGGCCTTGGTGGTCGCGGGCGAGGAAGACGCTGCGGTGCTGCGCGCCGTCAAGCGCTTCTACAACCTGGGCGTCAAGCCCGAGTGGTGGAAGCTGGCGCCCATGCAGGAAGGCGGTTGGGGCGAGTTGAAGGCCCTGATCGACGAGCGCGACGCGTACTGCCGTGGGGCTGTGATCCTCGGTTTGAATCAGCCCATTCCCCATTTGGTAGAGAGCTTCAAGCTGGCCACCAACCCGGTGGTCAAGGGCTTTATGGTGGGCCGTAGCCTCTGGGCCGACGCCTCATTAACATGGCTGTCCGGCCGCATGTCTGACGAAGAATTTGTGACCGAGGTTGCCGGCAACTTCACCACCCTGGTGAACGCATGGCGAGCACGTCATGGTTCTAGCCACGCTTCTTCAGCTGCAGCAGCCTGAACCCCGCAGGACGGAGATTTTCATGACAACAACCCAACGACTCACGCTCTCGCAAGCCCTGGTCAAGCATCTCGCCGCCCTCAAGGTGGAAATGCATGACGGCAGCATCCAGCCTTACTGCGGCGGGGTGTTCACCATCTTCGGCCATGGCAATGTGGCCGGTTTCGGCGAAGCATTGTGGGCCGAGCGCCAGGCCTTGCCCACCTACCGCGCCCATAACGAGCAGGGCATGGCCCATGCCGCCATCGCCTACAGCAAGGCCCATATGCGCCAGCGCATCATGGCCGTCAGCACCAGCATCGGCCCCGGCGCTACCAACTTGGTCACCGCCGCCGCCGTGGCGCATGTGAACCGCCTGCCCGTGCTGCTGCTGCCCGGCGACACCTTTGCCTCCCGCGCGCCGGACCCGGTGCTGCAGCAGGTCGAGAGTTTTCAGCAGGGCG
Source organism: Betaproteobacteria bacterium (assembly GCA_009925925.1). Lineage (GTDB taxonomy): Bacteria > Pseudomonadota > Gammaproteobacteria > Burkholderiales > Burkholderiaceae_C > Allorhodoferax. Next base: position 18,722 of record RFQA01000005.1, read on the forward strand.
ACCTGAGCGCCAACGATTGCTTCCGCCCCGTGACGCGCTTCTTTGACCGCATTACGCGCCCGGAGCAAATCCTTATCGCCTTGCCGCGCGCTATTCAGATCATGACGGACCCCGCCGCTTGCGGCCCGGTGTGCCTGGCGCTGCCGCAGGACATCCAGACCCATGCGTTTGATTGCCCCGAGAGCTTTTTGCACCCCGAGCTGATCCAGTTCCGTCGCCCGCCGCCCGATGCGCGCGAACTGCAGAAGGCCGTCGCTTTGTTCAAGACGGCTAAGCAGCCCCTTATCGTGGCCGGTGGCGGTGTGCTTTACAGCCACGCGGGCGAGGCGCTACGTGCCTTTGCCGAGGCGCATGGTGTGCCCGTGGTCGAATCGCATGGCGGCAAGAGCAGCTTGGCGTGGGACCACCCCTTGAACCTCGGCGCCATCGGTGTGGACGGTGCGCCCAATGCCAACGTGCTGGCCCGCGAGGCCGATGTGGTGTTCGCCGTAGGCACCCGCCTGCAAGACTTCACTACCGGCTCGCACGCCCTGTTTGCCAACGCCAAGCTGCTCAGCCTCAACGTGCAAAGCTTTGACGCCAGCAAGTGGAGTGGCACCGCTCTGGTGGCCGATGCGCTGGTGGGTCTGCAAGCCCTGAGCGCCGCGCTGGGTGCTTGGGCGGCAGACAGCGCATGGACTGTGCGCGCCAAGCAACAAGCGGCACTGTGGAACGCGCGGGTCACCGAGCTCACCACCGCCGCACCCCAGCCCGGCGTGCTGCCGTACGACGCCGAAGTCATTGGCGCTGTGCGCGACTCGCTCAACGACGCAGGTGGCGACAGCGGTGTGCACGACGTGGCCATTTGCGCCGCCGGCACCTTGCCTGCCGAGCTGCACAAGCTCTGGCGTGCCAGCCGGCCCGGCAACTACCACATGGAATACGGCTACTCCTGCATGGGCTACGAGATTGCGGGTGGCCTGGGCGTCAAGCTGGCCCGGCCAGAGCAAGAGGTCATCGTGCTGGTGGGCGATGGCTCCTACATGATGATGAATTCCGAGCTGGCCACCTCCGTCATGCTGGGCAAAAAGATCATTGTCGTGGTGCTGGACAACCGCGGTTACGGCTGCATCCAGCGCCTGCAAACCGCGTCGGGCAGCCCGGCCTTCAACAACCTGCTGGACGACTGCATAGGCGAAGGCGGCGAGGCCAGCCGCATCGACTTTGCACTCCACGCCCGCAGCATGGGTGCAGACTCCGTGCATGTGGCCAATGTGGCCGAGCTCAAAGCCGCCATGGTCAAAGCCCGCGCTGCCACACGCAGCCAGGTACTGGTGATCGACACCACCCACACCCGTACCACCGAGGGCGGCTGCTGGTGGGAGGTGGCGATTCCCGAAGTGTCCGCGCGCAGCGAGGTGCTGGACGCCCACGCCCGCTATGTCGCCGGCAAGCAAGAACAACGTGTTTGATTTTTAGATTCAGAAAGAAGCATTGATATGACCTGGAACGTCCGCATCGGCATCAACCCCATCTCCTGGTTCAACGACGACATGCCCTCCCTAGGCGGCGAAACTCCGTTAGAAACCGCGCTGCGCGAAGGCAAGGAAATCGGCTACGTCGGCTTTGAGCTGGGCAACAAATTCCCCAAAGATGGTCCCTCACTGAAAGCCAAGCTCGATGAGTACGGCCTGGCCTGCGTGTCCGGCTGGTACTCCGGCTTTCTGGCTGAAGTCGAGCCGGGTCAGAGTAACGCTGACGCCGTGGCCGCCGAGATCGAGCGCTGCAAGGCCCACATGAGCAAGCTGCAATACAACGGCGTGAACGTGGTGGTGTATGGCGAGTGCGCAGGCACCGTGCAAGGCCAGATGGACACCCCCGTCAACAAGCGCCCCCAGTTCGCCAGTGAAGCCCTCTGGCAAGGCTACGCCGAGCGCCTGAACGCATTCGGCGAGCACCTCATTCAGACCTACGGCATCAAGTTGGCCTACCACCACCACATGGGAGCCTATGTGGAGTCCCCGGCCGACATCGACAAGCTGATGACGCTGACAGACCCCGCCAAGGTCTTCCTGCTGTACGACACCGGCCACGCTTACTTCGGTGGCGCGACCGACCCGGTGGCCTTGCTCAAAAAGCACGTCAAGCGCGTGGTGCATGTGCACTGCAAAGACGTGCGCACTCCCGTGATTGCCCAGGCCCGCAACGATGGCTGGAGCTTTTTGCACGGCGTGCTCAACGGCACCTTCACCGTGCCCGGTGACGGCACCATCGACTATGCAGCCGCCCTGCAAGTGCTGCGCGAAGCCGGATATGAAGGCTGGCTGGTGGTTGAAGCCGAGCAAGACCCGGCCGTCGCCCCCAGCTACCAGTACGCCCAAAAGGGCTACCAGACCCTCAGCGCTCTGGTGAAAGGTACCCCCTGAGCCGCTTCGCGTCTTCCCCCAAGGGACGCATCCTGTGGCCCGGCAAAGCCGGTTCCACGGATGCCCTGGTTGTGCAACATCTTTCTTAAGGAGCCTCCTATGGTCAGCCCCCTCTTAGCCAAGGCCGCGCCCTCGGGTCGCGAGATTGTCAACGTCACTCCCGAGCGTGCGGGCTGGACGCACGTGGGCTTCCGCGCCGTGCGCCTCGAAGCTGGCGCTACAGAAATCGTAGCTACCGGCGCACGTGAGCTGTGCGTGGTGGTGCTCACAGGCTCTGTGGATGTGACGGTGGACGGCACCACCTACGCCAACCTGGGCACCCGCGACAGCGTGTTTGACGAAAAGTCTCCTGCTGCGGTCTACGTGCCCGCAGGCAAGACGGTCACGCTGTACGGCGTGCGCAACGCCGAGGTTGGCCTGTGCACCGCACCCACCGACGCCCAAGAGCGCACCGTGCGCGTGATCGACCCCGCCACCATGCGCCGCAGTGTGCGTGGCAAGGGCACCAACACCCGCTATGTGTGCGACATCCTGCCGCACGATGACCCCACCGCAGCCCACTTGCTGGTGGTCGAGGTGATGACCCCCGCCAGCCACAGCAGCAGCTACCCGCCCCACAAACACGACGTGGAGCAGCCGCCGGTCGAGACGCTGCTGGAAGAAACCTACTACCACCGCCTCAACCCGCCACAGGGCTTTGCCTTTCAGCGCGTCTACACCGACGACCGCAGCATCGATGAAGCCTGCGCCGTCGAGAACCACGACGTGGTCATGGTGCCCAAGGGCTATCACCCGGTGGTGGCACCCCACGGCTACGACTCGTATTACCTGAACGTGATGGCGGGCCCCAACCGCTTCTGGGTCTTCAAGAACGACCCCGCCCACGAATGGATGCTGGCCCCTGCTGCCGGTACCTGACCCTTTTAGAGAAACACATTCCATGTCCCCAATTACTGCCATCTCCCACTACATCCAAGGCCAGGTCACCCTTGGCACCAGCGGCCGTGCCCAGGATGTCTTTAACCCCGCCACCGGCCAGGTCACCGGCTCGGTGGCGCTTGCCAACGGGGCAGAGGTCAACGCCGCGGTTGCTTCAGCGCAAGCGGCATTCCCGGCTTGGGCAGACACACCGCCCATCCGCCGCGCGCGCATCATGTTCAACTTTCTGCAGTTGTTGAACGAGCACAAAGACGCCTTGGCCCGCATGATCACTGCCGAGCACGGCAAGGTGTTTACCGATGCGCAGGGCGAGGTGTCCCGGGGTATCGACATCGTCGAATTCGCTTGCGGCATTCCGCAGTTGCTCAAGGGCGACTTCACGGATCAGGTGTCCACCGGCATCGACAACTGGACCCTGCGCCAGCCGCTGGGCGTGGTGGCCGGCATCACGCCGTTCAACTTCCCGGTCATGGTGCCGGCATGGATGTTCCCTGTGGCCATTGCTGCGGGCAACACCTTTGTGCTCAAGCCCAGCCCGATAGACCCGTCCCCCAGCCTATTCATTGCCGATTTGCTGAAAAAAGCCGGCCTGCCCGATGGCGTGTTCAACGTCGTGCAGGGCGACAAAGAAGCGGTGGACGCACTGCTGGTGCACCCCGATGTGAAGGCCGTGAGCTTTGTGGGCTCCACCCCCATTGCCAACTACATCTACGAGACCGGCGCCCACCACGGCAAGCGCGTGCAGGCCCTGGGTGGCGCCAAGAACCACATGGTGGTCATGCCCGATGCGGATGTGGACCAGGTGGTGGACGCCCTCATCGGCGCAGGCTACGGCTCCGCCGGCGAGCGCTGCATGGCCATCAGTGTGGCAGTGCTGGTGGGCGATGTGGCCGACAAGGTCATCCCCAAACTGCTGGAGCGCACCAAAACGCTCAAGGTGCTTAACGGCACCAACCTCACGGCCGAAATGGGCCCCATCGTCACCCAGGCCGCGCACAAGCGCATCAGCGGCTACATCGACCTCGGTGTGCAAGAAGGCGCCACGCTGCTGGCCGATGGCCGTGGCTTTGACGGCAAGCAAGCAGGCGTTGGTTGTGGCGATGGTTTCTGGCTGGGTGGCACGCTGTTCGACCACGTCACCCCTGAGATGCGCATCTACAAGGAAGAAATCTTCGGCCCCGTGTTGGCCTGCGTGCGCGTGCCCGACTTTGCCAAGGCGCTGCAGCTCATCAACGACCACGAGTTCGGCAACGGCGTAGCCTGCTTCACCCGCGACGGCAATGTTGCGCGTGAGTTCAGCCGCCGCGTGCAAGTGGGGATGGTGGGTATCAACGTGCCGATTCCGGTGCCCATGGCCTGGCACGGCTTTGGGGGCTGGAAGAAGAGCCTGTTCGGCGACATGCACGCCTACGGCGAAGAGGGCGTGCGCTTCTACACCAAGCAAAAGTCCATCATGCAGCGCTGGCCCGAGAGCATCGGCAAGGGCGCTGAGTTTGTGATGCCCACCGCCAAATAATTGTCAGCCAAGTAGTTTCAAGCCAAATCGTGCGCTAGCGCCCATGGAATGTGCGCAAGCAGCTTCTGTTTTGATAGCAAAAAGGCGACTCCCCGGAGTCGCCTTTTTTATTTGCGCTTCTTGTCCACGCACGCCGCGCGCAAAAACTGGCCGGCTACAAAGATGTCGCGCTCTACCGCGCGGCGCACGGCGGCGCTGTCGCGCTGGGCGAGGGCTCGCACCAGATCGTCGTGGGCGTCGTTGAGCACGGCGCTGGCATCCGGGGTGTCAAACAGGCGGTTGGAGATGGGGCCGGCGCGCAGCCACAAGGTGTCTATCAGCTGAAACAGCAGGGGTGAGCCGGCAGCCTTGTAGAGCATCACATGGAAGTCATCGTTGATGTCCAGGTAGCGTTTGGCTTCACCCGCTTGCAGGGCGGCGGCCATGTCGGCGCTCCAGCCTTGCAGGGTGGCGATCTGTGCTGCATCCAGCCGCAGGCAACCCCGCTCGGCGGCTTCGCCTTCCAGCAGCAGGCGCATTTGCATCAGGTCGTCAAACTCGGGCAGCGAGAGGCGGGGTACGGTCACACCCGCGTTGGGCACATTGATGAGCGCGCCCTCGGCAGCCAGACGCTGCAAGGCGGCGCGCACCGGCATCTGGCCCACGCCCATGTCGGCCGCCACATTGCGGATCTTGAGCCGTTCGCCGGGCAGAAAGCGCCCCACCGTGATCCACTGCCGCAGCGTGGTGTACACGCGGTCCTGGTCGGTGCTGGTGCTTGTCTCTGGGGTGGGGACTTCGCTCATGGGGCGATAGTGTCCACCACAAACGCCTCCATGTCGGCCACCAGACGGTCCACATCGTCTGCGGTGGTGTCGGGGCACACCAGCATCATGTTGTGGAAGGGCGTGATCACCAGGCCCCGGTTTAGCAGGTAGAGGTGAATGTTCTGCTCCAGCGCCGGGTTCAAGAGGCGGTCCGCCTCACTGCCGTTGCGCGGCGGTGTGGGGGTGAACTGGAACTCTGTGCGCGCACCCACTTGCGTTACACACCAGCCCAGGCGGTGGCGGGCAATCATGGTGCGCAGGCCATCCGCCAAGCGGGTCGCCAGCGTGAACATGTGGGCATAGGCGGCGTCCGTCATCACCTCAGCGAGGTTGGCGCGCATGGCGGCCATGGTCAGCAAGTTGGCAGTGAGCGTGGTGCCTATGCCGCTGTGGCCGGGCGGTGCATTGCGCTTGGCGGCTTCGGCGCGGGCAGCTGCGTCGGCGCTAAAGCCATACACCGCGCAGGGCACGCCACCGGCCACCGGCTTGCCCAGCACCAGCAAATCAGGCTGCAGGCCATGGGCGCGGGTATAGCCGCCGGGCCCGGTGCTGATGGTGTGCGTCTCGTCGATCAGCAGCAGCGTGCCGTAGCGGCGGCACAGGGCCTGCGCAGCCTCCCAAAAGCCGGGTTCGGGCAACACCATGCCGATGTTGGTCATGGCCGGTTCTGCCAAGAGGCAGGCCACCTGGCCGTCGGCCAGTGCCGCTTCCAGCGCGGCCAAGTCGTTGAACTCCACGCTGCGCGTGGTGCGGGTGATGTCCACTACTTGGCCCAGCAGGCTGTCGCGGGTGCGGGGCTGGCCGTCCACCAGGTCTACAAACACATCGTCCACCGTGCCGTGGTAGCAGCCATTGAAGATCAGCGCCTGCGTGCGCCCCGTGAGTGCGCGCGCCCAGCGGATGGCAAAGCGGTTGGCGTCCGATGCCGACAGCGCAAACTGCCACACCGGCAGCCCGAAGCGACGGGCCAGCTCCTCGGCCACCCAAACGCCGTCTTCGCCGGGCAGCATGGTGGTAATGCCTTGTGCCCCTTGCGCTGCAATGGCGCGTGCCACCGCGGGCGGGCTGTGGCCGAACATGGCGCCCGTGTCGCCGAGGCAAAAGTCCACATAGCGGTGGCCATCTGCGTCGGTGAGCCGTGCGCCTTGCGCGTGGGCCAGGTGCAGCGGGAAGGGGGTGGACCAGTCGCTCATCCAGTGTAGGGGCACGCCAAACATCAGGTGCTTGGCCGCCCGTTGCGACAGGGCTTTTGAGGTGAGGTTGGCGGCGGCGTAGGCGGCGCGCTCGCGCTCGCGCACGGCGGCCAGGCGTTGCGGGTCCAGGTGGCGCAAAACGGGTGTGTGGGTCTGTGTCATGGCGGTTCTCCGGTGCGTGCGGGGTCTAGACCAAGAGCAACAAGTGCTCGCGCTCCCAAGAGCTGATCACGCGGTTGTAGGTGGCGTATTCCAGCTCTTTCACGGCGCAAAAGGCGTCCACAAAGCCGGCGCCCAACACCTCGCGCATGGGCTCGCAGCTGCGCATGGAGGCAATCGCGTCTTCCAGGTGGCGGGGCAGCTCGTGGCTCACGTTCCAGGCGCTGTCGGTGGTGGGGGCGCTGGGCGTCAGGCCCTCGGTCATGCCCAAGTAGCAGCAGGCCAGCGTGGCGGCCATGGCGAGGTAGGGGTTCACGTCCACGCCCGGCACCCGGTTTTCCACCCGGCGGTTGGCGGGGCTGGACTTGGGGATGCGGATGCCGCAGGTGCGGTTGTCATGGCCCCAGCGCACATTGATGGGCGCCGACATAAAGGGCGAGAGCCGCCGGTACGAATTCACATAGGGCGCAAACATGGGCATGAGCTGCGGAATGTAGGCCTGCAGCCCCGCAATGCACTGCCCGAACAGCGGACTGGCCGAGCCATCGGGCAGGCTGAAGATGTTGTTGCCCTCGGCATCCAGAATGCTCTGGTGGATGTGCATGGCGCTGCCCGGCTCCTGCTCCATGGGCTTGGCCATGAAGGTGGCAAAAATACCGTGGCGCAGCGCCGTCTCGCGCACGGTGCGCTTGAACAAAAACACCCGGTCCGCCAGCTCCAGTGCATTGCCATGGCTGAAGTTGATCTCCATCTGGCCGGGGCCGGCCTCGTGGATCAGCGTCTCCACGCCCAGGTTGTGCTGCTGGCAAAAGCTGGACAGCTCCATGAAGAAGGGGTCAAAGTCATTGACCGCGTCAATCGAATAACTCTGCCGCCCCGCCTCGGGCTTGCCGGTGCGGCCCAAGGGCGGCTGCAGGGGCTCGTGCGGATTTTGCTGGCGGGCCACCAGATAAAACTCCATCTCGGGCGCCACCACCGGCGTCCAGCCACGCTCGTCAAACAGCTTGAGCACCCGGCGCAGCACGCCGCGTGGCGAGATTTGTACCGGGCTGCCGTCCCACTCCTGGCAGTCGTGGATCACTACCGCCACCGGCTCGGCCGCCCAGGGCACTACGCGGGCGGTGCTCACATCGGGCAGGCACACCATGTCGGGGTCGGTGTCGCCCACATAGGGCCCGTTGTCGGGCTGCTGGCCATTCACTGTGTTGAGCAGCACGCTTTTGGGTATGCGCATTTCCCCCGCCGCCAGAAACAGGTCGCGTGGCAGGATTTTGCCGCGCGCAATGCCCGTCATGTCGGGGATGACGCACTCCACCTCGTGGATGCGGTGCTGGGTCAAAAAAACTTCAATGGCGCTGGGGGTGGACATGGGAATAGGCGGGAGTGGAGATGGCCAAATTCTAGTGCGCCAAAGTCAATTTGTGATCACAAATAGTAGAATCGTCAGAAATTTAGAGTTAAATCGATCATCTGTGATCGAAAAATTCAAGAGCTAGCCCGGTTTTTGAACCGGCTAGACTCCCACCCCCGCTTTCGGTTTCGTTCCATGTCCAGCACCAACCCCACCCAGAGCGCCTACGACTGGCGCACCATTACCGCGCTCAACATCGCGTCTACCCTGGCCCAGATCGGTCAGTTCGGCATCATCTTTGTCATCGTGCCGGTGTGGCTGGCTCTGCAGGGCCTGAGTGCTGCGCAGCTGGGCTTTTTTGCGGCTTCGTTGTGGATGGGGCAAATGCCCGGGCTGGGCCTGGCGCCTTGGCTGTGCCGCCATTGGGGTGCGCGCACTGTGGTGGTGGTGGGGCTGGGCGGCTCGGTGGTGGCGCTGCTGGGTATTGCATGGGTGCCCATGGCGTCTTTGCCATGGCCTGCGTACTTGGTTTGCGGCCTGCTGGCCGGTTTGGGCATGGGTCTGCGCTGGGTGGGGCTGGAGCCCTGGCTTTACAACATTGCCCCAGCCCATGCGCGCGGGCGCCTGGTGGGTTTTCATGAAACGTTAATTGCCGCCGCCCCAGTGGTGGCCCCGGCGATTGCCGCCTGGGTGGGTATGCAGGGCCACACCATCTTGTGGGTAGGCGTTGGCTTTACCGTGTCGGCACTGGTGCCACTGGCATTCGCCCGCACACCGCCAGTGGAGGAGGCGCACCATGTCAACAGTTGGCGTCAGTCCGCTCAGGCGGCGTGGCCGCATCGCATCTTTAAGCAGGGGCTGTTGATCGCGCTGTACGGCGGCATGCTGGAGTCGGCGCTGGCCGGCTTGTTTGCCGTGTTCGCGGGCGACCGCGGGTTTGAGGCCGAAGGCATCGCCCACTTGCTTACCGCTTTCGGGCTGGGCGGCTTGCTGCTGCAATACCCCGTGGGCTGGATGGCCGACCACTGGGGCCTGCGCGCTGCCGGCGCACTGGCCGCGCTGGGCACCGCCCTAGCCGCTGCACTGTTGGCTTGCGTGCCTGGTGTGACTGTGGCGTTTTCCACCATGTTTGTGCTGGGCGGGCTGATCACCGCCTTCCTCACCCTGTCACTCATTGCCGCCACCAAGACCCCTACGCCCGACATGGCCTGGAACGTCAGCAGCCTATCGATGGCCTATTCGCTCAGCGCCGTCGTCGGCCCGGTGGTGGCCGGCGGCGCCATGACTGCCACCAGCAGCGTGGCGCTGATGTGGTTTGCGGCAGTGGTGGGTGTGGTGATGGTGGGGTTGCTATTGAAAAGATAGCTGGTGGCGCATGTTCTATGGGCGCTGGAGTCGGATTTGACGCTTGTTTTTGGCCCAAATCGCATCAACCTGTAGACGTAATGGCGCCGGTACTGGAGTCAAATCTTTTTCCCACCAAACGACATACAAATCTGTAGGCCAGCAGACTACTGAGGAGCGTGACCGGATACGCCCAAAGCACGTCACTGAGCCAATGGTCCATGGCGGCCATGCGGCAAAAGCCAATCGCCAAGCCAGACAAGGTGCCAGAAAGGATCCATAAGCCACTTCGCCGGCGGTCCACAAACATCAAGGTCGCAAGAAAAAAGCCGCAGGCCACATGGCCGCTGACAAAGGAGCAGTTCTGCTCGCATTCGTCTGCCGGAACACCGGCGCGTGAAAAACTACGCTCCCCTCCGAATGGTTGGACTTGATAGGGCCTGGCCCGTTCCCAGATCGTCTTGACGACTCCGTTGACCGCCAAGCCCGGCCCTAGTAGTCCGGCCGCAAGGATGAACGCGGGTATTGCCCCGGCTCGCCAGCCACGGGGATGACGCCAGGCGGTGTACACCAGTGCAAGCAGCGCCAGCAACAGGCCACAGCGAAATATCAGCGGTACATACCGATTGACAAAGACCACCCAAGTCCAAGTAGCGGGCTGTGAGCTGTCCGCCGCCTGGAAGAAGTAGTTCGCGACAGCGAGATCCAGCGCAGGCCAGACTGTGGGTACCAGCGCGACCAGCACCGAGGCTACAAGGAGTACCGCGAAGTAGTCTTTGCGTTGTCTATGCATTCCCAGCCTCCGCAGACGGGAGTGTGACGATCACTCGCAGGCATTGACGCCGTTCCTCGTCCGCATAGGCGAGTTCGAGGCTGGCGCTGACGCGTCGTGCAATGGTCTGAACGATCGACAGGCCCAGACCGGAGCCGATGACATCGGTTCCTAGCCCTCTGTAAAAAGGGTCCAACACACGCTCCCGCTCATCCGGTGCAATGCCGGCGCCCGTGTCCACTACTTCAAGCCGGACTTGTCCTTGAAAACGCCGGACAATGACATCCACCTTCCCACCCAAAGGGGTGTATTTGACGGCGTTGTCCACCAGGTTGGCCATCAGCGTACGAAGGTCAGCCTCACTTACGCGGACTGAATGGTCGGACTCACCAACCATACCGAGGTCGATGTTGCGGGCCTGCGCCAAGGGCATGAGGTCCTCGATCACGCGGCGGGCGACTGCGCGAACAGCGGTCGAACGAGCCACATCCTGCCGCGCATCCCGCACCCGTGCATAGGTCAGGAGCTGCTCCACTAGCTGGCGCGCGCGCGACAAGCCAGTCATCAAGGTTCGCACACGGGCCTGTGCAGACGGCGGCATCTCCGTGCTCGCCAACTGTTCGGCCTGCAGGGTGAGCGCCGTCAAGGGCGTGCGGAGTTCATGTGCTGCATCAGCGAGGAAGCGACGTTGCTGGTCCATCGCGCCCTTTACCCGGTTGAGGAGGTCGTTGATCGCGGTCACGAAGGGGCGGATTTCATCCGGAATACGTTCTTCCGGCAATGGTTGGAGATCTTCTTGCTTGCGCCCAGCCAAATCAGTGGCAAGAGCCTTGACGGGGCTCAGCATGGTACGTACCAACGCAGTGGAAACCAGAGTCAGAAGGGGCATGAGCACCAGCAGGGGCAGCATGGCTCGCATGGCCGCATCGCGGGCAATTTCGTCGCGGACAGTGGTTCGCTGGGCGGCAAGGAGTAGCGTGCCCGATGCCGCCGGCTTGACCAATACACGCCAACTCTCTTGCGCAAAATCCACTGTCTGAAGCCCGTCAGCCAACGCCCCGCCGAAGTGAATACCCCACACCGTACTGTTGTCGCGCTCGGGTGCCGCGGGATGCAAGATCTGGATCACGACCTCGGATTCAGCATCGATGATGTCCGCCTCTAGCCCAGCCGGTGCGGGATTGGCTGCCAGGCCCTGCCGGTGGACCAGGTGGACGACCTGACGCAGCACGTCATCCTGCAACTCCCTGGCCTCCTGCAGGGCCGTGAAATAGGACAGCACACCAGCCACGACAGCCATCACCACGATAGCCACTGCCATCCAGACTGAAAGTTTGCGTTGCAAGGAGGCGTTCACAGTTTTTTGCTGACCATCCATCCCATTCCCCTTACGTTCTTGATCGAGTCACTGCCCAGCTTTTTACGGATGGCATGGATCAGAAATTCCACGGCGTTACTCTCGACTTCCTGGTTCCAGCCATAGAGGCGATCTTCCAGCTCAGCACGCGAAAGAATGGCACCCGGGCGGACCATCAGTGCGTGCAACAGGGCGAACTCCTTCGCCGACAAAATCGTCCTGGAGCCCTCCACGATCACCTCTTTTGATACTGGATCCAAGGTCATGTGGCCATTGGTAAAGAGCGGGCCTGATGCGCCCCCTTTGCGCCGGATCACTGCCCGCATGCGAGCCAGCAGTTCGGACATTTCAAAGGGCTTGAGGACATAGTCGTCCGCGCCGTGGTCTAAACCGCTGATGCGGTCCTCCACGGTATCGCGGGCGGTAATGACTAGTACCGGCACGGCGTCATCCCGAGCGCGCACACTGCGCAGAATCTCCATCCCGTCCACTTTGGGCAGGCCCAGGTCCAGCAACATGAGGCCATACGTTTGGGTGGACAGGGCGAGCTGGGCCGCCTGCCCGTCCTGGACCCAGTCCACCGCGTAGGCCGCAGCCCGGAGGGATTGGGCCAGGGACTCGCCAATCATGGGATCGTCTTCTACAAGCAGCACACGCATTCTGGTTCCTTGCTGATACTCCGCCCTGAGCTTATTTCAAGCCACCCAACTGGTCCATCAGTCCCAGGAGTTCGCCCATGGCGGCTTTGCAATCAGCTGCACGGGCGGGCGTGGAACGCAGGGCTTCCAGAGCCCGGTCAATGCTTTTGTCCAAACGGTGCCAATCGGCCGCAGCCCGGGGCTTGAGCCCGGCTTCCGCGGAGTCCCATGCCAATTCAAGGTCTTTGATGCGCTTTTTTGCAGCTTCCAGTTGGCCCTGATCGACCAGTGATCCCACGTCGGTCGCAATGGCGCGGAAGGTGGAGAGGTTACCCAGTTTGGAGGGGGCGGCCGCTTGGGTCACAGGCAAGTTACCGGCTGTAGCAGGCAGCAGGGCAGAGGCTGAAAAGGCTGCGCAGGTCAGAACTACGGAACCGAGCAGATTGGCGAAGGAGTAGGGAAATGTTGTAGGTTTCATAAGAGTTTCAGTGTGAATGGTTGATAAAGGAAAGAGGTGTTTGCGGGCTCAGGCCAGTGAGCTTTCGCGCGTCATGCGGCCTTGGGCCAGCCCGACCAGCGCGGTGATGACAGAGAGAAAGATCACGCTGGTCCACATGGCGCCCAGACCCAGGCCACCGTACTCCGGGGACTGGGTTAACCAATCTCCCATGGCGGCACCCAGCGGGCGGGTCAGGATGTAGGCAATCCAGAACGTGAGCACAGGTGATGCACCCAGCCGGTAAGCCAGAGCCGCAACTGCAATCAATACTCCGAAGACGATGGTGCCGGTCTGGAAGCCGAGGGCCAATGCTTCAGTTGCCAAATCACCGGCCGCTGTCCCGAGGGCGAAGGTGCAGAGAATGGCAGTCCAGTAAAAGACCTCGCGGCGGCGGGTATCGATGCGGTTGATGGAGAGTGTTCCCTCCGAGCGGTACCAGGCCGCAAATGTGGCTATGAGCAAGATGGAAAAGGCGGCGGTACTGACGTAGAGGCTAACTCCCAGACCATCGGTGAGTGCATCGGTGATCTGAGTGCCCACGATGCTGACCAACACGACGCTTACCCAGTACAGCGCGAGAAGGCAACGGCGGCTGTTCAACTGGGCCGTCAGCGCTGTCACCAGGAGCAGCCCCATCACGGTGCGGGTCAGGGTTTGACCGAAACCGGCATCCACAGCCAAGTAGTCAGCCACAGTTTCGCCGACCGTGGTCGTCAATACCTTGATGAGCCAGAAGCCCAGGGTAATCGCGGGCACTTTGTTGATAGTCGCCGGATAGGCAGACGCATGAATTGAGTTTTGCATGGTGTGTAGAAAACAAGGGTGTTTGTTGAGGACCCGTGAACTTTGCTTGCGCGGACTTAGGACACACTTAGGGACGTGAGGGCTCAGGTCCGCCCCCAGCCTTTGCACCTCAGATGGAGCCAGAAGGTGCAGGACTCAGTTCTCTTTGTCGTTTTCGTCGTTGTCGGACTTGTCTTTGGCAGATGCGAGCACCTGTCCCGTGTCGATTTCAATGTCGTAGGCATTGCCGTCCTTTGCTCTCTCAAACTCGGCGCGGGAGGCTTTGCCGCCCAAATGCTGTTCGGCAGTGCTGATGGCTTGCGTGATGGACACCTTGGCGGAAGGGCTGGACAACGCGTCTTTGAGGGGCGCCGTAGCGGCCCAAGCAGCCATGGCAGCGCTGGAGAGGGTAACCGCAATGAGGGCCAATAAACGCATTCGACTGATCTTCATCGGCTCGCAGCCGCCGTTTACAACCCCCAAAGTAGCAGCACAGAAAGCTCTCAATCCGCTTCTGGTGGCAGGACACGGGTTGCACGTCTACACGCGGGCCCGGAGACTTTCCCCAAGCTGCGGCCCCGCAGATCGAGCTGCTGGCGCTGAACATTGTCATTGCGCGCAAGCAACGCAGTGAGTCGCAGGCTAAGTGGGGCTTCCCGCTAAGTGATGAAGGCTGCTGCTAAGCGCCAGCATCAACCGCGATTGGTGAAAGGCGCAGCGCAAAGAGTTTTGTTAGCAGCTAGCGTGCGTTTGATAAGCACTAGAGTCGGATTTAATAGTGGTTTGGTGTTGCTGCCGACATTGATAGCAATCCGAATCCTCTTTCACCCTAACTCGACGTTCATTCATGAACCCCACTGTTGCATCATCTAATGCACTATCGACCCGATCGATCACTGAAGTCCCCGAGCTCGCTGCCAAAGCGGCGGAGTTGTTGCGCCAAACGCGCCCGAACTTTGCGCTGACGATGCAGGATGCCACTTGCATCGTTTCGCTCATGCGTCTGGTGAAGTTTCCTGCCGGCACGACCCTGTTCACCGCAGGAGATGTCAGCAACACGGGCTACATGCTGCTGTTGCTCGAGGGAGATGTCACTGTAGATACCGGTGGTGTCGGCGGTACATCTAAAGTCGATATCGCGGCCATCGGCCCGGGGGAACTGATCGGTGAGCTCGCCTTGATCGATGGGGCACCACGCTCAGCGACCTGCACGGCTATTTCTCCAGTCATTGCCGCCGGGCTCTCGTCGGGCGGATTGAATCGTTTGATTGAACAGTTTCCCCAAGTCGCAAATAAGCTGGTGATCTACATTGCCCAAAGCGCCGCCGAGCGGCTGCGTGCCCTGAGCGAGCAGCTGCAAATGTATGACCAAGTCATCGAAAACATGCGGCAAGAAAATGAAAAGCTTCGGCTTTCCGCGAAGCGCTAAGAGCGCGTGCAGCTTGCGCACGATAGCGAAGGCTGCCATTCCAGCGACGTTTTTTCGATATCGACGGCGCTACTCTTTTTGTAGCTGCTTGCGCAGAATCCGTGTGTGCTAGAGCCGGATTTGATGCTTTCTTTCGACCCAAAGCGGAAGTAGCAGGTTTGACAATCGTTTCCGTACACCGGTCATCCAGAATTGGCCAATTACTAATTGATTGACTGGCTGTGATGCCGCTATTGCGGCCGGTCGCGGCCGACATGCTGGAGGAAGGCTGGGCTAACGTTAGCTTAGGGAGAACTCAAATTGCACCCGAGGGCAACGGCATAACTTGCGTTATGCAAGTTATGCCGTTAGACTTGCATTTCACAAGTTACATGACTGGCCGCCTCACGATGTGGTCGAGCAGTAGCCTGCTGAATCCTTTTTCCCCCACCCATACTATGACTACTGATCTTTGGATTTTGTTAGGCCTTGCCTTGTTGACGGAACTGCTCACCTTGCCGCCCCTCGTGGCGCGCGGTTCGGTGCCAGGCGGCATAAAGTGGATCTTTTACAACCGCGATACGGTGCTCGAAGGTGTCGCGGCATGGGGTGGAAGGGCTATTCGCGCCCATGACAATCTTGCCGATAATCTGGCGATGTACGCGGCCGTCATCGGAATAGCCCATATCACCGGTGCTACAAATGGGGTGACAATGGTTGCAGGGATGGTGCTGCTCAGTGCGCGTGTGCTTCATGCAATGGTCTATATTGCTGGCATCCCTTATCTGCGAACCGCGGTATTCGCGGTCGCACAGTTCTCGATGCTCGTCTATGTGTGGGAAATCATTGCGCATTTCATGGCCCGTTAAATACATGAGCCGCAAAACAGCGGCATTCAACGCGCCTGCAATGGAGGGTGACGGCCTCATTGGCGTCGCTTGGATCGCCGTTTCATGCTTCAGACAGTTTCCTGGAGCAAAAGGATGACCAAAGAATTGGACGCAGTAGATTGGCGGTCTGTATGTCCGATAAGTTCAGCCTTGGACGTGTTGGGTGACAAGTGGTCCCTGCTGATCATTCGTGACCTGTTGATGCACGGGCCGCGCACGTATTCGGAACTTCTTGCGGCTCCAGAGCGCATCTCGACCAATATCCTCGCGTCGAGACTGAGCTTGCTGACCTACTTGAAACTGATAGAACGAACGAACCCTCAGGGGAGCGCGCGAAACAACGCCTATCAAGTCACGGAAAGTGGCGCCTCATTGCGCCCCATCCTTGATGATGTTGCCAAATGGGCGCAAGTCCACCTCAAGGATTTTCACAGCGACATCGTCTAGATTGGCCATCAGAAAGTGACTTGGCCAGGCTAGCGGCATTCGGGTTAAGGCCAACTCTTATGGTCCGAAGCAGAGGACAACCCGACAAGGCTCTGAACGTAGACAACAATGGGCCAAGAATCAACTACCGCTGACTGCTTGGGAGCAGGCAGATCACAAACCGCCACTATCGCTACCAGCCCATCTCATTCGCTCGCGCGGAATGTCTCTGCCCAGTTATGGTTCGGAACATACCTCTGCAAAGCGGTCATTAAACACAATCCGCAACTGGCCCAAAGCAGATAAACAAAAAGGCCCCGCAGGCATTCACCTGCGGGGCCTTTGTCTTTCCGCTTTTCTGCGGCGCAATTCAGATGTAGCTGTTCAGCTGGTTCTCAATCCGCTCCTGGCGGCCGGAGACGGGTTGCACGTCCACGTTTTGGTCCAGCACGCGTTGGGCCACGGCGTCCAGGCCCAGCTTGCCGGTCAGCACGTCCTGGCCGAAGCTGCCTTTCCAGCCGGCGTAGCGGTCTTCGGTCACTTGGGCGAACTTGCCGTCGGTGATCATCTTCTCGGCAATCAGCAGGGCGCGGGCGGATACGTCCATGCCGCCGATGTGGCCGTGGAAGATGTCTTCGGGGTCGATGCTCTGGCGGCGCACTTTGGCGTCAAAGTTCAGGCCGCCGGTGGTGAAGCCGCCGCCCTTCAAGATCAGGTACATCGCCAGCGCGGTTTCGGGGATGTTGTTGGGGAACTGGTCGGTGTCCCAGCCGCACTGCATGTCGCCGCGGTTCATGTCGATGGAGCCAAAAATGCCCAGGTCAATGGCCGTGGCAATTTCATGTTCAAAGCTGTGGCCCGACAGAGTGGCGTGGTTGGCTTCGATGTTGACCTTGATTTCCTTCTCCAGGCCGTAGCGGCACAGGAAGCCGTAGACGGTGGCGGTGTCAAAGTCGTACTGGTGCTTGGAGGGTTCGCGGGGTTTGGGTTCGAGCAGGATGGTGCCCTTGAAGCCGATCTTGTGCTTGTACTCCACCACCATGTTCAGGAAGCGGCCCATCTGGTCCAGCTCGTGGCCCATGCGGGTGTTGAGCAGGGTCTCGTAGCCTTCGCGGCCGCCCCACAGTACGTAGTTTTCGCCGCCCAGTTTCAGGGTGGCGTCCATGGCTTCTTTCACCTGCAGGGCGCCCATGGCAAAGATTTCGGGGTTGGGGTTGGTGGCCGCGCCCGACATGAAGCGGCGGTGTGAAAAGAGGTTGGCTGTGCCCCACAGCAGCTTCATGCCGGTGGCTTGCTGCTTGGCGCCCAGAATATCCACTATCTCGCGCAGGTTGTTCACGCTCTCACGCGGGGTGGCGCCTTCGGGGGCCACGTCGCGGTCGTGGAAGCAGTAGTAGGGCGCGCCCAGCTTGGTAAAAAACTCAAACGCGACTTCGGCCTTGGCCTTGGCGGCGGCCATGGGGTCGGTCATGGAGTGCCAGGGGCGCTGGAAGGTGTCGCCACCAAACGGGTCCAGCCCGTTCCAGCAGAAGGTGTGCCAGTAGCAGCTGGCAAAGCGCAGGTGCTCTTCCATGCGCTTGCCTAGGACCATACGGTCTTTGTCGTACCACTTGAAGGCCAACGGGTTGGTGGATTGCGGGCCTTCATAGGCAACGGGCGCCGCGACGGTGGGGAAGTAATGGCTCATGGCGTTTCCTCGGGGTTGTTTAGTTGTGTGGTCGAATTAAATCATGAAAGGGCGCCCTTGTGGATCAAGGGCTTACCCGTATCAGCGGTACAGGCTGCGGAAGTTGGCGTAGCGTTCCAGCAGCAGGGGCTGCTCGGCGGCATCGGGGCGGTAGGTGGCGTCCACCTCGGGGCTCAGGCACACATAGTCCTGCGCAGCGCCTGTGGCCAGCCATCCCAGGCGGGCTGCACCCAGGGCGCCGCCTACGGCTGAGCTGCCGTGGGTGACGATTTCCACATCCAGCGCGGTGGCCAGCTGCTGCGCCCAGAAGGTGCTGCGCGCGCCGCCGCCCACCAGCGAGAGGCGGTTCACGGTGCTGCCAGCCGCGTTAAGGGCGGCCAGACCGTCTTTGAGGCCGAAGGTCACGCCTTCAATGACGGCGTAGCCCAGGCGGGCGGCGTCGGTGTCAAAGCTCAGGCCGTGGAAGCTGCCGCGCACGTTGGCGTCGTTGTGCGGGGTGCGCTCGCCACCCAGGTAAGGCAAAAACAGGGGCGATGCGGCGCGCTGCGCTGCGCTCAGGGCACCGGCCTTTTCGGCCACTACACCGGCGTTGGGCGCGCCCAGCAGGTCAGTCACCCACTGCAGGCTGCTGGCGGCAGAGAGCATCACGCTCATCTGGTGCCAGCGGCCGGGCACAGCATGGCAAAACGCGTGGGTGGCGCTGGCTGCATTGGGCTGGTAGCTGGGCGTCACCACAAACAGCACGCCGCTGGTGCCCAGCGACAAGAAGCCTTGGCCGCTGTCCACCGCGCCCATGCCCACGGCGCTGGCGGCGTTGTCGCCCGCGCCACCTGCCACCACGATGCCGGGGTGCAGGCCCAGCAGGCGGGCTACATCGGTTTTGAGCAGTCCGCCGGGGGCGCTGCCTTCTACCAAACGGGGCATGTGGCTGCGGTTCAGGCCTGTCAGGTTGAGTAGTGCGTCAGACCAGTCGCGCTGCTGCACGTCCAGCCAGAGGGTGCCGCTGGCATCTGACATGTCGCAGGCGTATTCGCCGGTGAGCATGAGGCGCACATAGTCCTTGGGAAGTAGCACTTTGGCCACTTGTTGAAAGACCTCAGGCTCGTGCTTGGCCACCCAGCGTAGCTTGGGCGCGGTAAAGCCGGGCATGGCCAGGCTGCCTGCCAGGTCGGTGAGGCCGGGCAGGGCGTCCATCATCTCGGTGCACTCCAGGGCGCAGCGGGTGTCGTTCCACAAAATGGCGGGGCGCAACACGCGGTCTTGCGCGTCCAGCAGCACGGCGCCGTGCATCTGGCCTGACAGGCCGATGGCGTGCACCGCAGCGTAGTGGGCAGGGTGGGCCGCTTGCAGCTTGAGCAGGGCGCTTTGGGTGGCTGCCCACCAGTCGGCCGGGTTTTGTTCGCTGTGGCCGGGGTGCGGGCGCGACACGCTGAGCGATGTGCCGGCCGAGCCGATGATGCGATGGTCATCCGCCAGCAAAAGGGCCTTCACCTCGGAGGTGCCGATATCAATTCCAAGAAACATAGTTAGTCCGTTGTTGTCGTTGTGGTGTGAGAAAGGGGTTCGCCGTCGGCCTGGCGCGCTGCGGCCAAAGGGGTGCCGGTGTGCATGGGCCGCAGCTCGTGGTGCAGCACCAGCGCGGCAGCGCCCACGGCAGATGCCAGCAGGCCGTAACGTGCGGGGCGCACAGTGGGGGCGGCCATGCCGGCTGCACCGGCATAGCGCTGCAGGGTGTCTTGCGCGGCTTTGACGATGCCGGGGTAGGTGTCGCACGAGGGGCCGCCCACCACCAGGGTGCTGGGGTTGAAGGTGGTCCACAAGTTTTGCAGCACCACGCCCAGGTAGTGGCCCCCTTGGGTCGGGTCGGGCAGTTTGGCCAAGGTGCGGGCACCGAAGAAGGTTTCGGCGCAACCCCGGCGCCCGCAGGAGCACAGGGGGCCGTCAATTTGCAAAATGTTGTGGCCGATTTCACCGGCCATGCCTTGCACGCCGGTAAACAGCCGGTCATTGAGCACAATGCCGGCGCCCACGCCCACACCGCAGGTCACGAAGATCAGCGAGTCTTTGGCATCGCCATCAGAAAACTCGTATTCGCTTAATGCCGCGGTGTCAGCCTCGTTTTGCAGGTGCACCTTGAGCTGGGGCAGCTTGGCTTTGGCCAGCGCTTCGGCAATCGGGGGCATGAGGTCCACATTGCGCCAGCCGAGGTTGGGGGCAAAGCGCAGCATGCCGGTGGCCTCGTCAAATGCGCCGGGCAAGCCCACGCCCACGCCCAGTGCCTCGATGTTGCGCTGCTGCAGTTGCTTGTAGGTGCGGGCAATCAGGCGGGCGGCTTGGCGGCACACGTCGTCGGGTTTGGTGCCGTTGAGTGCCTCTTCGGCCGCGCACAAGACTTGGCCGTTGAGCGACACACCCACCACCCGCAGGGCTTCCACTGCCACTTCCACACCGATCAGCCCGCGCGAGCGGGTGTCGATGTGCAGCGGCGTGGAGGGGCGGCCCTGGGTTTGGGTGGTGGTGACGTCAGTCTCGGTGACCCAGCCTTCGTCAATCAGTTCGCGCACCAGCAGGCTGACGGTGGACTTGGTGAGCCCGCTCTCAAGCGCCAGCTGGGCACGCGAGAGGCCGGGTTGCGCCCGCAGCTGCCGCAGCAGCACACTGCGGTTGATGCGCTTGACTAGCTGTTGGTCGCCTGTTGTTTTCATGATCTGGGGAGCCGCTCGCACAGGATGCGAAGGCTTTTGTTGAACCGTCGAATTATTTACCAACGGTGATCATGCCAACAATTAGGGTTTCTGCCGCCAAGGCGCGGCCTGAGTAAAAAGAATCAGGCTTCGCCGACGCCGATAGGCGCAGGCGCCCGCATCACGATGCGGGTGAACAGCCGGTCGTACACCGGATCGCGCTGGCCCTTGGTGGCCAGCGGGTCGCGGTTGGCTTCAAACGCAGCGTCCAGCTCGGCCCAATCCTGGTCGGTGAGGGTAGTCTGCGCAATAGGCAGGATGGTGGTTTCTTCCAGCTGCATATGGGCCAGATAAGCCTGCACGTAGCGGCGCACGGCAGTGTCAAAAGCGGCGCGGCGGCTCTCGCCGATCAGCTCCCAGCCCAACAGCAAGTGCTGCAGGTCGCGCACGGATGCTTCGCTGTGTGCGTGGTCTTCTTCAAGCTGGACGATGGCTTCCATGGCCTGCGGGGCCAGCCGCGCCACGCGCGGGAACAGCAGGTTGGACTCTTTGGGGTGGTGCAGCTTTTCGGGGAACTCGTCAATGTAGAAGAGCATGGCGCGCACCACGTCAAAAAAGCCTTCGGGCTCATCGCCCGGGCCGCGGTCCAGCATCATGGTGAGTGACTGCAACATGGCGCGCAACGCGGCGTGTTCGTCTTTGATGATTTGAAGGCTGCTTTGTTTCATGGGGTGCTCCTCAGGCTGGGCGCGAGCTTCCCATGGCAAGGGCTGTGACAGCTTGATGCAAGTCAACAGGGCGCTGCTTTGCCATAGTGGCTTGGGTACCATCAGGGGGCACGCTACTCCACGAAACTGCTGTCTTATGAATCCACGCGCTCTTGTTTCTTCACCTTGGTTTCGCCGACTGGTCTGGGGGCTTGGCGGTTTGCTGGCTTTGTGGGCGCTGGCCTGGGCCGCGGTGCCGCCGCTGGTCAAAAGCCAGGCGCAAAGCCGCCTGAGCGAGCTGCTGGGCCGGCAAGTGACCATCGGGAGCATTGCGTTTTCGCCCTGGTCGCTGGAGCTCACGGTACGCGAATTTGCGGTGGCCACCGCCGATGGCAAGGGCGTGCAGTTCTCGCTGGACCGGGTGTATGTGGATGCAGAGGCGCAGTCGCTGTTCCGGCTGGCTCCGGTGATAGATGCAGTCACCGTGGATGCGCCCAAGCTGCAGCTCACCCACCTGGGCGACGGTCGCTACGACATTGACGACATCATCCAGCGCCTGAACAAGCCCGACGACACCTCTGCCGGACCCGCGCCAAAGTTTGCGGTCTACAACCTCACCCTGAACCGGGGCAGTGTGGACTACACCGACCGCGCCGGTGGCGCTGAGCGGGTGCACACCCTGCGGGACTTGCAGATCAGCCTGCCGTTTTTGAGCAGCTTCGATTCCAAGCGCGATGTGCTGGTGTCCCCCCGATTGGCCTTTGTGCTTAATGGCAGCCATTTCGACTCGGAAGCCGAGGGCACGCCTTTCGCGCAAAGCCGCAAGGGGGATGCCGAGCTCAAGATCAGCCAGTTGGATCTCGCGCCTTACTTGCCCTACCTGCCGGCCAATTTGCCGGTGAAGCCCCAAAGCGCGGTGGTGGATGCAGATATCAAACTGGGCTTTGTGCAGAGCCCGCAAACAGCAGTGACCTTGTCAGGCTCGGTCACTGTGAGCCGCCTAGCTGTGCAAGACACCAAGGGCAAGCCGCTGTTCTCGGCTGACACCCTGCAGGTGGGCCTGGCCGATGTGCGCCCGCTGGAGCGCAGCGTGAAGCTCTCTGGCATCACCCTGAATGCCCCCGTGCTCAACGTGGTGCGCGCCGCGGATGGCAGCCTGAACCTTTTACCGCCTGCGCCGGCAAAACAAAATGCTCCTAATGGCGTAGCTGCTCGCGCAGATTCCACGGGCGCTAGTGGCCAAAAAGATGCTGAAACACCAGCGCCGATGCCTTGGGCCTTGCAGCTGGATACGCTGGCGCTGAAGGACGCTTCGGTGGACTGGACAGATCAGGTCACCGCCCCGGCCACGCGCCTGGGGCTGCGGGACTTGCAGGTCACCATCTCCAAACTGCAGTGGCCCATGAAAGAAGCCGCCACGCTGGACCTGAAGGCGCGTTTGCAAAGCCTGGCCGCGGGCTCCAAAGCACCCGCTACCCAGATCAGCTTGCAAGGCGAAGGCACAGTGGACGCCGGAAAGGCCGAGGCCAGCGTGTCGGACTTCGGGCTGGGCCTGGTGTCGGGCTATGTGTCGCCCTACCTATTGCCCGGTTTGCGCGGGCAGGCGGACACCCATGTGAATATCACCTGGGACGGTCAGCGCCAGACGGCCGTGGTGCAAAAGCTGGCCCTGCGCGATGTGGCTTTGGTCAGCGACAAGCCGGCCGCAGAACCCCGTGCGAACAGGAGCGTGGATGCGAACGCGAATGCCACCAACAACGGCCCCAGCTCGGCAGACATGCCGCAGTTCAAGCTGCTGGAAGTGATCGATGTGCGGGTAGACACGATGGCGCGCAGTGCGACGGTGGGCAAGGTGCTGCTGCGGCAACCCAGCACCGGCGTGCGGCGCGATGCGGACGGCCACTGGATGTTTGAAAGTTGGCTAAAGCCTACTGAGGCATCGGCGGCAACGGTGGGAGATGCTTCTGGTGGCAAGCCAGCCAATGCCGGCGTTAAAGCCAAGGCAGAAGCCGCCAAGTCGCCCTCGCCCTGGAAGTTGAATGTGGGCGAGTTCAAGCTGGAAGACGGGCATATGGCGTTCGCCGACCGCCTGCCCGCGCGTCCTGTCCGTTTGGAGTTGCGCGAGCTGCAGGTGCAGGCCAAAAACATCCAGCCGGATGGCAAAAAGCCCATGCCATTGCAATTGGCGGGCAAGCTCAAGGCCGGCCAGGCGTCTGCCGGCAGCTTGCGCTACACCGGCAATGTGATGTGGGACCCGGTGGTGGCCTCGGGCGAGGTGGAGCTGGTGGATGTACCGGCCCACGCGTTTGCCAGCTACGTCGTCGGCGCCTTGAACCTCGACCTGTTGCGGGCCGACGCCAGCTTCAAGGGCCAAGTGCGCTACGCCGCCTTAGCAGCCGGGCCGGAAGTTAGCGTGAAGGGCGATGCGGCGCTGGATGACTTCAAAGCCAACACCAGCGGCAAAGGTGCAGAGAGTCTGGGTGAGGAGTTGCTGAGCTGGAAGGCGCTGAACGTGCCCGGCATCGATTTCAGCATGGCACCCGGCACCGCCACCAAAGTGCAAGTGCGAGAGGCCGCGTTGTCCGATTTTTATGCCCGCCTGATCGTAAGCCCGC
>RFQA01000041.1 GCA_009925925.1 Betaproteobacteria bacterium
ACGCTGCAATTGCAGCGTTCAAGAAGTCTTTCGCCTAATTCCGACCTGATGACCCAAGGAGCCTTGTATGGCAGCAGGTAAGGAAATACGCGGCAAGATCAAATCGGTGGAAAACACCAAGAAGATCACCAAGGCCATGGAAATGGTGGCCGCATCCAAAATGCGCAAAGCGCAAGACCGGATGCGGGCTGCTCGTCCGTATAGCGACAAGATTCGCAATATTGCTACCAACCTCGGCAAGGCCAATCCGGAATACACGCACGCATTCATGCAGACCAACGACGCAAAGACCTCCGGGTTTATCGTCGTAACCACAGACAAGGGTCTGTGTGGTGGCATGAACACCAACGTGCTGCGTTCCGTGACCGGCAAGCTGCGTGATTTGCAAGCTGCGGGCGTTTCGGCGCAAGCAGTCGCAATCGGTAACAAGGGCTTGGGTTTCTTGAACCGTGTGGGCGCCAAAGTGGTTTCGCACGCAACCCAGTTGGGCGATACGCCCCACCTCGACAAGCTGATCGGGCCCGTCAAGGTGTTGCTGGATGCGTATGTCAAGGGTGAGGTGAATGCGGTGTACCTGTGCTACACCAAGTTCATCAACACCATGAAGCAGGAACCCGTGGTTCAGCAGTTGTTGCCTCTGTCTGCTGCGCAGATGGAAGCTGAATCTCAAGCCAGTGGTTCCAACCACGCTTGGGATTACATCTACGAACCCGATGCGCAAGCGGTGATTGACGATCTGTTGACGCGTTACGTCGAGGCACTGGTGTATCAGGCCGTGGCCGAAAACATGGCGTCCGAGCAATCGGCGCGCATGGTGGCTATGAAGGCTGCGACGGACAACGCTGGAAGCGTGATTGGTGAACTGAAGCTGGTCTACAACAAGACCCGCCAAGCCGCCATTACCAAAGAGTTGTCGGAAATCGTGGCCGGTGCCGCGGCGGTGTAAACCGGTCCGCACGGAAGCATCCGAGTTTTTGTTAAAGATTTAATTTTTGGAGCGAAAAATGGCTCAAGCTAACTCCCAAGTCCAGGGAAAAATTGTTCAGTGTATTGGCGCGGTGGTGGACGTTGAGTTCCCACGTGACAAGATGCCCGGCATTTATGACGCGCTGAAGATGGAAGGCTCTACCCTGACGCTGGAAGTTCAGCAGCAGCTGGGTGACGGCATCGTCCGTACCATCGCTTTGGGATCTTCTGACGGCCTGCGCCGCGGCATGATCGTGTCCAACACCGAGAAGCCCATCATGGTCCCCGTGGGCCAAGCGACTCTGGGTCGTATCATGGACGTGCTGGGTGCGCCCATTGATGAACGCGGTCCTGTGGCTTCCGAGCTGACAGCTTCTATCCACCGCAAGGCGCCTACTTACGATGAGCTGAGCCCATCGCAAGAGTTGCTGGAAACCGGCATCAAGGTGATTGACTTGGTATGCCCGTTCGCCAAGGGCGGTAAAGTCGGTCTGTTCGGTGGTGCCGGTGTGGGCAAAACCGTGAACATGATGGAACTGATCAACAACATCGCCAAGGCACACAGCGGTTTGTCCGTGTTTGCCGGTGTGGGTGAGCGTACCCGTGAAGGTAACGACTTCTATCACGAAATGGCTGACTCCGGCGTTGTGAATCTGGAAGACCTGCCCAAGTCCAAAGTGGCGATGGTGTACGGCCAGATGAACGAGCCACCAGGCAACCGTTTGCGCGTGGCGTTGACTGGTTTGACCATTGCGGAATCTTTCCGTGACGAAGGCCGTGACGTGTTGTTCTTCGTGGATAACATCTATCGTTACACCTTGGCCGGTACAGAAGTGTCCGCGCTGCTGGGTCGTATGCCTTCTGCCGTGGGTTACCAGCCTACGCTGGCTGAAGAAATGGGCCGTCTGCAAGAGCGTATTACGTCTACCAAAGTGGGTTCCATCACTTCCATCCAGGCCGTGTACGTGCCTGCCGATGACTTGACCGACCCATCTCCTGCAACCACCTTCGCTCACTTGGACTCCACCGTCGTGTTGTCCCGTGATATCGCTTCCTTGGGTATCTACCCCGCTGTGGATCCGCTGGACTCCACCAGCCGTCAGCTGGACCCCAACGTGGTTGGCGAAGAGCACTATTCCGTAGCCCGCGCAGTGCAAGGTACTCTGCAGCGCTACAAGGAATTGCGCGACATCATCGCGATTCTGGGTATGGACGAACTGGCCCCTGAAGACAAGCTGACAGTGGCACGTGCTCGCAAGATCCAGCGTTTCCTGTCCCAGCCTTTCCACGTGGCTGAAGTGTTTACAGGTTCCCCTGGCAAGTACGTCACCTTGGCTGAAACCATCCGTGGTTTCAAGATGATCGTTGCCGGCGATTCTACATGGTCGGTACCATCGACGAAGCGTTCGAAAAAGCCAAGAAGGTCTAAGTCATGAACACCATCCACGTTGATGTGGTCAGTGCAGAAGAGTCCATCTTCTCCGGTGAAGCCGTCTTCGTGGCGCTTCCCGGTGAGGCTGGCGAGCTGGGTATCAAGCCCCGCCATACGCCCTTGATCACGCGCATCAAGCCCGGCTCGGTGCGCATTCAAAAAGCCGATGGCGGCGAAGAGTTTGTGTTCGTAGCCGGCGGCCTGTTGGAAGTGCAGCCTAACTGCGTGACCGTGTTGTCTGACACGGCCGTGCGCGGCAAGGACTTGGATGAGGAAAAATCCAATGCTGCTAAAGCGGCCGCGGAAGAAGCCTTGAAGAACGCCAAGAGCGAAATCGACATTGCCCGTATCCAATCGGAAATCGCAGTGATGGCGGCAGAGATCTCGGCAGCCCGCAAGTTCCTCAAAAAGAAGTAAGCCATTGGTTTACCTCCTTCACAAAGCCACCCTCGGGTGGCTTTGTCGTTTGTGAACGGACGCTATCGAATACTCGGACTGTCCGAAAGTTCATTCGGGTTGTCCTGGCCGGATGCCAGTGGAAAATGCGTCTGTAGCGTATGGCTTACCGCATCGATGGCCGTGCACAATCCGGTCTCCCAGTGGCCGGCCTGCAAGCTCTCTCCTAGAGAGCCAATTAACTTTGCCCAATGCGTGTCGTCGACCTTGTGCTGTATACCGCGGTCTGCCACCAACTCTATGGCTCGTTCAGCCAAGCACAGGTAGATAAGGACCCCGTTGTTGTATTCGGTGTCCCACACCCTGAGGCGCGAGAACTCGTCCACGGCGCGCTGGCGTACAAGGGTCTTCATAGCCGCAGACTGCAACAGGTAGCGACCAGGAAGCGCTGACTCGATAGAGACCCTGATCTCTCCGCTATGGGTACGCTCACACCGACGAACGTGGGCAGCCAATCGATCATTCAAACCTGAGGGCAACCGCCGTACGGCGTCGTCGGCCCAACGATGGCGAAGCCAACGGGTCCAAAGCTGCAACATCACCAGCCTCCTGAGGCGCCACCGCCTCCGAAATTACCCCCACCGCCTGAGCTGAACCCGCCGCCGTTGTCGCTGCCTGACCAGCCACCCGTGCCGCCACCGGAATAGCTGCCCGCATTTGCAGAGCCCGCTCCAACGCGACTGAAACTGGAGATCAAGGTCATCAGTAAGCCTGCAAAGCTGGCTAGCAGCGCCAGCCACCAAGTCTTTGTCACATAGAAAACCACGACACCACAAGCTACACCGATTAGCGTGGAGCCTACTCGTGTCCCGAAGGCCCGGCGAGCCATGGAACCTGCAATGGCGGAGGCAAAAAACAAAAACACGGCTAAATCCATCCATTGAAATCCGGAGCCATTGCGCTGAGCGCTGTGCGGCGCAGGGAGCTGCTCGCCGCGTATCAGGCCGGATAACTGGTCTACGCCGGCATCCACACCACCCACAAAATCTCCCTGCTTGAAGCGGAGTGCAATGGTCTCTGAAATTACACGGCTAGCCAGAAGGTCGGGAATCGCTCCCTCCAGAGTCTTTGCAACTTCAATCCGGATTTTTCTGTCTTGCTTGGCTACCACCAAAAGGAGGCCATCGCCCACATCTTTACGTCCCACCTTCCACGTATCACCGACACGCTGAGCGTACACCGCGATATCTTCCGGCGCAGTGGTACTCACCATGAGGACAACCATCTGTGCCCCGGTTTGCTTCTCAAGTGCTGCCAATTTAGCGGCAATCGCCTGACTCTGTACCGCTGTCAACGTCCCTGTTTCATCGATCACGCGCGATGACAGTACAGGTACGGGTCGAACGGTCTGGGCCCATGCGCCCAACACCAACGCACTCCACAGGAAGGCAATGCAGGCCGCAGGCCAAACAAATCGGGAAGGCTGGGGAACGGACAAGGAATTTACTTCTTGTTGAAATCAACCACGGGGGGCGCGCTAATGGCAGCCTCGTTGGCAACGGTGAAAGCGGGTTTGGGCTGGTAGCTAAAGACCATCGCGGTGAGATTGCTGGGGAAACTGCGCGCCAACACGTTGTATTCCTGCACGCTTTGGATGTAGCGATTGCGGGCTACGGTGATGCGGTTTTCTGTCCCTTCTAGTTGCACACGCAGATCGCTGAAACCCTGATTGGCCTTCAGGTTGGGGTACTGTTCACTCACCACCATCAGCCGGCTTAGCGCTCCGCCCAATTCGCCTTGGGCTTTCTGGAACTTGGCGAAAGCATCCGGGTTGTTCAGGGTCTCGGGGCTGACTTGCATGGAGGTTGCCTTGGCACGTGCTTCGACCACCTTGGTCAAGGTGTCTTGCTCAAAGGCAGCTTCGCCCTTCACGGTAGCTACGATGTTGGGCACCAGGTCGGCACGGCGCTGGTACTGATTCAACACCTCACTCCATGCCGCTTGCGTCTGCTCATCCAAGCGCTGGAAATCGTTGTACCCGCAACCACTCAACAGGAGAGCCAAGGCCACGGCGACACCGCCCGCCAGTCGATGCAACCAACGTGTGCAACCCGATTTCAAAGACGATTCCATACCCGATCCTCCAGGACAAACATAGCCTTACATCCTACAGCCAGCGTACAGCACAGCCGCCGCAGATGCGAGAGAATCCCACCATGCCAAGACAAAAAGCAAAACTGCATGCCGTAATGGGCGGTACACCCGACGAAGTTGAAGCCGCTTTCTACGAGGCCCTGCAACTGGGTGATCTCGAGAAACTCATGGCTTGCTGGGCCGATGAGGACGATATAGCCTGCATTCACCCCGGCGGCGGCCGCCTGATGGGTGCGGGCGCCATACGCGCGGCATTTGAAGCCATGTTTGCGCATGGTGGCGCCGTGCAAGTGCGCCCGGAACACATACGACGGGTGGACTCCATCGCGAGCGCTGTCCACCATGTGCTGGAAAAGGTCGACATTCTCACGCCTGAGGGGCCGAGCAGCGCCCATGTGATTGCCACCAACGTGTATCACAAGACCCCGCAAGGCTGGCGCCTCGTAGTGCACCACGCCAGCCCTGGAACACCTGAAGATGCAACGGGTCATCTGCACACTCCCCAGGTATTGCATTGAATAGGTACCTAGCGCCCATGAATAAAGCGCGAGTAGCTATGAATTATGTAGCACCAGCCTGGCTCCCAGGGGGTAACCTCCAGACCATCTGGCCGGCACTGTATTCCACGCGCGTATTTGGGCCTCACCCTCAATATCACCGGGAGCGCTGGGATACCCCCGACGATGACTTTGTCGATGTCGACTGGCTCCACTCGTCCGTAAGCAGCGAAGCGCCATTGCTGGTGCTGTTCCACGGGCTCGAGGGCACCTCCCGCAGCCACTACGCCGAAGCCTTCGCTGACTTTGCACAATCGCGCGGCATGGCTTATGCAGTGCCGCATTTCAGAGGGTGCAGCGGAGAGCTGAACCGTGCGCCCCGCGCTTATCACTCTGGCGACTATGAGGAGATCGGATGGGTGCTCCAGCAGTTCCGCCGTCGGCATGTCGGCCCTATCCTCGCTGTGGGTGTTTCCTTGGGTGGCAATGCCCTGTTGCGCTGGGCAGAGGAAGCGGGCGACACTGCCGCAGCAACGGCCATGGCAGTGGCTGCTGTATGTTCTCCGATTGACCTTGCGGCTGGTGGCTATGCAATAGGCAGGGGTTTCAACCGTCTGGTATACACACGCATGTTCTTGAACACCATGGTGCCTAAAGCACTGCAGAAGCTGGCTCAATTTCCGGGGCTGTTCGATGGAGACGCATTGAAGGCAGCGCGCGATCTTTATGAATTCGACAACATCTTCACAGCCCCACTACATGGCTTCAAAAGTACCGAGGACTACTGGGCCCGTGCATCCGCAAAGCCCCATTTGCACCGGATTCGGATACCAGCACTCGTGGTGAACGCGCGAAACGATCCGTTTGTTCCCGCTTGGAGTCTGCCTTCACAGGCAGAAGTAGGGCAGCACGTGACACTCTGGCAACCGGCTCACGGTGGACACGTCGGTTTCCCACAAGGACGGGTGCCGGGGCACGTGCGAACCATGCCGGAGGCGGTGGGTTCTTGGCTAGCTGGTTCCCTTTCAGGCGGAATGAACTAGCTATGGACGATATCGTGAAGCAGGCGATGGCCAAATGGCCGAATGTGCCGGATTGTTTTGGATGGTTGGGCTTGGACGGCCGTGGAGACTGGTACCTTCGAGACGACGCCGCACAGGCGGCCGGAGCTTTCACCAGCGGGGCCCGAGGTGCCAAAGGTAGCCGCCTGCAACACGAGAAACTGATTGACTTCATCCAGCGCAACTACGCTGCAGACGCTGACGGTTGCTGGTACTTTCAGAATGGACCGCAGCGCGTATACGTCGAACTGCAACACACGCCTTGGGTCTGGCGCGTCAGCTCAAGCGGCGAGGTGGCCTCGCACAGTGGCTTATCCACTCAAGTCTTGGCCAGCTATCTGGACGAGGCGGGCCACCTCTATCTGGCAACCCCACTCGGCATGGGTCTTGTGCACACGGCTGACATGGAGCACGCTGCTGCCATGGTGGAGGCGGGCCAATGGGCCCCGGAGGATGTGATTCAGGCGACCCTAGAAAGCCGTTTTAGATTTATTCGCAGCCCTTCAGCCCGGTTGAAAACAACCTAGAGCTGCTATAAAAAATGTAGCTGCTTGCTCAAGTTCTACGGGCCCGGAGCACAAAAAAGCCGACATAAAGTCGGCTTTTTAAAGTGTGTAAAGAACTTACTTGGCTTCGGCTACAGGCTTCTTGGGCTCATCGAACTTGGCACCGCCGGCGTTGGCCATGTAGACCACAGCACGGGCAACTTCGTAATCAGAAAAATCGCCGCCGCCCTGGGCACCCATGGCGCCCTTGCCCTTCATAGCGGAGTTGTAGAGTGCGTCAAAGCCGGTCTTCACGCGTGCGCCCCAAGCGGCGGTATCGCCGAATTTAGGTGCGCCTGCGGCACCCGTCGCGTGGCACGCAGCGCACTGGGCCTTGAACACTTCTTCACCGCTCTTCATTTCCCGGTTGGCATCGCGGATTTCCACCATGCCGACTTTTTGAATGCGCTCAGCGGTCGCTTTCTCCGTGTTGACAGCACCAGCCGCGGGTTTGTTGGCCGAGGTGACGTAATACACGAGCCCGATGATCACGAAGATGGGGATCACAAAAGAGAAGAATGCCGCCAACAGCAATTGTTTGGGCGTCTTGATAGGGCCAGTGTGGTCTTCTTCGTGCCCGGTGGCTTGGCTGTTGTCGCTCATGTGTGTCCTCAAATTAATCGGGGGCTTTCAATCTGGTCGCGATTATAGCGGCCGCCCCTTTGAAAACACCTACAATCCCAGCTCTGTTGCGGCTGTAGCTCAGTGGATAGAGTATTGGCCTCCGAAGCCAAGGGTCGTGGGTTCGATCCCCGCCAGCCGCACCACATCGACAGAGGGCGTTATTTGTACGTGCCCGCCCCACACTCCCAGCTATTGCTACCTCCAGTGGTGATGTCCCCAGTGCCCGTAGCCGAAATGCAGGTTTACCGGCGGAAAGTAATAGGGGCGCTGGTAATACGGCTGATAGATCACACGGGACTCAATGACAGGTGCGGGCACGTAGGTCTGCTGCACCACAGGCACCTGTGGGGTATATGCCGGGTTTGGATTGTTCACCCCCACCGGAGTGACTTGCAACTGCACACTCGGTCCCGGATCGTGGGGCATCTGCACCGAATACTGCCGGCCTGCGTACTCGTAAATCACGTTGTAGGCCACTGTCCGGTTTTCGTAGAAGTTTTGCATGTTGCAGTTGCGCACCGTCTGTATTTGGGGTGCCGGTGAGCCCTCAATGCGGTCGCCCAGTACAGCACCCCCTAAAACACCGATCACCGTCGCAGCCGCATTGCCTGCGCCGCGACCGACAGCGTTGCCGATGGCGCCGCCCGCAACCGCACCCATAGCGGCACCGGCGCCCGATTTCTGGGGAATGACTTCCACCTGTTGGTCGTTACACACTTGCCGCGGAGTGGCTACTTGCTGAACGATGGGTTGGGTGGAGATCACCCGCCCGACTTCCTGTGCGTTGCTGGCTCCTGCAGCGCAGAGCAAGGACAAGGTGAAAAGTGTTTTGAATGTCATGGCATGGTGCTCAAAGTGGCGCCCATTCTGGATCGGGGCCGTCAATCGATGACGAAGTAGATTTGCTGCCGGGTAAAGAGCCTGCGCCGCAAATCAAATCCGGGGCTTAGTTCCATTAACTCCGGGCGGCGCCGCGGGGTTTACCGTGGCAATGTAAAGATGCCGGTGGAGCCCACCGTCACTCTGAAAGGCTATCCGCCCACACCAGTGCCTCCATGTGCGCCATGTTGATATGCCGCAGGGAGTAGGGCAGTCGACTGAATGCCACTGAGAACGCGGCCTCATCGTCCGATTCGCAAGCGCACACCAAGGCCAGCAATGCACCGAACTTCCCGTCGCCTGTCAATAGGGCGTGCGAGACCGCATCGTCCAGGGCCAGTTGTTGCACCAGATCTTCCATGGGCTGACCCAGCAGGGTATCGATTTGTGACAAAAGCCCCACTAAAAACGCAGCCCCAGCCTCTTCCGCATCCATGCTGTGCTGGGCCAGCAGTTCCATCATCCGTCCTCGAACGACTGCAGCTGTGCCTTGAATGTTGGTATGCGCATGGGCATTGGTGAGGAGCATGGCTGCCCATCGCACCAGACGGCTATAGCCCAGAAGCATGATGGCTTGGCGGATAGAAGTGACCTTTTGTCGCATGCCTGAGGAGGCTGAGTTAATGATCCGCAGCAGGCTGACCCCCAAGGCAGCGTCCTTCTTGAGCACGGTTTCCACTTCATCCAGGGGAGCCTCGGCTTGCACCAGCTTGAACATTTGGATGGCACTGGCCTGGCCCGGGGACAGAACCCTAGACTGCACCGTCTCAGGAACGGAAAACCAATAGCCCTGAAATTCCTCAACTCCCAGTGCACGCATGGCTTCGAACTGGATGCTGTCCTCCACTTTTTCCGCGATCAAACTGGCGGACGTCCGTTGCCTTGCCGCCGCAATCAATGGCTTGTATTGCTGAACATCAGTGCTCGAGGCATTGAGCTTCACGAAATCTGCCAATGCCTGCCAGGGCTTGTAAACAGGCGCGACCACGCTGTGCTTGAAGGCCAACCGGAAGCCTCTCGATTTCAGAGCCACCAGTGCCGGCACCAGCGATGCGATGAAGTCTGCAGCGTGTTGGGGGGCGGGCGCTATCTCGATTACGGTTTTGGCCGGGGTCAGAAAATCCCATTGTGGACCCGCCAAGCCCTTGTGGACCGAGTGAATGAAGATGTCGTGGTTGCTGGTGGCAAAAGGCGCCGCACTTTGGGCGACTGCATGCAAAGCCAGGGCGACATCGCTGGCCTGTGAATGCCCGGAAGCCACAGCCGACCGGTTGAACAGCTCATAAGCCAATACAGAACGCTCCGCGTTCACGATGGGCTGTCTGGCGATGGAAATGCGGTCCAGGACTTCGCTGGGTACCGGGCTGTGGTCAGGCATGATCTGCGTTCTCCCCCTGCATGGGGCTCAGACTAACCCAGACATGGAAAGCAGACAAGCGGCGGGGAAATTCCGCCGCGCTGCAGCCCGGTTACAACGGCAAGCCGACGTAGTTCTCGGCCAATGCGGTAGACGCGGCTTTGGATTGAACCAGATAGGCCAGCTCCGCATCCTGAAGCTTTTGGCCTATCGCACCGCCGTCCGGGAATCGGTGCATCAGGCTGGTGAACCACCAAGAAAATCGCTCGCCTTTCCAGATCCGTTGCAGGCAGCGCTGCGAGTAATGATCGATACCGGCGCTGGAGCGCTCGGCGTAATACTCGATGAATGCGCTGGAAAGGTACTTCACATCGGTGGCCGCCAGATTCAGCCCTTTGGCCCCGGTGGGGGGAACAATGTGCGCCGCATCGCCAGCGAGGAACATGCGGCCGAAACGCATGGGTTCGGCGACAAAGCTCCGTAAGGGCGCAATGCTCTTTTCCAGAGAAGGACCGGTGACCAAAGTCTCACGTGCTTTAGGGTCCAGACGTTGTCGCAGCTCGTGCCAGAAGGCTTCGTCCGACCAGTTCTCCGCCTTTTCGGTCAGGGGCACTTGCACGTAATAGCGGCTGCGCGTCGCGCTGCGCTGGGAGCACAGGGCAAAGCCCCGGGTGCTGTTGGCGTAAATCAGCTCATGGTGTACCGGAGGCGTATCTGACAACACCCCCAGCCAACCGAAGGGATACACCTTTTCATATTCCGTCACCGCGCCTTCCGGCACGCTGGCGCGGCATACGCCGTGAAAGCCGTCGCATCCGGCGATGAAGTCGCAGTCCAGCGTGTGCCAGGTACCGTCTTGCAGGTAGCGCACCTGGGGGTGCTGGGTATCAAAGTCATGCACGGAAACATCACCGGCCTGGTACACCGTGGGCAGCCCTGCTGCCTGCCGAGCGGCCATCAAATCCCGGGTGACTTCTGTCTGGCCGTAGACCATGACTTGCTGCCCGCCTGTGAGCGAATGGAGGTCAATGCGGTGGCGCTCGCCGCCGAAGAGCAAATCAAAGCCGGTATGGGGCAGTCCTTCCTGATGCATGCGCGTGCCAACTCCGGCCTCGTCCAGCAGATCGGTGGTGACTTGTTCCAACACCCCGGCGCGTATGCGTGAGAGTACATAGTCAGCACTTTGGCGCTCCAGAATCACGTTGGCAATGCCTGCTTTGTGCAGCAACTGACCGAGCAAAAGTCCGGATGGCCCCGCTCCGATGATGGCGACTTGAGTCCGCATGTGGTGTCCTTCAAACAGATGGAAGTGAGCGTAGAACCCGCCGGCTCGGAAGTCACCACACAGATGTCAACTTTGTGCGATTATTAGAGTTGATGTGCGAATGTCGCGCAAAAGCAGAGAGTTACGCCATGCCAAGAACCGCCAAGACGGACCCCACACTTTCCATCGCCAAAGCGGATCTGATTGCCGGTATGGCCAAGGGCATGGCGGTGCTGGAGAGCTTTGACACCGAGCGCCAACGCCTGAATGCCACTTTAGCGGCCCAGCGTGCCGGGATTACCCGCGCAGCAGCACGCCGGCATTTGCTGACGCTGGCGTCGTTAGGGTATTTGGAGAGCGATGGCAGTTATTTCTGGTTGTCCAGCAAGGTGTTGCGTTTTTCGGGCACTTATCTGTCCTCCGCCCGGTTTCCCCGGGCGGTGCAACCCACGTTGAACCGTTTGGCCGCTCAGACGCAGGAGTCGTTTTCTGCGGTGGTGCTGGATGGCAGCGAGGTGGTCATCGTGGCCCGCAGTGGCAATGATTGGCGCAGCTCCGGCACCGGCAAAACCCAAGTGCTGGCCTATGGCCTGCACTTGGGCGCGCGACTGCCGGCACATGCCACTTCCACCGGTCGAGTTTTGTTGGCCGGACTCAGCCCAGACGCATTGACCGGGTGGCTGCAGGCCCACCCCTTGCGCAGACTCACGGCACACACTGTGACCGATGTACCGACACTGCTCTCACTCGTCGAATCGGCCCGCCAGAAAGACTACAGCCTGGCTGTGCAAGAGCATGAGTTGGGGGTACAGGCATTGGCAGTGCCTTTGCGTAATGCGAGTGGTCATGTCGTAGGGTCATTGAATGTGGTGGCCGCACCGCACCGGTGGAGCACGGATGCGTTGATCGCTACCTTGCTCCCTGTCTTGCAAGACGCGGCCCAAGAGCTTCGTGCGTTGGTGTGATTCGAGCGCCAGGCGCTGGGAGTAAGTCGGGATCAGTGCTTAAGCCTGGAGATGCAGGGTCATCGTCTGCTTGTTTGAAAGTTGACATAATGCGACGAATCGTTATATTTCAAATACATTGAATTTAACGAATGAAAATCATGTCGCAATCTCGTAAACCAGTGGATCCATTTGTTTCCAGTTTTTGGCTGAATCCAAACGTTACCTCCCGGATGCCGTCAGGTTTCAAAACTTGTCTAGAAAAACCTATAAAAATCCGCGATCCTGAGCCGGAATTCGCGCTCACGGTGCCTGCTGAATTGTCCGTGTTGAACACTCCGGGCGACAAGAAAGAATGGCATTAAGAACACTTCTCTCCACGTCAGCGAAGTTCGATAATCACAAATAAATTGCTTATATATTTGTAAACCAAAGGGGCATGCCCTAAATCAGCGTACGGAAAGCCTGCGGACTTGCATAAAATGCAATGGAAGCCCCAAAACTGAGAGATTTAAATTTCAGTGCGGGATAGTGAACTCCAACAGCAGCCGTACCATGACCAACAGCAGCGATGTCCTGACCACCCAACAAGCCGCCCGCATTTTGGGCTTGTCCACCACCTCGGTGCAAAAGATGGTGATCAGCGGTGAGCTCGAAGCCTGGGTCACACCCGGTGGTCATCGCCGTATTTTTCGTAGCGCCATCGACAAGTTGGTGCAGTCCCGCGGTACCGCCGCCCCCAGTGAATCCGGCGCCCGTCCCATGCGCGTGCTGTTGGCGGAAGACGATCCGGTTCAAGTCGCTTACTTTCAGGCCTTGCTGGCCCGAGGTGGCCATGAAGTGGCTTTGACCGTGGCCAGCGACGCCTCCCAGGCCCTCATCCAATTGGAACGCCAGCGCCCCGATCTGGTGGTCACCGATTTGATGATGACACCGTTCGACGGCTACCACCTCATCAATGCCATGGCGCAGGAGCAGGCCTACCAATCCATCGAAGTCATCGTGCTTACCGCCTTGACCCGCAAGGAAGTGGACGAAGACGGCCGTTTACCGAATTGGGTCACCCTGTATCAAAAGCCCTTGCAAGCAGAGCGTCTGCTGGGCTATCTGGATGCGTTGGCCACCCGCTTGAACCGCAGCGGTCAATTCATTCACGCGCCTGCACAACCCAAACGCGGCCCCGCCGCTTGAACAGCTGCGGGGGCTCATGCCGCCGTGGCTGCTACTGAGTAACCCGTTATGCCGTTTTCCACGCTGGGCCTGACGCCGGCCCTCGCTACTGCCATGGTGCAGCAAGCGTTTTCCACACCCACGCCGGTTCAAACTGGAGCCATCCCCCCCGCAGTCGCAGGCCGTGACGTATTGGTGTGCGCCCAAACCGGATCCGGTAAGACGGCGGCCTTTGCGCTTGCCGTGCTGCAGCGTTGGGCGCCGCCCGACACTTCCGGGGCTCGTCGTCCTCAAGCACTGGTCTTAGTCCCCACTAGGGAATTGGCGGTGCAAGTGGGTGGCGTGATGAGCACCTTGGCCCGTGCGGCAGGGCTGCCTGCCAAGATCTCGGTGGTGTTCGGTGGCGTGTCCATCAACCCTCAATTGATGGCCTTGCGCGGTGGAACAGACATTGTGGTGGCCACGACGGGTCGCTTGCTGGATCTGGTGGATCACAACGCGCTGCATCTGCAGTACATCCAATGCCTGGTGTTAGATGAGGCCGATCGCATGCTCGACCTTGGCTTTGCTGAAGAGCTGGATCGCATCGATGCATTGTTGCCCCAGCGACACCAGAGTCTGCTGTTCTCGGCGACCTATAGCGCGGGGGTGCGGCGGCTTGCGGAATCCCGTTTGCACGAGCCTGTAGAAATCAACATCAAACAAAAAGAACAGT
Source organism: Betaproteobacteria bacterium (assembly GCA_009925925.1). GTDB lineage: Bacteria > Pseudomonadota > Gammaproteobacteria > Burkholderiales > Burkholderiaceae_C > Allorhodoferax. The sequence goes on from RFQA01000041.1 coordinate 14,005, forward strand.
CCGCGCCCGACATCACCCAGCGTGCGATCACGGTGGACGCTTCCCGGCGCACGCAACTGCTTCGGCTCTTGGTGGTGAAAGAGGCGTGGCCCCGGGTGCTGGTGTTTGTAGCAACGAAGTACGCGGCGGAAATGGTGGCAGACAAGCTGCGCCGCGCTGGGCTGCAGGCAGAGCCATTTCATGCCCAACTGAGCCAGGGCAAGCGTACCCAAGTGCTGGTGGACTTCAAGGCGAGCGTCGTCCAAGTAGTGGTCGCAACTGATGTGGCTGCCCGGGGTGTGGATATTGCTGGCCTGCCGGTGGTGGTCAACTTCGATTTGCCGCGGTCCGCCACCGACTATGTGCACCGGATCGGGCGAACCGCCCGTGCGGGGCAGACGGGGATGGCGGTGAGCTTTGTGAGCGCAGACACCGCAGCGCACTTCGCGTTGATCGAAAAACGCAATGGCGTGCAAGTGCCTCGCGAGACCATCCAGGGCTTCGAGCCACAACAAGCGCTGCCTGCAGTGAGCGCCGATCAGGCGTCGGGTGGCGTGAAAGGGCGCAGACCCAGCAAGAAAGACAGGCTGCGTGAGGCGGGTCTTTTGCCGCCTTTGTCTTGAACAATGACTGCTATTGAATTGATAGCTGTTTGCCCATATTTGACGTGAGCTAGAGGCGTTTTTCATGCAAAAAAAACCTGATCCTCCCTTCGTCATATTGTTTGTGTGCATGGGCAACATCTGCCGCAGCCCCACCGCCCATGGCGTCATGCGCCAGAAGGTGGCCTCGCGGGGCTGGAGCGAGCGTGTTCATGTGGACTCGGCAGGCACGCACAACTACCACCCTGGTGAAGCGCCAGACTCCCGCAGCCAGACACACGCCCGCCGCAGGGGCTATGACTTTTCCGACTTGCGTGCCCGGCAGATGGTGGATGACGACTTCGCACGTGCCGATCTGATTCTGGTGATGGACTGGGACAACCTCGCCTTGGTGCAGGCCTTGTGCCCGTCCTACGCTGGCCATAAAGTGCGCCGCCTGACGGAGTTTTGCAGACGCCACGATGCCCCAGTGGTGCCAGACCCCTACTACGGCGGTGACGCGGGCTTCGAGACCGTTTTGGACCTCGTGGAGGACGCCTGCGATGGCGTGTTGCTCCATCTGGAGCGACAAGGCCAAAGCCTTTTGTAGGCGGTCAGGTCTGCAGCAAGGGCGGAGAGCCTGAGCCACAATGGCTCATGACCGACCACGCCCCCCAAATCGACATTCCCACTTCCTTTTTGCAGTTGTATGTGCCCAGTGGGCGCAGCAAGCCCGCAGCGCCATGGGAGCAAGTCCTTGCGGACTATGAGCTTTGCGAAGACATGGCCAACATGCTGGCCCCCACTGCGGCTGACCTGCAGTTCAAGCTGGGTGTGACAGAGCAAGACGTGATCGAGCGCTGTTACAGCGGATTACGGACAGAGCCTTGTGTCCTCCATGAAGCCCAATCACGCTGGGTCGTGCAACGAATGGCTGAAATTTTGTCGTGGCCGTGGCAGAATCTTGAAAACGTTGTCAAAACGTAACTCATAGGTAACTTTATTGCCAACCCGGACACGTCTCCTTAGGGTTTGCCGCCGGTGTGGCGTCTTTGTACAAAATCGGTTTTGATTTTGCAAAAAAAGCTCCATAAAGTACCTGACTCGAGGGTTTTCCCGAGGTGAATTGGAAGGTAATTTAATTACGATTCATGAAATCTTGTCGCAGCCACCAACCGGCTGCGCACCCCGTCAGGAGCATTTCTATGAGTCAGTCTGATGTCCGCTTGCGCGGAATCATCAAAAACTACGGCAAAGCCGATGTCATCCACGGTATCGACCTCGACATCGAACCTGGCGAGTTCGCCGTGTTTGTGGGTCCGTCCGGATGCGGCAAGACCACGCTGCTGCGCATGATTGCGGGTTTGGAAGACATTTCCGGCGGTGACCTCAACATCGGTGGTGTACGTGTCAACGATTTGGGGCCTTCTGAGCGTGGCGTGGCCATGGTGTTCCAGAGCTATGCGCTTTACCCCCATAAAACCGTGTTCGACAACATGGCCTTCGCGCTGAAGATCGCCAAAACGCCAAAAGCCGAAATCGAACGCCGCGTACGCGAAGCCTCGGACATCCTTCAGTTGACCGAATACCTGGATCGCCTGCCCAAGGCGCTGTCCGGCGGTCAGCGCCAGCGCGTAGCCATTGGCCGTGCGATCGTGCGCGACCCCAAGGTGTTCTTGTTCGATGAACCCTTGTCCAACCTGGACGCTGCGCTGCGCACCAAGATGCGCGTCGAGCTGGCAACCCTGCACCGTCGCTTGGGGGCCACCATGATTTACGTCACGCACGATCAGGTCGAGGCCATGACTCTGGCAGACAAGATCGTGGTGCTCAACAAGGGACGTGTGGAACAGGTAGGCAAGCCGCTGGACCTCTACAACAAACCTGCCAGTCTGTTTGTTGCCGGCTTCATCGGCTCACCGCAAATGAACTTTCTGGGTGGCGAGCTTGCAGCGCGTCATAACGTGGCAACTATCGGTTTGCGCCCTGAGCACTTGAAGGTCACCGAGGGCGGTCCGATTCAGGGCACCCTGAAACATTCCGAGCAGCTCGGCAATGAAACCTTTGCTTATGTAAGCGCCGGGGCGTTCGGCGACATTACCGCCCGCATGGACGGCACGCTGGGCCTGCAGCCCGGCTCTGCCATTGCCCTGGGTTTCGCTCCGGAGCATCTCTACAAATTCAACGCCGACGGCAAGCGCGTCGACTGAAGCCACCAGTTTTTTAACGTATCGCGGATGGGCCGCGATGCACCATGAGGAGAAGACGATGATGAAGAAGACCATGATTGCCGGAGCATCCGCTCTGGTGTTGGGTGCAGTTGCCGCTCCGGCGATGGCTGCGGATTACAAGGGGCCGGACCTGAAGGGTGAAGTCATCACCATCACCTGCCCTTGGACCGGTGCCGAAGAAGGCATGTTCAAAAAGGTAATCGCGAACTTTGAAAAAGCCACTGGCGCTACCGTGAAGCACTCCTGCTCACAGAGCTCCGAGCAGCAGATCGTGATCGACATCAAGGCAGGTTCGCCTTCCAACATCTCGGTGTTCCCACAGCCAGGTCTGGCCGCCAACATGGCAGCCATCGACGGCTTGAAACCACTGGGCCCCAAGGCTCAGGAATGGGTCAAAAAGAACTACGCCGCAGGCAGCTCCTGGGCTGATTTGGGTACCTACGCCAACAAGGCCGGCAAAAAAGAGTTCTACGGCATGTTCTACAACGTGAACGTAAAGAGCTTGGTCTGGTACATCCCCGAGAACTTCAAGGAAAAGGGCTACAAAGTGCCCAAGTCCATGGAAGAACTGCAAGCGCTGACCAAGAAGATCGCAGCCGATGGCGGCAAGCCATGGTGTATCGGTCTGGGTTCTGACGCTGCCACCGGCTGGCCTGCAACCGATTGGGTGGAAGACTTCATGCTTCGCACACAAACTCCCGACGTCTATGACGGTTGGGTGAACAACACAGTGAAGTTCAACGACAAGCGCGTGATCGAAGCGATCGAAGCCTATGGCTGGTTCGCCAAGAACGACGCCTATGTGGACGGCGGCGCCAAAGCAGTGGCTACCGTGAGCTTCAAGGACAGCCCCAAGGGCTTGTTCGGCTCTCCACCCAAGTGCTACATGCACCGTCAAGCTTCCTTCATTCCTGCATTCTTCCCCGAAGGCAAGTCTGATGAAGCGGACTTCTTCTACTTCCCTTCTTACAGCAGCAAGAAGCTTGGCAACCCCGTTCTGGGCGGTGGCACCATCATGACCATCACCAAGGAAAGCAAAGGCGCACGTGCATTCATGGAATACCTGCAGCACCCCCAGTCGCATGAAATCTGGATGGCTGAAGGCGGCTTCCTGACACCGCACAAGGGTGTGGACTTGGCCAAGTACAAGACAGCCTCGCTCAAGAAGCAAGGCGAGATCCTGCAAAACGCCACCACCTTCCGCTTTGACGGTTCCGACCTGATGCCCGGCGCAGTGGGCGCAGGCAGCTTCTGGAAGGGCATGGTCAATTACTCCGGCGGCGCATCTGCCAAAGAAGTGGCTGACGAAATCCAGAAGAGCTGGGACGCTATCAAGTAAGTATCTCCTCTGACGTCGCTTCACAGCACGTCTTCAGGCCGGCGGCTTCGGCTGCCGGCCCTTTTGAAATCTCCTTCACGACACGCAAAAGCATTGATCCCATGACTGATCAAGTTATCCAGACCATATCCGCTGTATTGGTCAGCATTGCGTTCTGCCTGCTGTACTTCGCCGGCTCCAACTTTGTGTTGGACAAAATCATTCACCTGCCGATCGGCAGCAAGCACGGCCGTGAAATGTTGCGCACCAATGTGCGCCCTTGGTTATTCATTGCCCCGGCCTTGTTGCTTTTGGGCACGTATCTCGTATACCCCCTGTTTGAAACTTTCCGTTTGAGCTTCTATGACGCCACCGGAGAGCAGTTTGTCGGACTTGCCAACTTCCGTTGGGTCTTTGTCGATCAAAACTTCTTGTTGACCATCCGCAACAACTTCATGTGGCTGCTGGTGGTGCCCGCTGCTGCTACTGCGCTTGGTCTCGTCGTGGCCGTGCTGGCGGATCGCGTGTGGTGGGGCGGATTCGCCAAATCCATGGTCTTCATGCCCATGGCGATCAGCTTTGTAGGCGCCAGCGTGATCTGGAAGTTTGTGTACGACTTCCGCGGCCCTGAAGCCGACCAGATCGGCATCTTGAACGCCATCGTCATGGGCATGGGTTTCCAGCCCCAGGCATGGGTCACCATTCCGTTCTGGAACAATTTTTTCCTGATGGCCATCTTGATCTGGATCCAGACAGGCTTTGCCATGGTGATTCTTTCCGCCGCACTGCGCGGGGTGCCCAATGAAACCATTGAGGCTGCCCGCATTGATGGCGCCAGCGAACTCCAAATCTTCTTTGAAATCATGGTGCCCCAGGTCATGTCCACCATCCTGGTGGTATGGACCACCATCACCATCACGGTGCTCAAGGTGTTTGACATCGTGATGGCCATGACTGGTGGCCAGTGGGATACCAGCGTGCTGGGCAATTTGATGTATGACTGGATGTTCCGTGGCGGCGGCGACTACGGCCGCAGCTCCACCCTGGCGATGGTTTTGATGTTTGCAGTGGTACCGGTGATGGCATTCAATATCCGCCGCTTCCGCACCGAGGAGGCACAGCGATGAAAAAGTATTTCTCTCTCCCTTCCTTGATGGCGCAGGGCCTGTTGCTGGTCATTGTGCTGATGTGGGTCTTGCCGACCTTCGGCCTGCTGGTATCGAGCTTCCGTGAAAAGACACAGCTGGTGTCCAGCGGCTGGTGGACGGCACTCTCTACCCAAACACGTGCCGATATGCGCCGCACCGCCGGTGCCCAAAGTCTGCTGAAAGAGGGTGACCGCTATGTCATCAGCGGGCGACTGTTCCCTGAGGGTGGGGGCGTCAAGATCAAGAAGTTCTCGCTGAAGTCCTCGAACCCCAACGAGTTCGCTGTGGGTACTGCGGTCGAAGTGGCCGACGGGCAGGTGTTCGACGAAGAGGACGGCAAATCCGACGGCACCTTGACCGTACAAGCCGATGGCAGCTACCGCCTAGAGCTCAGCCAGCCCTACGACAAGGACCGCGGAGTCCGCGTGTTTTATGTTGCTGAATCGCCACCGGTGTTCATGACGCAAAACTACGAAAAAGTGATTGCAGGCGAGGGCGTGGGCCAAGCGTTCCTGAATACCTTCAAGGTGACGATTCCAGCAACCTTCATCCCCATCCTGATTGCTGCGTTTGCCGCTTACGCCTTCAGCTGGATGGAGTTCCCCGGCCGCAAATTCCTGTTTATTGTGGTGGTGGGCCTGCTAGTGGTGCCTCTGCAGATGTCGCTGATTCCGCTGCTGCGTTTGTACAACCAGATGGGTGAGGTCTTTGGCACGGAGTCCAAGTCCTATCTTGGGGTGTGGATGGCGCACTCGGCCTTCGGCCTGCCGCTGGCGATCTACTTGCTGCGCAACTACATTGCCTCACTGCCGCGCGACATTATTGAAAGCGCGCGTATGGATGGTGCCTCGCACTTTCAGATTTTTACCGGCATCGTGTTGCCCCTGTCCATCCCGGCATTGGCCAGTTTTGCGATCTTCCAGTTCCTCTGGGTGTGGAACGACTTCTTGATTGCGCTGGTTTTCCTGGGCAAGGCGCCGGATCAGGTAGTGCTGACCATCAAACTCAACGATTTGCTGGGTTCACGTGGCGAGAGCTGGGAGATTCTGACGGCCAGCGCATTCGTGTCGATTGCGGTTCCGGTTGCTGTTTTCTTCTCCTTGCAGCGCTTCTTTGTGCGCGGCTTGTTGTCCGGCTCGGTCAAGTAATTCCGGAGACATCACACACTGGCGAATTTGCGCAAGCAGGTTCGCCGTTTTCATTTAAGGGAAATCTCAACTATGGCTAAGGCATCCAACAACAACTGGTGGCGCGGTGGCGTGATCTATCAGATTTACCCGCGCAGCTATGCAGACAGCAACGGCGATGGCATCGGTGATCTGGAAGGCATCACTGCCAAGCTGGATTACGTCGCTGACTTGGGGGCGGACGGCATCTGGCTGTCCCCGTTTTTCAAGAGCCCGATGAAGGACTTCGGCTATGACGTCAGTGACTACTGTGACGTCGATCCCATGTTCGGCACGATTCCAGACTTCAAGAAGCTGGTGGATCGCGCGCATGCGCTGGGCCTCAAGGTCATGATCGACCAGGTGCTGTCCCACAGTTCCGACCAGCACCCTTGGTTTGTGGAAAGCCGCTCCAGCCTGGACAACCCTAAGGCGGATTGGTACATCTGGGCGGATGCCAAAAGTGACGGCACACCTCCCAATAACTGGCTGTCCATTTTCGGTGGCAGTGCATGGCAGTGGGACACCCGCCGTTGCCAGTACTACATGCACAACTTCCTGACCAGCCAGCCGGACCTGAACTTCCACAACCCTGAAGTGCAGGACGCTCTGTTGGCGACTGTGAAGTTCTGGTTGGAATTGGGCGTAGATGGCTATCGCCTGGATACCGCAAATTTCTACTTCCACGACGCCCAACTGCGCGACAACCCTGCACGCGGCCGTCCCGACGGCGAAGACCCCGCAGTCAACGCCGTGAACCCTTACGGCTGGCAATGGCACCAGCACGACAAAAGCCAGCCGGAGAACCTGGCTTTCCTGCGTCGTCTGCGTGCTTTGCTGGACGAGTACCCCAACACCACGATGGTGGGTGAAATCGGGGACGACGATGGCTTGGCCCGTGTTGCTGAATACACCAGCGGTGGCGACAAGCTCCACATGGCCTATTGCTTTGACTTGTTAGGCACCGCTCACACGGCGGCCCACTTCCGCAGCTTTGTGAAGCGCTTTGAAGAGGTGGCGCCTGGTGGCTGGCCCTGCTGGGCACTTTCCAACCACGACGTGGTGCGCGTAGCGTCCCGTTGGGGTACCACGGCACCTACAGCAGCCACAGCGCTCTTGCGCCTGGGGGCCGCCTTGCAAATGTCCCTTCGCGGCTCGCCTTGCATTTACCAGGGCGACGAACTCGGCTTGCCGGAGGCGGACATTGCTTTCGAGGATTTGCAAGACCCCTACGGCATCACCATGTGGCCGGAGTTCAAAGGCCGTGACGGCTGCCGCACCCCCATGCCTTGGAAAGCAGGCGCATCTGACCTCGGCTTCTCGTCGGCGTCTTCCAGCACCAAGCCTTGGTTGCCGGTGGCTGCAACGCACCAAGGCTTGACCGCTGATGCGCAGTTACGGGATGCCGGTTCGCTGCTGCACTTTTACCGCCAGCTCTTGCGCTGGCGCAAGACGCGCCCCAGCCTGGTTTCCGGAACCCTGGAAGTCTTGGAGGCGCATCCGCAGGTGTTGGCCTATGTGCGTCGATTTGAGGGCGAATTAACTTTGTGTGTCTTCAACTTCAGCCCCGAGGCCGTCCGGTGGACTGTGCCGGTAGAATTTGCATCGTTGAGTCTTGTGGACGGTAGTGGCCTTGCACAGGTTCATTTGCAGACCGCAGTGCTGGCACTGCCCGCATGGGGTGGTGCGTTTTTGGGTGCTGCCTGAGCAACACGCTGAACGCTAACAGGGGTACAGTGCTCCCATGAGTACTCCACCCCGGTTGCGGCTGAATACGATCGCCGGGCCTTTGCTCGGCGAATTTCTCTTGGGCATGACCGTGGCCATGGGCGGGCTGTGGCTGGCATCGCACGAGTCTGATGTGGCGGCCGGCGCCTTCGGCTTGGTCAACCAGATTCTTGAAACCCTCAATGTCGCTTTTCGCGTCC
>RFQA01000401.1 GCA_009925925.1 Betaproteobacteria bacterium
CCAATCAGGCCACGGGCAGGGATTCGGTATTCGAGGCGAACACGGCCCTTATCGTCGGGAACCATGTCGAGCATGTCGCCCTTGCGCAGGCCAAGATTCTCCATGACGGGGCCCTGATGCTCCTGTTCCACATCGACGGTTAGCATCTCGTAAGGCTCGAGTCGATCGCCGTGCTCGTCGGTTTTGTAGACCACGCGCGGCCGCGAGACGGCCAACTCATAGCCTTCCCGGCGCATGTTCTCCAGAAGAATCGTAAGGTGTAACTCACCTCGACCCGAGACCTTGAAGGTATCGGTGTCAGCGCCAAATTCAACGCGTAATGCAACGTTCGCCTTGAGCTCACGCTCGAGCCTCTCGCGAATCTGTCGGCTGGTCACAAACTTCCCCTCGCGGCCGGCAAGGGGCGAGCTGTTCACCATAAAGTTCATGGAGAGCGTCGGTTCGTCCACCTTGAGCATGGGGAAGGGCTCGACATGCGCGGGATCACAGACCGTGGTACCAATATTAAGATCCTCAATGCCGTTGATGAGAACGATGTCTCCGGCGCTGGCTTCCTCCACCTGAACCCGCTCGAGTCCTTTGAACCGAAGCACCTGATTAATCCGCGCTTTCTTGGGTGAGCCCTCGGGACCATCCTGAATGACGACGTCCTGCAACGCCCGGAGCCGACCACGGGCCACACGGCCGATTCCAATCTTCCCCACATAGCTTGAGTAGTCGAGTGAGCAAATCTGCAGCCGGAGAGGTCCGTCTTCATCGTCGTCACGAACGGGCACGTATTTCAACACGGCATCAAAGAGGGGGCGCATGTCCTTGCCGGGCTGGCTGTGATCGAGGGTTGCCCATCCTTGAAGCGCGGAGGCATAAACGACCGGAAAGTCGAGCTGCTCCTCCGACGCACCAAGCTTGTCAAAAAGATCGAAGGTCTGGCTCACGACCCAGTCGGGTCGGGCGCCGGGACGGTCTACCTTGTTCACCACCACGATGGGTTTGAGGCCGAGGGCAAGCGCCTTGCGCGTCACGAAACGGGTCTGAGGCATAGGCCCCTCAACCGCATCGACAAGAAGCAGGACACTATCGACCATCGAGAGCACTCGCTCCACTTCACCGCCAAAATCAGCGTGACCCGGTGTGTCCACGATATTGATGTGCGTGCCCTCGTATTCCACGGCGCAGTTTTTTGCCAGGATGGTGATGCCACGCTCTTTTTCGAGGTCATTGGAGTCCATGACCCGCTCGCTCACAGACTGGTGAGTCTGAAAGGTGCCAGATTGCTGAAGGAGCTTGTCCACCAGGGTGGTCTTTCCGTGGTCGACGTGGGCGATGATTGCAATGTTGCGCAGCAGGCGCATGGACAGGCTCCTAGTGAGGTCCGATCTG
>RFQA01000402.1 GCA_009925925.1 Betaproteobacteria bacterium
CTTGTCTGCCGCCCCGTCGTACACCAAGCCGCTGGTGGTGATATGGCCTTGCATGTTGGCGCGTGAAAACGGGTCTGCTGAGGTGTCGGCCAGCTGAGCAGCGATGGCTTGCAAGCCTGCGGCCTCAGCGGGAAAGTGGGCTGAGTACTTTTGCAGTTCAGCGAGGGCGTGTGCCCGGAGTTCGGCAGGATTGGCCAAGGTTTCAAACAGCATGTGGGTCTCCCAGTGCCGCATGCAGCATCTCAATAAACACCCGCGTCTTGGGCGGCATGAGTTTGCGGCCGGGGAAGACGGCGGATATGGGCATGCGGGGGAAACACCAGTCGGGCAGGATGCGCACCAGTGCATTGCGGCGCACATCAGCCTGGGCAAACACATCAGGCACTGCACCTATGCCGGTGCCCGCCAGCACCATGCGCAACAACAGGTCGGGCGCGTTGGCCGCAAAGCGACCAGGCGGTAGAGCCGTCCACTCCTGCTCGCCGTTCACCAGGCGCCAAGGCATGGGCTCCCCGTTGCCACCCAGCAAGCGAACCGCTTGGTGCTGCAGCAGGTCTTGCGGCACTAGGGGCGTGCCATGTTCGGCCAGGTAGTGGGGCGAGGCATACACCCCTGTCGACATAAGGCTCAAGCGTCTTGCAGCGAGCAGGCTGTCGTCCGGCAAGGCGCCGATGCGCACCGCCACGTCAAATCCTTCACCGAGCAGGTCCACCCGGCGGGCAGATAAATCCAGCTCCAGCGAGATGTCGGGGTACATGGCCACAAAAGCGCCCAGCATGTCGGCCAGCAACAAGTGGGCAATGTCGGCCGGCATGGAGACACGCAATCGCCCGGTGGGCGTGGCCTGACGGCGCTCGCTCAAGGCAGCCACGGCCTCCACCTCCAGCACCACTTGTTTGGCGTGCTCGAGCAGTTGCTGGCCGAACTCGGTCAGCGTTTGGCGGCGCGTGGTGCGCAGCAGCAGTCGCTCGCCCAAGCGCTGCTCCAGGGCCGCGAGCCGGCGCGACACACTGGACTTGGGCAGCCCCACCTTGTCGGCCGCACGGCTGAAGCTGCCCAGCTCCGCCACGCGGGCAAAGATGAGCAGGTCGTTAGGGTCGATGGCAGTGGTGTGGAGCGTGTTTGATTGTTCCATCGTGACAACAATCATATCCATTTCGTGGGATTTTCAGCTTGATTGATGAGGAATACAGTTCACCTATCGCAAACAACTTCCCTTTTGAAAGGAAACCATCATGTCCTCCAGCAACACTTCCACTACCGCTCAAAACGCACTCAACCTCGCAGGTCGTGTGCTTTTGGCTGCCCTGTTTTTGCCTGCCGGCATCAGCAAGCTGACCGGCTTTGAAGGCACCGTGGGTTACATCGCTTCCGTCGGTT
>RFQA01000403.1 GCA_009925925.1 Betaproteobacteria bacterium
GCAATAGCGCATGAAATACCAGCTCGAGTCGATGAAGGTATCCATGGTGTCGGTCTCTCGACGCGCCGGTGCTCCGCATGCGGGGCAGGGCACGTGAAGGAATGACTCGCAATTATTTAGAGGGTTGCCGGATCCATCGGGCACGAGGTCCGTTGGCAGGACCACAGGCAGATCGCGCTCGGGAACCGGAACCTCTCCGCAGGCTGGGCAATGAATAATCGGGATGGGTGTCCCCCAGTATCGCTGGCGAGAGATCCCCCAATCGCGCAGCCGCACCTGAACCTTTTTTTCGCCGAGGCCCTTTTGGGCAAGCAACTCAGCGACGGTATTGACGGCCTGTTCGTGAGGCTTGCCATTGAGTGGGCCCGACTCGATGCAGACCATCCCCTCTTTGGCGCCGTACCAGTCATGCCAGGTGGTGACATCGAATTCGGCGTCTGCGTGGGCCTTTGCCATGACGGGCTTGATGGCGAGCCCATACTTGCGGGCGAAGGCAAAGTCTCGTTCGTCGTGAGCAGGCACACCCATGACGGCCCCGTCCCCGTAGCTCATGAGCACATAGTTGCCCACCCATACCGCAATGGGCTCCCCCGTGATCGGATGGCTGACGCGCAGCCCCGTGTCCATCCCCTCTTTTTCGCGAGTGGCCAGGTCGGCCTCGGCGACACTTCCGGCCTTGCAGACCTCGATGAACTCAGCGAGTTCGGGATTGGTCTGGGCCGCATGCGAAGCCAGGGGGTGTTCGGGCGCCACGGCCATGAAGGTGACACCCATGATGGTGTCGGCGCGCGTGGTGAAGACATAGGCTCGACCGTCCTGAATGAGACGGCCCTGCGCATCCTCAATGGTGTGAGGAAAGGCGAAGCGGACACCCACGGAGCGACCGATCCAGTTTTCTTGCATGAGCTTGACCCGCTCGGGCCAGCCCAGAGATGCGAGGCCCTCAATGAGCTCATCGGCGTATCGGGTGATGCCGAGGTAGTACATGGGGATTTCACGCTTTTCGACCACCGCGCCCGACCGCCAGCCTCGGCCGTCTACGACCTGCTCGTTGGCCAACACCGTCTGATCGATCGGATCCCAGTTCACGGTGCCCGTCTTCACATAAGCGAGGCCTTTTTCGCGCATTTTGAGAAAGAGCCACTGGGTCCAACGGTAGTAATCGGGCTTGCAGGTGGTGCACTCGCGGGACCAGTCGATGGCCAGTCCCATGGCAAGCATCTGGCGTTTCATGGTGGCGATGTTTTCGTCCGTCCAGGCGGCAGGCGCCACACCGTTGGCCATGGCGGCGTTCTCAGCTGGCAGGCCAAAGGCGTCCCAGCCCATTGGCATGAGCACGTTATAGCCTTGCATGCGCAGTGAGCGG
>RFQA01000404.1 GCA_009925925.1 Betaproteobacteria bacterium
GATAGAAGAAGCGCAGGACCGCGAGCTCGGGCAGCTGGCGGTTCGGGAACGGGAAGAGGTTTTCCTCGAAGAGCGTGGTGAAGAACTGATCGTTCACCCGCCACCGGCGCCGGTAGTGATAGAGCCCGTTTTGGTAGAGCTTCCACCCAGCGTGCGGGTCGCCAAAGAGCGCCAGAAGCCACTCTTCAGCGAAATGCCAGACAGCAAGTTGCCGCAAGTGGCGCTGCTGGATGATCCGCAAGTACGGCAGGAAACGGTGTCTCCCGAAACGCTGGAAATGACCAGCCGCATGATCGAGAAGAAGCTGAAGGACTTCGGCGTGGAGGTGCGTGTGGTGCTGGCCCAACCTGGCCCGGTGATAACCCGTTACGAGATCGAACCCGCCACAGGCGTGAAGGGCGCTCAGATTGTGGGCCTGGCCAAAGACTTGGCGCGGAGCCTGAGCCTCGTGTCCATCCGTGTGGTGGAGACCATCCCCGGCAAGAACTACATGGCGCTGGAGTTGCCAAACGCCAAGCGGCAGAGCATTCGTCTCTCTGAAATTCTGGGATCTCAGGTCTACAACGAAGCCAAATCCATGCTCACTATGGGTCTGGGCAAAGACATCATCGGTAACCCCATCGTGGCCGATCTGGCCAAGATGCCGCACGTGCTGGTGGCGGGTACTACTGGCTCCGGCAAGTCGGTGGGTATCAACGCCATGATTCTGTCCTTGTTGTACAAGGCGGAGGCGCGCGATGTGCGCCTGCTGATGATCGACCCCAAGATGCTGGAAATGTCCGTGTACGAAGGAATTCCGCACTTATTGGCACCCGTGGTCACTGATATGAAGCAGGCGGCGCATGGCCTCAATTGGTGCGTGGCCGAGATGGAAAAACGCTACAAGCTCATGAGCAAAATGGGCGTGCGTAATCTAGCTGGCTTCAACTCCAAAATTGACGAGGCCAAAGCCAAAGGCGAGTTCATTTACAACCCCTTCAGCCTTACCCCTGAAAGCCCTGAGCCGCTGCAGCGCCTGCCGCACATCGTGGTCATCATCGATGAGCTGGCGGACTTGATGATGGTGGTGGGCAAGAAAATTGAAGAGCTGATCGCGCGGCTGGCCCAGAAGGCGCGTGCGGCGGGAATCCACTTGATCCTCGCCACCCAGCGTCCCAGCGTAGACGTGATTACGGGCCTGATCAAGGCCAACATTCCGACCCGCATTGCCTTCTCGGTAGGCTCGAAGATCGACAGCCGGACCATCCTTGACCAAATGGGCGCAGAAGCCTTGCTGGGCATGGGTGACATGTTGTACATGGCCAGCGGCACCGGTTTCCCTGTGCGGGTGCACGGTGCGTTCGTGAGTGA
>RFQA01000405.1 GCA_009925925.1 Betaproteobacteria bacterium
AGAACCTGCGAACGCGGCACCCGCCAGTACCGGCTGGGGCTCCGGCTCGCTGATCGGCAGCGCACTGGTGGCGCCGATTGAAATTCCTGAGGCTCCGGCTACCCCGCCGGAACGCCAGAAGTGGCTGGACAAACTCAAGGCAGGCCTGGGTAAAACCGCCAGCAGCATCTCCGGCGTGTTCGGCGGCAGCCAGATCGATGAGGCACTTTATGAGGATCTGGAAGGCGCCCTGCTCATGGCCGACGCAGGCGTGGCCGCCACCCAGTTGTTGACGGACGCACTGCGCAAAAAGGTCAAGGCTACCGGCGTGACCCACCCGACGGCGCTGAAGAACATCCTGATCGCCGAGCTGACCGAGCTGCTTCAGCCGCTGCAAAAGCCGTTGGTGATCGGCGAGCACACGCCCACCGTCATCATGGTGGCAGGTGTGAACGGTGCGGGCAAAACCACCAGCATCGGCAAGCTGACCAAGCATTTGGCCGACAGCAACGCCAGCGTGCTGCTGGCCGCAGCTGACACATTCCGCGCCGCTGCGCGCGAGCAGCTCACCGTCTGGGCTGACCGAAACACCGTGGAAATCGTAAGCCAGGAAGGCGGCGACCCCGCTGCCGTGAGCTACGACTCGGTGACCGCCGGCAAGGCACGGGGCAAGGACGTAGTGCTCATCGATACCGCAGGCCGCCTGCCTACCCAGCTGCACCTGATGGAAGAGCTGAAGAAGATCAAGCGCGTCATCGGCAAAGCGGACGGCACAGCGCCCCACGAAGTGCTGCTGGTGATCGACGGCAACACCGGCCAGAACGCGGTGGCCCAGGTCAAAGCATTTGACGACGCACTAGGCCTCACCGGCCTGATCGTCACCAAGCTCGACGGCACTGCCAAGGGCGGCGTGCTTGCAGCCATCGCCCGCGAGCGCCCCATTCCGGTCTACTTCATCGGTGTGGGCGAAAAACTCGACGAGCTGGAAACCTTCAGCGCTCGGGAATTTGCGCAGGCTTTGTTGGCTTAAGTTTCCTATCGCCAAAGCCTTTACAACGGAGCTGGAATTGGGAACTGTTGCCAATACGACTCTGCGCCGCTTCGCGGTATCCGGTTTGTTTATTGCCAGCTTGACGACCTTGGGGGCTTGGTTCGTCGTCAAGCCCGTGCGCGCACTGCTGCCAAACTCGATGGGCATGGTCTGCCCGAATGCGCAGATTTGCGCTGAGTCTGATGCACAAACCGCCGAGGCGCAGGCCTTGTACGACGAAGCTTTCGCCTTCGTTTCCCTTCATGTGGGGAAACTCAAAAGCACTCCGAAGGTCGTCTTTTGCCATACCGACGCATGTGCGGACACCTTCGGACTCGGAA
>RFQA01000406.1 GCA_009925925.1 Betaproteobacteria bacterium
CCCAAGCCCTGCGGGTGGTGGCGCTGACCTCCAGCCCACAGCGGGTCAGCGAGCTGCGCGCTGTGGGAGTGACCCCCATTTTGGGCAATCTGGATGCGCCTCACACCTTGCGCCGCTTGGCGGGCCTGGCCACGCGGGTTTTGCATCTTGCACCGCCACCGAATGGAGTGACTCCACCGGCCAAGGCAACGCCCGCTCAAGCAGCCCTGTCTGCGGCCTCTGACCCACGCACCTTGGCGCTGGTACGCGCCTTGCGGCTGCGCAGCTTGCCTGATTGTTGGGTGTACGGGTCCACCACTGGCGTTTACGGCGACCGGCAAGGCCAATGGACGCCGGAAACCACGCCGCCCAACCCCCAAACCGCCCGTGCCCAGCGCAGGGTAGATGCTGAGCAGCACCTGCGCTGGCTGGGGCGTGCCACGGGGGTGCGGGTGAGTGTGCTGCGCATACCGGGCATTTACGCCCCAGACCGAGAAGGCGGTACCCCGCGCGAGCGCTTGCTGCGCGGCACCCCCGCACTGCTGCCACAAGACGACGTGTACACCAACCACATTCATGCCAACGACTTGGCTCGAGCCTGCTGGGCTGCCTTATGGCGAAGCGCCCCCCAGCGCGTGTACAACGTGTGCGATGAAACCGGCCTCACCATGGGGGAGTACTTTGATCTGGCCGCCCAAATTTTCGGCCTGCCCAAGCCAGAACGCATTACCCGCGCTGAGGCGCAACAACGCCTCTCGCCGATGCTGCTCAGCTTTATGGGCGAATCAAGGCGGCTCACCAACCTGCGCATGAAGCAGGAGCTGGGGTTAAGGCTTTGGTATCCGAAAGTAGAGGATGGATTGAGGTCCTAATCCAGATTGGACGACGTTTTAATCCATTTTGGACGAAGTTTCATTCCACTTTGGACGACCAAAATTTACCGCCCACCCTCTCCCACCAACGCATAGGGCGCCCAAAATGCAGGGTGGGTAAAGCGTTGGTCTTTCATGGTTTGGAGCATGGCTTGGCGCAACGCCTCGGCGCGGCGCATATCGGGGTG
The DNA here is from genome assembly GCA_009925925.1 of Betaproteobacteria bacterium. Taxonomy (GTDB): domain Bacteria; phylum Pseudomonadota; class Gammaproteobacteria; order Burkholderiales; family Burkholderiaceae_C; genus Allorhodoferax. Next base: position 1,040 of record RFQA01000406.1, read on the forward strand.
GGTTTTGTAGGCTTCAAAGGTTCTGGTGGTGAGCAGCATGGCGCTTTCAGACTCCACAGACCAGTGCGTCACCAGCAAGCTGCGGCTGCCTGCGTAAAAAAAGCCGCGCGCCAAGCCGCTCAGGGCTTCTTGGGCTTTTCCGTCTGCACCGGCGGTGTTGCAAGCCGATAGCACCACCCAGTCGGCGTTGAGTTTGAGGCTGAGCACATCTTCCAGAGTGAGCAAAGGTGAATCTGCCGGGTTGGAGGTCACCGCCATGGCCAAGGCGGGTTGGTTCAGGTTAGGTAGATCTCCGGCCAAAAGGCCATGGG
>RFQA01000407.1 GCA_009925925.1 Betaproteobacteria bacterium
CAGTAGGTCATGCTGGTAGCCCAGCTGTTCGTCTTTGCGCACATAGCCCAGCGGGTTGGCCACTACGCGGCATTGGCCCACGCGGTAGTCGCTGGGGGCGTGGAGATGGCCATGTAGCCAGAGGTCTGCCAGCGGCAGCAGTTCATCCAGTGCATTGCAAAAGCCGGCGGTGCCGGGTACCAGACCGTAGCGCGGGTCGGCACTGTGCAAGCTGGGGGCAAAGTGGGTCACCACGACCGTGGGGCCGTCGTGTGGCTGGGCCAAGGCGTCGCGCAGCCAGGCTTGGCAGACCAGCGCCTGTTCCCGCAAACCATCTGCCAGCCAAGGCTCGTTTGCACGGGTGGTGAGTGTTTTCTTCAGGTAGTAGTTGGCGGCGCGATAGGCTTTGTCGCGCGCCTTGAGCTGTCGCTCCGGTGGCTCTTGGGCGGCGAGCGCGTCAAAGTCGGTCCACAAGGTGGTGCCGACGAAACGCACGCCAGCCAGCACGACGGTCTCACGTTCCAGCCACTGGATGCCCAGTCGTGCACAGGTGGCACGCAGACGGGCGTGGGCAAGGTCAAAGTCCAGGGTGTCGTACTCATGGTTACCGGGCACAAACAATACCGGCACCGGCCAGCCTTGCAAGGGCGAAAAGCGTTCCAAGCCGAAGTCGTCGCCCGCCAGCTGCGAGCCGGGTTGGTAGGAGCCGATGTCGCCTGCCAGCACCAGCACATCCGCTCCGGCCAAGGGCGTGGCTTGCCAATGGGGATGGGCCTCCAGATGGAGGTCGGACAAAAGCTGAATCTTCATGCGGAAAAAATGGTTTGGCCCAAGGAGGCGACTTGGGCGCGCAGCCAGGCGTGGGGGCTGGCACCGTCCAGCCGCTGGTGCCAAAGGGCATCGACCTGGATAGGCGGTACGGTAAATGGCAACTCGCGGATGACCAACTGGTCGGCATAGCCGGTCACATTCACAAAGTGGCGGGGCAGCACGGTGAGCAGGTCGGACTGCACGACCACCTTGCCGGCGGTAAAAAACTGGTTCACGGTCAGCACCACGCGGCGGGTGCGCTTGAGGCTGACCAGCGATTCGTCAATGAAACCGAAGGCCCGCCCCGAAAAACTCACCAGCATGTGGGAGGCGCTACAAAAGCGGTCCAAGGTGAACTCGCCCACGGTGAGCGGGTGATCTTTGCGCATCACGCACACATAGTCGCCTACAAACAGGCGGTGGTGCAAAAAGGTCTCCGCGGCGCCAGCCTGGGCGCGGGCCGTCAGGTCAGCCAAGACCGCTGGGAAGTGGCCGATAGCCAAGTCTGCAGCACCTTCTTCGAGCACTTTGCGGGGGTCGCGGGTGGTCAGGGGTACCACC
>RFQA01000408.1 GCA_009925925.1 Betaproteobacteria bacterium
ACCCCCGCCTAATCTGGGCAATTCCTTTGGGAATCATTCTGCTCTTCGTTGTACGTGGACTCCTCTCGTTCAGCACGAGCTACCTGATGACCTGGGTTTCCGCGAGGCTGACGACGGACGTCCGCAAGCAGATGTTCGCCAAGATACTTCAGCTTCCGACCCAGTCATTTCATGACTTGTCGCCTGCAAAACTGATCTCCCAGGTTATGGTCGACTCAGGCAATCTGAGTGAGGCATCGACCAATGTCCTCGTAACTGCCGTGCGGGAATCGCTGACCGCTGCTGCCCTGCTTTTTTACCTGCTCTACCTCGACTGGAAGCTGACACTTCTTACCCTTGTGGTAGCGCCACTGATCGCATTGATCGCCAAAGGCCTCGGCAAGCGCATGCGTGCAACGAGCAGAACGACGATGGAAACCATTCGGCTGCTGTTCCACAGCATCGAGGAGTCCGCCGCTGCCCACAAGGTGATCAAGATCTACGGTGGGCAGGCGCAGCAATCGCAACGTTTTTATAACGACACCGAGCGCTACAGGCGATCGATGATGCGTGAAGCCGTACCCTCGTCGGCCATCACACCAATAACCCACCTCGCGGCATCACTCGCTGTAGCGTTTATTATCTATTTGGCTCTGAGCCAGACCACCGGCGGGGCTAGTGCGTCCGCTGGAGGCTTTGTCTCCTTCATTACCGCGCTTCTGATGCTGATCTCTCCCATCAAGCAGCTCACCACCATCAATGCCTCTTTGCAGCGTGGCTTGGCATCATGCGAGAGCGTCTTCCGGTTCCTGGACTCAGACGGCGAGTCCGATCTTGGCACGAAGGAATTGCATCACGCCCGTGGCGAGATCCAATTCGATCAAGTAGATTTCGCTTACCCAGGAGCTGAGCGACAGGCGCTGCGTGATGTGAGCTTCAAGCTTCCAGCGGGACAGACCTATGCTCTGGTAGGCGCTTCTGGTGGCGGCAAGACAACAATCAGCGCGCTGATCCCGCGCTTCTACAGCCCGACCTCCGGGCGCATCCTCATCGACGGCAACGACATCCAGGAGCTCACCCTGGCCAGCCTGCGCCACAATATCGCGCTGGTGAGCCAGGACATCGTGCTGTTCAACGACACCGTTGAGGCCAACATCGCCTTCGGCTCTCGCGACACCGCCACACGCGAAGACGTGATTGCCGCAGCCAAGGCGGCCCATGCGTGGGACTTCATCCAGCAGCTCCCGGAAGGACTCGACGCCATGATCGGCGAAGACGGCGCCAAGCTCTCCGGCGGCCAGCGCCAGCGCATCGCCATTGCGCGCGCCCTGCTCAAGAATGCGCCCATCCTCATCCTGGACGAGGCCACC
>RFQA01000409.1 GCA_009925925.1 Betaproteobacteria bacterium
TGCAGTCCGTGATGGACAACGTGGTCCCCTACATCCACGACCGCAAGCAGTTCGGCCAAAGCATCGGCGAATTCCAGCTCATTCAGGGCAAGGTGGCCGATATGTACACCGTGCTTCAGGCTGGTCGGGCCTTCGCCTATACGGTCGCCAAGAATCTGGACCTACTCGGCGTCGAGCACGTGCGCCAGGTCCGCAAGGATTGCGCATCGGTCATTTTGTGGACGGCCGAAAAAGCCACCTGGATGGCGGGCGAGGGCGTGCAGATTTTCGGTGGCAACGGCTACATCAATGAGTACCCGCTGGGGCGCTTGTGGCGCGATGCCAAGTTGTATGAAATCGGGGCGGGTACCAGCGAGATCCGCCGCATGCTCATCGGACGGGAGCTGTTCGCTGAGACAATGTGAGGCTTATGAAATCCGCCATTGCACGCACCCTGACATCTATTCTCCACGGCACCCTGCGCGGCTTGATGCGCGCCTGGGTGCTGATCGTGCCCCTGGTGGTGGCGCTGAGTTTGATCCGGTGGGGGCAACTGGCGTATTTCTGGCCTCAGGGCTACCACGCGAGCAGCGGTGATGTCGCGACCGTCGCTTTGCAGGGTTTTCGGTTTGACTTGAAGGTCAGCGCCATCGCTGGTTTTTTGCTGCTCTTGGTGCTGCCGTGGGTGTCAGGCAAGGCGCACAAGCGCATCGTGGCAGGGTTGGCGCTGCTGTATGTGATGCTATCGCTGATCAACCTGCATTATTTCGGCTTCTACAAAACGCCTATCGATTCCCTGATCTTCGGGCTGGCTGAGGACGACACCGCTGCCGTGCTCAAGACCATCTGGCACGACTTTCCGGTCATCTGGACGCTGCTGCTGGCAGCCGTGCTCACCTGGGGTTCTGTGGCTTTGCATCGTGTGCTTGCGCACCGCATTCAGCCGGATACGGTGCTGCACACCCGCCATGCGGTGGTCAAGCTGGTGGTCGTGATCGTGGCGTTTTTCGCCTTGGCGTTTGCAGGCAAAGGCACCATCCGCGAAATGGCGCTGCAGCGCCAGCACTTGACGGTGACCACCTCCCAGTTTCTGAACGACATGGTGCCCAACGGCATCATTGCGCTCAAATATGCTTGGGACAGCCGCGGTCAGTCGCAGGATTTGTCCGACCCGAATGTGGGCGTCAAAGCCATGGGGTTCCGCTCCCCGCTGGCGGCCGCGGAGGCCTTGGGCCTGCCGCATGCGAACGATGCGGAAGTCAAGGCTGCGCTGTTTGCGCACGACCCCTTGCCCGCTGGAACCACCAAAAAGAACCTGATGTTCTTCCTGATGGAGTCCTGGAGTGCCGAGCCCATGCTC
>RFQA01000410.1 GCA_009925925.1 Betaproteobacteria bacterium
TCAATGACCGCGACTTCGTCGAAGTCACCGATGTCCGGAACCTTGATTTCTACGATTGCCATATTCAGGTTCCTGTCTTAGAGCAGCACGCGGCGGAAGTCACCCAGGATCTGGCCCAGGTACACGTTGAAGCGGGCAGCCGCTGCGCCGTCGATCACGCGGTGGTCCCAGGTCAGCGACAAGGGCAGCATCAGGCGCGGCTGGAAGGCCTTGCCGTCCCATACAGGTTCCATCTGGCTCTTGCAGACACCGAGGATGGCGACTTCAGGCGCGTTGATGATGGGCGTGAAATAACGGCCACCGATACCACCCAGTGACGAGATGGTGAAGGTCGCGCCGCTCATGTCAGCAGGGCCGAGCTTTCCGTCACGGGCTTTCTTGGCCAGCTCGGACATTTCCTGGCTGATCTGGAAGATGCCTTTCTTGTCGGCGTCCTTGATCACGGGCACCACCAAGCCGTTAGGCGTGTCGGCCGCAAAACCGATGTGGTAGTACTGCTTGTAGATCAGCGCATCGCCGTCCAGCGAGCTGTTGAACTCGGGGAACCTCTTGAGCGCAGCCACGCAGGCCTTGATCAGGAAAGCCAGCATGGTGACTTTGATGCCCGACTTCTCGTTCTCTTTATTGGTAGAGACGCGGAAAGCTTCGAGGTCGGTGATGTCGGCGTCGTCGTGGTTGGTGACGGCCGGAATCATGACCGCATTGCGCAACAGGTTGGCACCGCTGATCTTCTTGATGCGGGACAGCTCCTTGCGCTCAATCGGGCCGAACTTGGCAAAGTCCACCTTGGGCCAAGGGATCAAGCCCAAGCCGGCGCCATCATTGCTGCCGGAAGCCTTGGCTTGCGCCGCAATGGCCAGCGTTTGCACTGCACCGCTCATCACGGAACGGGTGAAGCCTTGCACGTCCGCCTCGGTGATACGGCCCTTGGGACCGGAACCCTTGACTTCGTTCAAAGGCACACCCAGTTCGCGGGCGAACTTGCGCACAGAAGGCGATGCATGGGGCAAACCGAGCGTGGTGCCACCGGGCGCGTGGGCTGGCACAGCCAATGCAGCAGGCGCTGCCACGGCAGCAGCCACAGGTGCCGGAGCTGCAACGGGAGCAGCAGGTGCGGCAGCGACCGCTGCGGGGGCCGCAGCTGGCGCTGGTGCGGCACCAGCCACACCTTCCAGAATCACCACCAAGTCACCGATGTTCACGGTGTCACCCAGCTTGACCTTGATTTCCTTCACCACACCGGCGGTGCTGGAAGGAATCTCCATGGAAGCCTTGTCCGACTCCACGGTGATCAGGCTCTGCTCCACCTTCACGGTGTCGCC
>RFQA01000042.1 GCA_009925925.1 Betaproteobacteria bacterium
CCGTGGCCACGCTTTCGCTCGCGTAACGCACCTGCGAGACCAAGGCACCCAAGCCTTCTTGCATGGCCTTCTGGGCATGCTGCAAATCGGCCACTTCATCTTTGCCGTGCACCTCAATCGCTTGCGACAAGTCGCCACCGGCAATCGCCTGCGCCAACAAGCGCGCGCGCTCCAAGGGCTGGCAGATGGAGTTCATATTGAGAATGGTGAGCGGCACCACCACCAAAGAGGCCACACCCAGTGCGGCGATAAACAGCCACTTGATCACACCGCTGACCTTGTGCTGGTCGTTGACCGCGTCATTGGCCTCGTCCTGCAACACGCCTTCCAGTGACTTCATGTGCTTCATGACCTTGTCGATCTGGCCCAAGGCCTTCTGGCTCATGCGGTTGGCAATGGTGGCGGACTCATAACCGCTGGATTTGAGTTGGTTGGCCACCGGTTCAAACAGTTTGACGTATTCCTTGAGATCCGCCTGCATCTCGCGGACTACCGGGTTGTCGGTGTCTTCCACCCCTTCAAGGAAGTGGCCTGCAATCGCGTCCACTTCGGCCAGGTGGGCCTTCCAGCGGGTGTAGGCCGCTCATGGCAGCCTGCAAGCGGCCCAGGTGCTGCATTTCGGCGAAGGAGTTGTCCAGAAAAGCGTCGCTCTGGTCCTGGATCTTGCCCATGCCCCACAGGCCACCACCGCCCAGCATGAACAGCAGAGCCAGCACCATGGCAATAGCCCCCAACATACGCAGCCGGATGGTGAATTGGCGCATCATGGTCATCATGTTCATTGTTGTGTTCCTCGGGTGAGCCGGTCCCAGCGTCGGGCCATTCTTTCAGAGTCTAGGGGAGCTTACAAGCTGCAAACCGAGCCAAAACCGGCGGGACGCCCGTCATTTCCAAGGACTCGGGGAGCCAGAGAATCCCACAGACCGCCCCAGCGTACCTTGACTTAGGTCATGCCCCGCTGCGCGGCGCCAGCACGATCACCGCCATGCCTGCCAGGGCCAAAGCCGCACCGGCGCAGTCCCACGCCGTGGGGCAAATGCCGTCCACCACCCACAACCACACCAGTGCGGAGGCGATGTACACGCCGCCATAGGCTGCATACACCCGACCGCTGGCCGCGGGGTGCAAGGTGAGCAGCCAGACGAACAGAGCCAATGACGCCGCCGCCGGCAGCAGTACCCACACCGGTGCGCGCTGCTGCAACCAGAGCCAAGGCAGGTAGCACCCCACGATCTCGGCGATCGCGGTGAGCACATAGAGGCCGGTGGTGAGCAGCAGATGGTTCATGGGCGCCTTGGAGTTTGCTCCTATTTTAGGAGCTGCTCGCTCATATTCTATGAGCGCCAGCGCCCATTTTTATCCCCAAAATCGACTTATTTGTCGCCCTGCTCCGGCGTCCAGCGCTTGAGCAGCAGGGCATTAGTCATCACGCTCACCGAGCTCAGCGCCATGGCCGCACCTGCCACCACCGGGCTGAGGTAGCCCAGCGCCGCCAAGGGAATGCCGGCCGCGTTGTAGGCAAAGGCCCAGAACAGGTTTTGCCGGATTTTGGATACCGTGCGGCGGCTGATGTCCAGAGCCGCGGCCACCAAGAGTGGGTCGCCGCGCATGAGGGTGATGCCGGCCGCATGCATGGCTACATCAGTGCCGCCGCCATTGGGGTTGGCCACGGCCATGCCTACATCAGCCGCCGCCAGCGCAGGCGCGTCATTCACGCCGTCACCGACCATGGCAACGACTTTGCCGCCGGCTTTGAGTGCGGCCACCTTCGCAGCTTTGTCGCCGGGCAACACTTCGGCCAACACATCGTTGGCATCCAAGCCGAGGCGCTTGGCCATGGCTTCCGCAGCGCCTCGGTTGTCGCCGGAGATCATGACGGTCTGGATACCGCGGGCCTTCAGGGTCGCCAACGCTTCCCGGGCACCGGGCTTGGGCTCGTCGGCAAACGCGAGCAGGGCCAGCAGCTTTACGCCGCCGGATTGTTGCTCTGCCATCGCCGACACCGTGGCGCCGCCCATTTGCAAATCGGCCGCCTGCGCCGCGACCGGCGCCATGTCCACGCCCAGCTCCGCCATCCAGCGCAAGCTGCCTAGCAACAAGGTCTGGCCTCCCACTTTGCCTTGGGTGCCGCGGCCGGCCACGGCTTGCACGTCAGTGGGTGCGGTCACGGTGAGTGCTTTGTCTTTGGCCGCCTGCAGCACAGCGCGGGCCAGCGGGTGCTCGCTGCCGCTTTGCAAAGCAGCAGCCAACGCCAGTGCCTCGTCATTGGTCAGGCCCACGGGCACGAGCGCGGTCAGTCGTGGCTGGCCCACGGTAAGCGTGCCGGTTTTGTCGAAGGCCACCACGTTCACGGTGTGCGCGACCTCCAGCGCCTGCGCGTCCTTGATCAAAATGCCGAACTTGGCCGCCACCCCGGTGCCCGCCATGATGGCGGCCGGCGTGGCCAAACCCAGCGCACAAGGGCAGGCAATTACCAGCACCGCGACCGCATGAATCAGCGCCACCTCAAAGCTATGGCCGGTGAAGTACCAGCCCAGCAGCGTGGCCAGCGCAATCACCAGCACCACCGGCACAAACACTGCACTCACCTGGTCCACCAGCCGCTGTATGGGCGCCTTGGCGGCCTGCGCGTCTTCCACCAGCCGGATGATGCTGGAGAGCACCGTGTCCACCCCCACGGCGCGCACCTCCAGCACTACGCGGCCTTCGCCGTTGATGCTGCCGCCGGTGAGCTTGGCGCCCACGTCTTTGGCTACCGGCAGCGGTTCACCCGTCAGCATGGATTCATCCACCTGCGTGCGGCCCTCCAGCAGCGTGCCGTCTACCGGAAAGCGCTCGCCGGGTTTAACCACAATTTTGTCGCCCACCAAGACCTCGGCCACGGGCACATCTACTTCGCCATCGCGGCCCATCAAGTGCGCCGTGTCCGGCCGCAGGCTGTGCAGGGCGCGAATGGCGGCCGTCGTCTGCCGCTTGGCCCGGGCCTCCAGCCATTTGCCCAACAGCACCAGCGTCACCACCACGGCGCTGCCTTCAAAGTACAGGTGCGGCTCCATGTTCGGCATGCCATGCGCGCTATGGTCAGGGGCGGTCAGCCACAACCACATGGACAAAGCCCAACCCGCTGTGGTGCCCAGCGCCACCAGCAAATCCATATTGCCGCTGCGTGCCAGCAAAGCATGCCAACCGGCTTTGTAGAACCGTGCACCCAACACAAACTGCACTGGCGTGGCCAGCAAAAACTGCCAGAACGCAGGCAGCATCCAGTCTTTGCCAAACAGGTCACCGACCATGGGCAATACCAACGGTGCACACAGCGCAAGGCCTATACCCACCGGTCCGAAGCCCGCCCATGGCGAGGCATCCACCGCATCAATGGCCGCACTGGGCGCCAGCGGCTCGTAGCCCGCGTCCCGCACCGCGCGGCGTAAGCGGGCCTCCATGCCGGCATCGTGCACCGCAATGCGCGCGGACTCGGTCGCCAGGTTCACCGTGGCGCTGTCCACACCGGGCACTTTCTTCAGGGCTTTCTCCACACGCATCACACACGATGCGCAGGTCATGCCGCCAATCCCGATATCGATGGTCGTGGGGGAAGGGGTTGCCGCAGGGGTTTCAGTGCTCATGGCGCAAGCTTAGGCCTTGCCATGGGGGGAAGGTCAAGCGCTTACCAAAATCACTCACTCTCGTCATTCATCATTCAGCGCTTAGCTTTGGTCACGAAGCCTGAAACAAGTAAATTGAAGCCCATCACTATTTGTCCAAAGCTGTGATTGTGGAAAGTGATGGACTTTGAATAGTCATTCCGCTTTGCGTAAATGGCCAAAACTGTAGGGAAATCTGCCCCCCAAGCCCTCGACTCCGACAACAAGTAACTGTGCTTAAAGCAATTGGATAGCTCAATCAAAATCTCCAGGAAATTTCGATTGGGGCCAATGTATTCAGACAGCACATGCGCACCGAAGTCTGTAGGTTCGCCATTCCTAAATAGCGACCCGCAACCATCTACTTCAATCTTCCTTGTATCCTGAACTTTTTCCTCATTGGCTCGACAGTAGACCGACATTACCAAATCATCCACGACTCGCCGCATTGAAAGAAGACATGCCTCAACGGTAAAAAAATAACTATGCACATCTTTGGCCGCATAAGCATTTACCGCCTGTAGTACAAGCCCATCCAAATACCGTAAGCGAGCTTCAATGTCTACGCATACGAGAAGCCCATTAATCAGCCCTGGAATCGTTGGCGGTGAAGGCAATTGAATCGCCAGATATTTATCCACAACATATGGCAAGTTTGAATCTCTGCCGGAGAAGTAATTGCGCTCTGTTATTTCCGCCATCAAATTTCCTCCGTATTAACGCAGCCACCATTCATGGCTCTGCAGCAATACGCGATGAGCGAAGCCACGCCTCCACCTCTAATGGCCGCAACCCCAAGCGCACCGCCTTGCCGGGATGTAGCGCCTTCAGCTCGGCCAGCACCAACGCAATGAAGCCCGCCCGATCCGCCTGCGCCACTTCCAAGGGCATCCGCCTGAGCGCCGCCTCCTCGGTTGCAGGCTCCATGGCACGCACCATCGCAGCGACCACCGCCCCCAGCTCACGCCGATAGCGCATGCGAAACACGTCCGGCTTGCCCATGTTTTGCTGCACCGCCACGTACTGCTGGCAAGAGCGCCCATAGGCCCACACAAACACGTCCCGCAGCAGCTCCACCTGGTTGAGTTCGTACACGCCCAGCATGCCGTCCACGTAGGCTTGCTGCGGCACGTCAATGAACGATAGCGGGCACAAGTTGTGCCGGATGAACGGGATGTTAGCCGCCAGGCGCGATACGCGTTTGTTCACATCTTCAAACGGCTGCAAGTACGGCAGGTGCACCATCAGAAAGAAGGCCTGCTCGAAGGGGTCTGCAATCTCAGCGGCCATCTCCAGCACGAAGCCAAAAATGTCTTGTATGCCTTGCGGCGAGGCCAGAGGCAAATACACGCTCCCGCCAATGCCAACCGCTCGCTGCCGCAACCGCCCCTCCGCCATGGGATCGGCCATCAACCCATTGGACAGGAAGGCGTGCAGCGCAATGACGGTCTCGGGCGTGAGGCTTGCCCGCTCGGGGTCGTGCACCAGGTATTCGATGGCCTCTTTGTGGTTGAGGATCATCTGGGTTTCCACCGCATCTTTGCCTTCGGCCACTTGGCCTTGGGCAATCAGACGCTCCGTGTCGAGGCGACTGTAGGTGTTGCCTTCCAGGCGCGACGAGGCCCATGACAAATCAATCAACAGGCGGTTCAGGATGTCTTTCGCAAACGTGCCCGCGGGGGTTTGCGCGGCGGGCGACTGGCCCAGGGTGTGCAACTGAGCGCGCAGTTCCGGCGGCAGATAGGCAGTGACGTTGGGAACATAGGCCTCCAGAAACGCCTGCTGGTAGCCCACGGGTTTGCGCAGGTGGCGTGGCTGGCGCACATAGGCCTTGATGGCCTCGCCCAAGGGAGAAGTGGGCACGTAGGTGTCGGTGGGGTAGTCGGTGCCGGGCTCACGCGCAAGGAGCGGCGCTATGTGCGGGGCAGCTTCTGCCTTGGGCACCGGCGCCACATACCGGGCACCCCGACCCTTACCCTCCAGTACCAAATGTTGCGACTGCACCAATGCGGCCATGCGCCGCTGCAAGGTGCGTCTTGGTACCAACGGAAACGCCTCACACAACGCATCCATGCCCAAGCCAAGCGGGCTTTGGGCAATTAGCGGAACAACATCGGTAGATGCGAGGATTGGCATATTCATTGGCGCATTTATGCTTAATTGCGCCATTATTGCGCCAAAAAACTTGGCGCGCAAATCCCAAAGTAGCCACTTGACCCTCCCACCATGGCAAGGTTCACAATACTTCCATTCACCCTCCAGGAGTCACCATGAACCAAACCTTTACCGTCACCGGCATGACCTGCGGCCACTGCGAAAAAGCGGTCACACGCGCCATCCAGGACGCCGACCCCCAAGCCCAAGTGAAGATCGACCGCAGCGCCAACTTGGTGGAAGTCGAATCCACCCAAACACGCGAAACCCTGGCCAAGGCGATCGCCGAAGAAGGCTATGCCGTCGCAGCCTAAGCCGTCCGAAGAGTCCAGCCAACCGGTCAACATTGGCGAGGCGGCCCGGCAAAGCGGTGTGTCCGCCAAGATGCTGCGGCACTATGAGTCGCTGGGTCTGCTGGGCAAAGTCACGCGCACGGACAGCGGCTACCGGCTCTACAGCCCGGCCGATGTGCACACCCTGCGCTTCATCAAGCGTTGCCGCGACCTCGGCTTCTCCATGACCGAGATCGGGGAGCTGGTGGGCCTGTGGCAAAACAAGCGCCGCGCCAGTGCCAACGTCAAGAAGATTGCTCAAAAGCACATGGACGAACTGAGCGGACGCATTGCCGCCATGCAGGCCATGCAGCGCACCCTCTCCACCCTGCTGCACTGCTGCCACGGCGACGACCGGCCGGACTGCCCCATCCTCGATGACTTGGCGGGCAGCACCCAAAACGCTACGTAATTGATAGCTGCCCGCGCATATTCCACGGGCGCTAGCAGCCAATATGCAGCCTAATTGGGCATATTTCTGGGCCATGTGGCAGGCGCGCCACCGAGACACCCGGGGCCTGCCAACCTGGTTTGGGGGGATCGTGGCGCTAGTTCGCGGGGGGTGACATTCGGGCTTTCATGGGCTAACTCCGCTTGGCGCGCGCATTGCTTTCCATCACATCATCCAGTGGCAGCGCTCGCCCGGCCTGTACCGCCTCCACCCACGCCCCGGTAGTGACCACCGCAGCAAAGTTGGACTCGAACACCACGCTGAACACCCGATGAATCTCTTCGGCGCTAGCGCGCCCTGCCGCGTTGGCATAGGGCAATGCGCCGGTGGCATCAGACAAGAACTCCGCGCGCAAACCCAAGTGATGCGCTTCGAACAGCGTGGATGCATTGCAGTTGTGCGTCATGTAGCCCACCACGCTCAGGGTGTTGATCCCGCGCTCGGCCAGCCATGCAGCCAGGCCGGTGTTGGTGAAAGCGCTGGGCGTTGTCTTGTGGATGTGGTGGTCCGCATGGCGGCTGGCCAGGCCCAGTTCATTCAGCACTCTTTGCCCACCTCATCGGGCGCTGGGCATCGCTTGTCCACGGTGCTAGATGCCGCACTGGCCTCACTGGACCAAGCGCACAGCCTGGATGCGCTGGCGGCACGTGCAGCCATGGGGCGGCGCACCTTCACACGCCACTTTCGCCAACTCACCGGTACCACCGTAGGCCGGTGGCTGCTGAACCATCGCCTGGCCCTGGCGCAGCGTCTGCTGGAGACCACCGACCGCTCCATAGACACGGTCGCGGCCGATGCGGGCCTGGGCACTGCCGCATCGCTGCGGCAGCACTTCGCAGCAACATTCAACACCTCACCGTCGGCCTACCGGCGGCAGTTTGGAACGGGGAATCCCGCTGGCTCTGGATCTTGAGCGCCCACCGCGTTCATCCGCAGCCGACATCTTCGGATTCAGCACCTGCCCTGCAAAGCGCCGAAATGCTATGAAATCAGGAGCCGCTTGCGCATATTCCACGAGCGCTAGAGGCTGATTTCATTCACCAAAAGCGGGGGAGCGCTCTCCGGCTTGCACCAAAGCCAAGCGCACCGGTTTTGCGCCTGGGCGAACGGCCCCGCACAAAGCCGGTGCATTTTGTACACAATCCTTGAAAAATATTGTGTACAAAGTTGGCATGCGGTTTGCGTACAGCTCCGGCATGAACGCCACTGCACCTGCCGCCATCGAAGTCATCGGGCTGACCAAGCGCTACGCGCAGGGCAAGCCCGCTGTGGACAGCATCCACCTGCGCATTGCCAGCGGTAGCTACTGCTGCCTGCTCGGCCCTTCGGGCTGCGGCAAGAGCACCACGCTGCGCATGATTGCAGGGCACGAGTCAGCGTCTGACGGCGACATCCTGCTGGAAAACCGCAACATCACTGACCTGCCCGCCGCCGAACGCGGCACGGCCATGATGTTCCAGAGCTTTGCGCTCTTCCCCCACCTGAGCGCCCTGGACAACGTGGCCTTCAGCCTCAAGATGAAGGGCGTGGGCAAAGCTGAGCGCCACGCCAAGGCCAAAGACTTGTTGGAGCGCGTGGCCATGGGCCACCTGGCAGACCGCAAACCGACTGAGCTCTCGGGTGGCCAACAACAGCGCGTCGCATTGGCACGGGCATTGATTACCCAACCTCGTGTGCTGTTGCTGGATGAGCCGCTCTCTGCGCTCGACCCCTTCTTGCGCATCCAGATGCGTGCCGAGCTGCGCCGCTGGCAAAAAGAACTGGGCCTGACCTTCATCCACGTCACCCACAGCCAGGAAGAAGCCATGGCTTTGGCCGACACGATGGTGGTGATGAACCACGGCGTCATCGAACAAGTGGGCAGCCCGCATGAGGTCTATAACCGGCCAGCCAGTGAGTTCGTGGCCCGCTTCATGGGCGGGCACAACGTGATCGAGACACCCGAGGGCAAGGTCGGTGTGCGCACCGACCACTTGCAAGTGGTGCCGGCCGACCTAGCAGTGCCTGATGCCCCCCACACCAAGATGGCACTGATCACCGACGTGGAATACCAGGGCACCTATGTGCTGCTGGGCCTGCAGAACCCCGGCACCTCGGTGACTGCATCCACCACCGCCGAAATCTCGGTGATGTTGTCTGAATCCACATTTGCCGCACGGCCCTATGCCGTGGGCGAGACCGTGCAGCTGCGTTGGGCTCCTGAGGCCGCGCATCCGCTCCCGCGCTGAGCGGGGCCTTTTCCCCCCAACGTCTTCGCAAGAAGTTTTCACCCTCCCCTCCGCAACCCTCAAGGAGTTTTCCCATGGCTGACGATCTGAAAGACACCCTCACCAACGCCGCCCCCGTGCAGCGCCGCAGCTTGCTCAAAGGCACGGCCGGCATTCTGGCCGCCGGCATGTTCCCCGCAGTGCACTCTGCAGAACCCATCGTGCTGCGTTACCTGGGCACCGCCGTGAATCAGGACAAGACCATCGGCGAAAAGTTTGAAAAAGACACTGGCATCAAGATCCAGTATGTGGCCGTCACCACCGACGACGTGACCAAGCGCGCCGTGACTGCGCCCAACAGCTTCGACCTGATTGACACCGAGTACTTCTCCCTGAAGAACATCGTGCCCACCGGCAACCTGAAGGGCATCGACACCAAGCGCATCAAAAACGCAGACAAGATCACTACCCTGTTCACCACCGGCATGGTGGCAGGCAAGGCCGTGGGCGACCAGGGCACCGCCCCCAAGAAGACCATCTTCCTGGAAGGCGAAAAGAGCAAAGTGTTCGCCAAGAGCCCCACGCAGTTCATGTCCATCATTCCCACCGTGTACAACGCTGACACCCTGGGCATCCGTCCTGACCTGATCAAGCGCCCCATCTCTTCGTGGGCTGAGTTGCTGAACCCCGAATTCAAGGGCAAGGCCGCCATCCTGAACATTCCTTCCATCGGCATCATGGACGCTGCCATGGTGGTGGAAGCCATGGGCATCTACAAGTACCCCGACAAGGGCAACATGACCAAGAAGGAAATTGATCTGACGATCAAAACCCTGATTGAAGCCAAGAAACAAGGCCAGTTCCGCAGCCTGTGGAAAGACTTCAACGAGTCCGTCAACCTCATGGCTTCCGGCGAGGTGGTGATCCAGTCCATGTGGAGTCCTGCGGTCACCGCAGTGCGCACCAAGGGCATCGCTTGCACCTTTCAGCCACTCAAAGAGGGCTATCGCGCCTGGGCTTCCGGCTTCGGTATTCCATCCACACTGTCCGGCCGCAAGCTTGATGGCGCTTACGAGTTCATCAACTGGTTCCTGGACGGCTGGGCCGGTGCGTACCTCAACCGCCAAGGCTATTACAGCGCCGTGCTGGAAACCGCCAAGGCCAAGATGGAAGCCTACGAATGGGCGTACTGGATGGAAGGCAAGCCTGCCACCCAGGACATCAAGAGCCCCAACGGCGATGTGCTGGCCAAGAAGGGCGAAGTACGCGACGGCGGCAGCTACGAACAACGCATGGGCGGCATCGCCTGCTGGAACGCCGTGATGGACGAGAACGCCTACATGGTCCAAAAGTGGAATGAATTTGTTGCTGCTTGACAGCCCTGCATAGGAAGTGAAAACACCATGAGCGCACCTTCAACACCCTCACTTCCGGCGGCATCTGCCCCGGGCCGCAGCATTGCGGCCTGGTGGCAAGCCCTGCCGCTAACCACGGTGTTTGTGCTCTTCTTTATGATTCCATTGGCCTTGGTGCTGATGGTGAGTTTCTGGGACTACAACCAGTACGAAATGTTGCCTGGTTTCACATTCAAGAACTACATCTCGGTGTTCGAAGGCTGCTTGTCGCGCAATGAGTCGGGCGACCTGTGCGTCACGCTCAAGACCTACCTTTCCACCTTCAAGTTCTGCCTGCTGGTGTGGGCCCTGACCTTGGTAATCGGCTTTACCGTGTCGTACTTTTTGGCATTTCACGTGAAGTCCAGCGGGATGCAAGTGGTGCTCTTCGTCATCTGCACCATTCCGTTCTGGACCTCCAATGTGATCCGCATGATTGCCTGGGTACCGCTCCTGGGGCGCAACGGGCTGGTGAATGACTTTCTGGTCGGCTACGGCATGGTGGACCAGCCGATCGAGTGGCTGTTGTTCTCCAACTTCTCGGTGGTACTGGCCTTTGTGCACCTGTTCACCACCTTCATGATCGTGCCCATCTTCAACAGCATGATGCGCATCGACCGCAGCCTGATTGAAGCTGCCAACGACAGCGGCGCCAGCGGTTGGCAAACCCTGTGGAATGTGATCGTGCCGCTGTGCCGCACCGGCATCATCATCGGCTCCATCTTTGTCATCACCATTGTGATGGGCGACTTCGTGACCATCGGCGTCATGGGCGGTCAACAGCTTGCCTCCGTGGGCAAGATCATCCAGGTGCAAACGTCTTACCTGCAGTTCCCGCTCGCGGCGGCCAATGCCGTGGTGCTGCTGACCATTGTCTTGATGATCATCTGGGCGCTAACCCGCATGGTCGACATCCGGAAAGAGCTATGAATTCCGACCGTCGTTCACCCGTCTTCTGGTTGTTGGCTGCATTTTTTGCCGCCTATGTGCTGTTTCTTTACGGGCCTATGTTGGTCATCGTAGTGCTGAGTTTTCAGGGCCCGGATGGCGGCCTGACTTTTCCGATGCGCAGCATGTCCTTGCACTGGTTCCACAAGCTCGCAGAAGGGCTAGGCACAGTCGATATCAGTTCCGCACTGAAACGCTCACTGGGCCTGGGGTTGACCGTGATGGCGTTCACCGTCGTGTTCTCGGTGCTGGCCGGTTTGGCGTTCCGCAAAAAACTGCGTTTTGCCAATGTGTTGTTTTTTACGGTGGTGGCCAGTTTGATCATGCCGTCCATCATTGTGTCGCTGGGTATCGGCCTGGAGTTCCGCCTGCTGGATGGCGCCATCAAGAAGATGCTGGAGACCTTCGGCATGGAAAGCGCGTTGGAAAACTACGGCACTGCCTTGGGCATCTATACCTCGGCACTGGGGGCTCACCTGACCTGGACGCTGCCCTTCGGCCTGCTCATCATGTTTGCCATCTTCAACCGCTTCAACCCTGCCTATGAAGAGGCAGCCCGCGATCTGGGTGCTACGCCATGGCAAACCTTCCGCCACGTCGTGCTGCCGCTGATTGCACCCTCAGTGGTCGGCATCGGCATGTTCGGCTTCACGCTGAGCTGGGATGAGATTGCCCGCACCACGCAGGCCATTGGTGATGTCAACACCCTTCCCCTGGAGTTGCAAGGCCTCACCACCACCGTGACCACCCCTTCCATCTACGCGCTCGGCACGGTAACCATGGTGGTATCGTTTCTCGTGATGGGACTGGCCGTGGGGCTGTCCACCCTGCTGGCCAAGCGCCAGCAAGCAAAGCGGGACACATGAGCGAATTTGTTGCACTGACGGAAAACGAGATCTACGAGCGCATGGTGGCCACCATCCTGGACCACCGCCTGCCGCCCGGTACCAAACTCATTGAAGAAAAACTGGCCAGTGCATTTGGCGTATCGCGCACCCGCATTCGTCCGGTACTGGTGCGCCTGGCCAACGAACAGATTGTGACACTGACGCCCAACCGCGGTGCCATGGTGGCCCAACCCACCGAGAAAGAAGCGCGCGAAGTGTTTGAGGTGCGCCGCATGATCGAGCCCACCCTGATCGAATGCTTTATTGCCAGCGCTACAGCGGACGACATTGCCACCCTCACCCAGTGCATCAATGAAGAAGAGGCGGCGCGCGCCAGTGGAGACATGCGCCGTGCCATTCGGCTGTCCGGGGACTTTCACTTGCACATCGCGAATGCGTCCGACCACCAGACGCTGGGACGCATCTTGCGTGAATTGGTGTCGCGCACCTCGTTGATCTTGATGACCTACAGCGATAACCATGTACAGGCCAAATCTGAGGCCACGTCGTGCGGTTGCCAGGAGCACCGCGCGTTGCTGGACGCCATACGCTTGCGCGACCCGCGTGAAGCCGCCCGCCTGATGCACGAACACCTGGCACAACTGGAACAACAACTGCACTTCACGGAAGCCGTGGACGATGCACCAGACTTGTTGTCCTTGTTCGGCGCGCCCGCCACCGATTGACATCCATGCGCCGTTTGCTGGTGATCAACCCCAACACCTCGACCACGGTGAGCGCCCTGGTGCAACACCATGTGGAATTGGCTGCAGGACCTGGGGTGCACGTGGACACCGTCACCGCACGCTTCGGCGCGCCCTATATCGCCTGCGAGGCCAGCTATGCAGTGGCCGGCCACGCCTTGTTGGATGCGTGGGCGGCAGACCAATGCAATGCGTCCGTGCAGAAACCGGATGCTGTACTCATCGCCTGCTTTGGCGATCCCGGCCTGTGGGCCTTGCGCGAAGGTAGTGCGGCTCCGGTAACCGGTTTGGCAGAAGCCTCATTCCTGCAGGCCAGCCGCCATGGAGGTTTTGCCGTGGTCACGGGTGGCGCCAAGTGGAAACCCATGTTGCAACGCTTGGCATTGGGCTTGGACTTGCACCGAGCGCTGATCGATATTCATACCGTTGCTCCCAGCGGTGTAGAGCTGGCCAACGATCCGCAAAGTGCCTTGGAGCTTTTGACTCAAGCTTGCCTTAAAGCTGCCAACCATCCGGAAGTCCGCAGCATTGTTCTGGGTGGCGCCGGTCTGGCGGGCATGGCTGCTTCTGTACAAGACCGGGTGCCGGTGCCTGTGATTGACAGTGTCATTGCCGGAACAGTGCATGCTTTGTCACTGGACGCCCCATCGCATGCCCACAATGGCTTTCCGGTGCAATGGGCGCAGGTATCGCCCGAGTTAAGCGCTCTGGGCAGCAGGTAAGCAAATTGCTGCAGGTGTAAAGGCTTGTAATCCGCGTCATCCCGGTGAATTACGCCCCGTTGTAGGTGCATAAACCGTCACTTCTGGCGGTGCGGGCCTCGCCCCTTGATGCATGTTGAACTTATCCACCCTCCGTTCCGTTATTCAGAACCCTCGCTGGATTACGGGCGCTTGTGTTGCCGGCGCGCTCCTGATGGCTCCCTTGGCACACGCTGATGACTGGACACCCCTGCTCGGGGGTGGCGCAGGTGCAGCGGCAGGTGCGGTTCTGGGACAAAGCGTGGGTGGCAAGAGCGGTGCGGTGATTGGTGGCGCACTGGGTGGCGCTGCAGGCGCCGCTGTAACAAGTCACGGCCGCAACCAGAATGGCGCGGTGATCGGTGGCGCCGTTGGGGGTGCCGCAGGTGCTGCGGTGGGCCAGTCAGTCGGCGGCCGCTCGGGTGCGATTGTCGGTGCGGGCATAGGCGGTGCTGCTGGCACCGGTATCGCACGCGACATGGGAAACCGACAAGTGCCGGATCGCCGTTTTGAAAGCCGGGGGCGCGAGGGCTACGGCCACCACACCGGCTACCGCCGGGTTGATAATCGGTACGGCCGGGAGTTTGACCACCACCACCGCCATAGTCACCATGGTCGCGGCCGGGGCCACGACCGGTATGACGACTAAGGCTTAGGCCTTCAAAGTCTGGCTAAAGAACGCCAGGGTGCGTTCCCACGCCAGCTTGGCAGCTGCAGCATCAAAGCGGGGCGTGGTGTCGTTGTTGAAACCATGCTGGGTGCCAGCGTATTGGTGCGCGGTGTAACGCACACCGGCCGCTTTCAGGGCCGCCTCATAAGCAGGCCAGGCCGCATTGATGCGTTCGTCTACCCCGGCAAAATGAATCAACAAAGGCGCTTTGACCTTGGCAGCCTCTTCTGCTGCAGGGTGGTTGCCATAGAACGGCACTGCAGCCGACAAGTTAGGCAGACGCACAGCCAGTGCATGTGCGACACCCCCACCGTAGCAGAAACCTACAACCCCCAATTTGCCTGTCGCGTCCGGGTGAGATTGCAACCACTGGGCGGAAGCCACAAAATCCTCTGCTGTCTTCTTCTGATCCAAGGTCGCAAACAGGGTTCTGGCTTTGTCTTCATCACCGGGATAGCCTCCCAAAGGCGCCAAAGCATCCGGCGCCAAGACCAAATAGCCTTCCAAGGCGAGCCGGCGGGCAATGTCTTCAATATGCGGATTCAAGCCCCGGTTTTCATGCACCACCAGAATGGTGGGCAACTTGCCTTGCGCGCCTGCGGGACGTACCAGATACCCCTTGACGGTTCCGTAGCCTGCGGGTGATGGAAGTTCTACCGTAGAGGTAACGATACGCTTGTCGTCCTTGGCAACCTGCTGGGCAGAAGCAAAGTCCGGGCTCAACGCAGCCAGCAAACCTACCGCTGTCACGCCTCCTACGGCGAACTTCTGGGCTTTTTCCAGGAACCCCCGCCGGTCTACGACACCATGCACATAGGCATCAAAAAGAATGAGCAGTTCCTGATCAAAGTCTTGGGCTGTCTTGCGCGGCATGGTGTCTCCCCAAAAAAGTAGCAGAGTAGACAAGTCGTGTGACGAACCGGCAGAAGTTTTGCCAAACCCCTACCGCCATTGCGTCTTTACGCAGGTGCTCCCGGCATGGACCCCAAAGGAACTTCCCCACCCAAAGCCTCCATCAAGTCCGGAATCAATTGAGACAGTTCACCGGTGGAAATGATGACATCGGCATCAAAGTTGTCGTCCTTGCCATCCCCTGCCGCCTTGGAGGCTTCTTCAAACACAGTGTCGAGAAACGTGACTTTTTTGAGTTGCAAGGCTTCAGTCAACACAAAGGAAACCCGGTCATTCCAGGTCATGGCCAAGCGGGTCGGCATTTTCCCCAAAGCAATGTGTTGACTCACCTCTTCAGTATCGAGAGGATGTCGGGTGTAGCGCACTACTGCTTTGGACTCGTCGGAGGCTTTCAGCTCACATTCCCGGTCAACGGAAAAATCGGTGGGTGATTCCCGTGTGGACAACCACACTGCCATGGCTGCTGCGGGAGATATCTGGGTATTGACCAACTGAACTGCAAAGTCAGGGATAGCTTTGATCAATGCAGTCATCACCTCATCCGCCTTGCTTTGGCTGCCTGCATCCAACACGAGCCAGCCGCTTTTGGGATCTATCCACACCCCCACGCTACCTTGCTTGGTAAATGCCATGGGCAATAAAGCAAGGCGTGCGTCATCCCGCAACTCTCGGACTTCTTTTTTGCCGGGTTTGCGGCCGGTGCTGACTTCGATCTGGGCAACCTGTTCTTCGACCTTGCGTTTGACGACCGAGCCTGGAACAGATTTCACTTCCATCATGAGCCTCAACACCCACTGGCCACCCACAACTTCCACCAAAGGTCCATGTGCTTGACCCCGTGGCTCTGTCCAGCCTACTGATTTTTCCTGGCTGGCACCACATTCCACAAAACGGTCCGCCTGTAATGCATCTTCAAGTTGGGCCTGCGTCACAGACCAAGGGGACACCAAGCGGTACACGATCACGTTTTTAAACACACAACACCTATCAATTTGTTAATCAGACATTTTCATGCATCTTTACAAATCGATATCGCTTCTGCATGCCAGCGTTACATGCTGAAGCAACACTCGGTTTCAACCTGAAGGCAATGTCTGCTGCAGGTATCCAATTTAAGGACACTCTAATGAAACCCGCATTCAAAACTCTGGTGGTCGCCGGCCTGTTGGCCAGTGCCGGTTTTTCCGTATTAGCGCAGAAGCACGGTGCTGATGAAGGCCAGTACGACCAACGGCCCGGCATGCATCGCATGGACCCCGCCAAAATGGAAGAAATGCACGTCAAGCGCAGCGCGGAACTGAAAGCAAAACTCAAGATTACAGCGGCACAGGAAGCCAACTGGACTGCTTTCTCCAACAGCATGAAGCCGCCAGCAACACAAACCAAGCCCGCTTTGGATCGGGCCGAGCTCGCCAAGCTGCCCACACCGGAACGCCTGGACAAAATCAAAGCACTGCGTACTGAGCATATGGCTGCCCGCACCGCACAAATGGAACAGCGCGATCAGGCCGTTAAAACCTTTTATGGCACGCTGACTGCGGAACAAAAAAAGGTATTTGACACCGAATTTGCCAACATGAAGGGGCACCATGGCGGCGGCATGTCCAAGCATTAAGCATTGCTAAACGCTCTATGAGCGCTTCTCCTTGATCATGGTCAAGAACTCTGCGGGGTGACTCCCGTAGACTGTTCTTGACCATGAACCCATTGCCAACACCAGTTATCTCCGTCCGTACTGTCGGCTTCACGCGGCCTTTGGTGTGGCTAGGCATGGGTTGGCGGGATATTCAACATTCCGGTATCGCAAGTCTGTCCCATGGACTGATATTGACCTTTATCGGCACTGCCATTGTCGCGTTTGCCAGACACAAGTTTTGGCTTTTAGCAGGAGCACTAACGGGATTCTTGGTCGTTGCTCCAGTGCTGGCGACGAGCTTGTATGCACTGAGTCGTGCAATTGAACGGGATGAACCTGCCGACTGGGAAGTCATCGCACAAACCTGGCTGAATTGGCAGAACCAGCGCCTCAATCGATGGAGCGAGGACTATTGGTGCATGTTGCGTTTTGGCATCCTGTTAGCAGGTGCCGCTACGACATGGGTACTCACATCCGCAGCACTCATTACCTTGCTGGCACCGGCCCCTGTGAACTCTCCTGCAGATTTCATTCAGTTGGTAGTTCTCTCGCCGCATGGCTGGCTCTTTGAGCTCTGGCTGGCTATGGGTGCCATATTGGCAGCGCCCATGTTCGCATCCAGTGTTGTCGCCATGCCTTTGCTGCTGGACCGCAAAGTCAATATCAAAACCGCTGTACTGACTAGCTGGCAAGTGGTTCTTAGCAACCCTGGCGTTATGGCCTGGTGGGCTGCTTTGATCATGGGGTTCACATTTCTGGGACTAGCTTCCCTTTTGATAGGTCTGATTTTTGTGATTCCGATGCTGGGGCATGCCAGTTGGCACGCCTATCGGGATCTCGTTGCACCTGACATTGATGCCCACCTTCAGGATAAGGGTTCGACTCCCGGTACGGGAGCAAAGTGATGTTCGGCTTTTCAGAAGAACAGATCGCCGCTTTTGGGCTTACTTTCGGCGTGGGAGCTTTTATGCTCTACATGCTCTTCATCATCGGACAACTTGCATGGGAATCCAAAGCAGGCAAGTTTGGCACCTTTGTGCTTTTCTTGGGCTTGGCTTTCGGCATGGTGGGCTTCGCCGCCAAGTTCCTGATTCAGTGGTTCCTGACTTCTGCGCTGTAGCCAGCTGCTTCAGGCACCCAAAACACGGTTTTTGCCAGCCCGCTTTGCCAGATACATTGCCTGATCCGCTCGCCGTATGGCATCAGCTGGTTCTTCTTCAGCAAGGACTTGAGCAACACCTGCACTGAAGGTAATCAGTACTTTCTCTGTTCCGGCCAAAAAGAAACGCTTGGTCAATTCCCGCTGCAAACGGGTCATGGCTTCAATGCCTTTGTCCAATGGCGTGTCGGGCAAAAGAATGACAAATTCTTCCCCCCCATAACGCGCTAATGTGTCCTGGGGACGCATACATTCTTTCGCAACCGCAGCCAAGTGCGTCAGTGCCACATCACCGGTTGCATGGCCCAAGGTATCGTTTAGCTTCTTAAAGTTATCAATGTCAAGCAACGCAACGCTGAGCACGCTTTCATTGCGCCTCATGGTGGATATTTCGCGGTTCAACGCCTCATCCAAACCCTTGCGATTCAAGGCACCTGTGAGCGCATCATGTCGAGCCTGCAGGCTGACCCTATCGAGTTCTTTGTGCAGTTTGGCCAGCTCAGCCTCTGTCTGTTTAGCACGTTCCTGCATTGCACCCAACTGTTCTCGTGACAGCTGGCTTTCTTGCGCCATATTGCGTGTTGTGCCCACAACTTCCTTCAACACGGGCGCAATGTCTGCGATGCTCTTGGCTTGCTCAATCAGGCGGGCGCTTTCTTCCAGTTTGCTTTGAAACGTGCCAGTGGACTGGGTCATCTGGGCAAGCCGTTCGATAAATGCAGCCAGCATGCGTCGCATTTCATCTTGAGCTTCCAACGCTTTATATTTGGCGTCTTTTTGTTTGAAGATGACATCAGCCAGAAGGCGTTCCAGTTCATCCAAACGTCGCAGACTCAATGGCGGTGTTGACACACTCATCAACGCATCCATCTGACCTTTGAGCCACTGTTCATCCAGACTCAGCTCACCGATGTTCATGAAGACCAAATGCAGTAGCTTGAGAAGACCCTTGCGAATCTCGGCCTGGTCTTCCGCTGCAAAGGAAAGCCGGTGGCTGTAATTCACCAACATGGTCTTCAATGTGAAGGCATCCGCATCCGGTTTGCGCATTGCCTGAAGCAAAAGGCCGGTTTGCTCCACAAAACGCTCGTCATCTGTGCCTAACGCCGGTTGTGCATATTCAATCAACCTCGCGATTTGCGCAAAAAACTCTGCCGTCAAGGCTGGCGGATTGGATGACGGTTGCTCTGCGTTAACCGGCAAAGATGACGTCAAGGGCGATGTACTTGCGTCTGATCCGACGACAGGTGCAAACGCTCCATAACCCACCAGCGCCGCTTTCACACCGTCCCAACTCAAACGGTCAATCGCGTAATCCAATAAGCCTTTTTGTTTCTGCTGGCCTGGTGTCTTGAGTGGCAACGACTGGGACAGATCACGCAGAAAATCTGCCGGAAACGGTTGCACAGAAGGAATACCGGCTATCTCGTTATAGACAGACTGGTAGTTGGCCGGCGTAGGGACCAACTTTCGTGCCGTGAGCTGCTTCAAAGTCTCTCGGGCAATCTCGAATGAACGTTTCTCAACCATGCTTGCTTCTCTTTCTGGCGCACACCCTGTTTCAAGCGCAAAGGCATTGTCAGCTGAAATGGTCAGGCCGGAACAAAAGTGCGTTGTAAATGGCACGTGTCAACAACACAAGTAAATGAGCATAACCCTGTGCATAATTTCGGTGACAACTTCTACTTATCCACAGTTCAGAGGATTTTTTCAAACTTATCCCTATTCCGGGTACAAAACCAAAGCACAGTCACGCACAAGAGTCGATGATCGTTAAGCTATTGATTTATATAGATTTTTATCGCTTATCAACAGAAAAGTGCTTTCCTTATCTACTACTACTATTTTGAATTTAAAGAAATAAGAGAATAGCAAGGAAAACTTTTTCCCCACTTTTACAAAGACAGATTTATTTCTAAAAATCTTGTGCACATCTGCAATTTCTGTCGACAAATGAAGGGAGAACGCCTTCGCATCAAGTAAGATTTGCCACCTTTCGATGAATCCGTTTTAACCGCCTCATGCCAGCACCCTCTGCCGTGCAACCGTCACCCGCGAAACGCAGCACGTTTGAAATCAAAAGCGCCCAACTGCCTTTGGTTGCTTTGCTGGTGAAATCCATCGACTTCCAGACGCTTGCAGAAGAACTGAACGCCGCATTCGGCCCGCAAGGGGAAACACCAGATTTCTTTGAAAACGATGGTTTGGTGCTGGACTTTTCATTCTTGGATGAGGCTGTTCCAACTCAAGGACTGGAACCCCTGCTACAGGTCTTGAAGACTTGCAATCTGATTCCTGTTGCCTACCGCTGCCACCAGCCCGCTTGGACTGAAGCCGCTGAGAAACTCGGACTAGTCAAAGCAGAGCCGGAAGTTCAACGCGCAAAACCTGCATCAGTGGCTACGGAGCCAAAACAGGCGCTGATCCAGGAGGTCATCCGTGAAGTTCCCGGGCCAGCGACCATGGTGATAGACAAACCATTGAGATCTGGACAAAAAGTCTATGCCAAGGGCTGTGATCTAGTGGTTTTGGCTATGGTCAACCAAGGCGCTGAAGTCGTGGCTGACGGTAACATTCATGTGTACGCAGCTTTACGCGGCAAAGCCATGGCAGGTGCCAGAGGAAATGCCAAAGCGAGAATTTTTGCGCTATCACTGGAACCGGAGTTGGTTTCCATTGCTGGCGTGTATCGCACCAGTGAGAATCCGTTTCCCAAGGAAGTCCATGGGAAGACGGCTCAAGTCCGGCTCAGTGATGACGGACAAGAAAAACTATTGATAGAAGCCCTCAAGGCTTGAAACATTTCACTTCTTTTTGAAAGACCTGCTTCACATGGCCAAGATCATTGTTGTTACATCGGGCAAAGGCGGGGTTGGCAAAACGACAACCAGCGCTAGTTTTGCAACAGGGTTGGCATTGCGTGGACACAAAACCGCTGTCATTGACTTTGATGTGGGTTTGCGCAATCTGGATTTGATCATGGGCTGTGAGCGTCGTGTCGTGTATGACCTGATCAACGTGATTCAAGGCGAAGCCAACCTGAATCAGGCACTGATCAAGGATAAGCAATGCGATAACTTGTACATCCTTGCTGCCTCGCAAACACGCGACAAAGATGCGCTCACGCAGGAAGGCGTGGAGCGGGTGTTGAATGACTTGTCTTCCATGGACTTCGAGTACATCGTGTGCGACTCGCCCGCTGGTATTGAGACCGGCGCACTGATGGCGATGCATTTTGCAGACGAAGCCCTGGTAGTTACCAATCCGGAAGTTTCGTCCGTGCGCGATTCAGACCGCATTCTGGGCATGTTGTCGAGCAAGACCAAACGTGCAGTGGAAGGCACAGCTCCTATCAAGGAGCACCTGCTCATCACACGATACAACCCGGCACGCGTAGACCAGGGACAGATGCTGTCTCTAGAAGATATTCAGGATATCTTGCGCATACCTTTGATTGGTGTGATTCCGGAAAGTGAATCTGTTTTGCAGGCATCGAACCAGGGCGTTCCTGCTGTACACATGCAAGGCAGCGATGTATCTGAAGCCTATAAAGACGTGATCGATCGCTTTTTGGGTGCTGAAAAGCCCATGCGATTTACCGAAGCTCCCAAACAAGGTTTGCTGAAGCGCCTGTTCGGAGGGAAATGAGGCTATGTCATTTCTTTCATTTCTGATCGGCGAGAAAAAGAAGACAGCCAGTGTTGCAAAGGAACGGTTGCAAATTATCCTGGCCCATGAACGCAGTGGCCGGAATGCAGCGGAACCTGACTATCTGCCCGATCTGCAGCGGGATCTGGTTGCTGTCATCAGCAAGTACATCAAGATCAACCCTGACGATATCAAAGTCAACCTGGAACGTCAGGACAACCTGGAAGTGCTGGAAGTCAAGATTGAGCTACCTGACGCGCGTTAAGCGCAGATAGGAAACAACAAGTTTGTTTGGCCCTGCAATCCACTTTCATTGAACGTACGTTCTTGGAATGAGATGGCAGCAGGGTTAATCTGCATAAGACTGCTAGACCGTGTTCCATATCCGGGCATTTTGATAAAGACAGCAGACAGCTGGTGTTCGATGTGTTGCGGGACACCGGTTGAGGGGCAGGTGTTCAAACTGGCAAGGCGACTATCGCTCAGTAAAGCAAAGTAATCTTCTTCAGAAACGCTTTTTGTTTCTCGAAGATGTGAAAGTTTGCTCTTGGTAGCCACCAACTTGGGCCAGGGTGCGTCAAATCCAGCATTCGACACGCCCGAAATGCCCGGCAACATGGTCAGCATCTGACCCGTATGGCTTTCAAAGCCAGCCAAAGTTTCACCGTCGAATACCAGCAAGTTGAACGCGTTGTAAGCATCAGCTTGTGTCGAAAGTTCGTTGAGATATTCTTCGGCATCAGG
>RFQA01000411.1 GCA_009925925.1 Betaproteobacteria bacterium
CCGGGTAAACAGGCTCAACAGATCGTGCAGCCGGGTAACGCTGATGTCATGCCGCTGCATGAACCCTTGCGGCAAGGAGATGGTCCGCAAATCTGGCTGCAGA
Organism: Betaproteobacteria bacterium; assembly: GCA_009925925.1. Lineage (GTDB taxonomy): Bacteria > Pseudomonadota > Gammaproteobacteria > Burkholderiales > Burkholderiaceae_C > Allorhodoferax. Next base: position 104 of record RFQA01000411.1, read on the forward strand.
AACTCCTTGCGCAGCAGATCAACCGAGGAAAAGACGGCCTCCCCCGAGCTGAACAGAAGCCGCCCGCCATATAGCTCCACCGCTGCCTGCTCCGGGTTGTAAGCGGACTCATGCTCCTTGCCTTTCACGACAATGTCAGGCTTCAGACGAGTAATCACCCTCTCGATCGGCTCATCGATCAGCATAGCCTCATCGACCCAACTGATGCTGCGAACGCCTTCAAGACGGAGGGCCTCCGGCACATGCGCGTATTTCCCCGCCATATTGTCCGAGTAGACAGCGACAACCAACCGCTCGCCACACTCACGGGCATAGCGCAAAAGACGCATATGCCCAGGATGAATGACATTGAAGTTTCCGGAAACAAGGATCACCTTATCGGACATATGTAGTCGAGCCTCGAAGAATGCTGATCACAAGCAGATGCAACGTGCCGTCCTGGGCCTCAACTCGCAATCCTGCGCACAAGATTGAACGGCTCCTGCAAGGTCAAACCGCCATCCAGAACGAACTCCTGCCCGGTGACATACAAGCTCTGATCCGATACCAGAAAGCGGATCAGATCGGATACTTCTTGATACGCAGCCGCCCGGGCTGCCGGGACAGATTGCCGAAGCAGACGTTCAAACAGTTCATCCGCCTTCGGCGCTACCGCTCCGGGTGCAACCTCGCGCTTGACGATTCCGGGGCTCACCACATTGACCCGAACCATGTCCGACGCAAGATGAACAGCCAGATACCGTGCAGCGTTGACCAGGCCAGCTTTGGCGACGTGGTATCCAATCGACTCATGGGCAATATGCCGACCAATTACCGATCCGAGCAGAACAACTGATGAGCCATTCGCGGCACGCAGCAAAGAAAGCGCGTTGCTGCAAACCTGGAGTGCCCCGACCAGCAGGACGTTGAGTTCCTTCTCCAGTGTTGCCATGTTCTCCGGAAACGGCTTGCGAGAGGTCCTGGCTGGGGCTGGAGAATAGACCAATGCGTCGAGATGTCCGAAGCGTTTCTTGAGCGCTCCCACGAGTAGCCTGATTGTCGATTCATCTGCGACATCCACACCGATGCGCATGATGCCGTCGACCTCCCGGTCGGCCTCTGCAGAATGGAGATAGGCATAGTCTGCATCGACGACGCGCCACCCATGATCTCGAAGATCCCGAGCAGCAGCCCCACCAATTCCAGATGCCCCTCCGACAACCAGGACGACTGGCTCA
>RFQA01000412.1 GCA_009925925.1 Betaproteobacteria bacterium
GGACAGGTCATGATTCAGGCGGAGGCCGTTCTCACCACCATCGTCATCTCAGCCATCGTCTCTGTTGTGGCTCTGACCATCGTGAAACTTCTGGTGGGTCTGAGAGTCTCGGAGGAGGAAGAGCGTGAGGGCCTGGACGTGAGCTCCCACGGCGAAAAGGCTTACTACATGTAAATCGTTTCAGATTGATGTTGAGCGGTTCAGCCCGCGGTGTGAGAGCGCCGCGGGCTTTTTTTACGGGGGCTAAAATGAGGTATGACCCCCCAACTCTCCACAAGCCTCTGTGGCCATCTGCTGCACCTTGAGCGTCGGGTGCTCGATCACAGCGCCGAGATTGAACACTGGTTTCGATCGCAGTGGAAGAGCCACATGCCCCCCTTCTATGCATCAGTGGACTTGCGCAATGCCTGCTTCAAGCTCGCTCCTGTCGACACGAATCTCTTTCCGGGCGGCTTTAACAACCTAAGCGACGAGGCACTGCCCGTTGCAGTTGCAGCGCTGATGTCTTCGATCGAGCATCACTGCCCTGACATCCGGCGCGTGCTGCTCATTCCTGAGAACCATACCCGCAATCTTCACTATCTGCGCAATGTCTCTCGCATTGCTGGGCTGCTGCGTCAGGCGGGCCTAGAGGTGCGCATTGGAACCCTCGTGCCCGAGATCTCCTCGGCCACTCCCGTTCAGATTCAGGGCATCGACGGGCTGCCAACCACGCTCACGCTGGAACCACTGGTTCGGATGGGAGAGCGACTGGGCGTCAAAGATTTCGATCCTTGTATGGTCTTACTCAACAACGACCTCTCGGCCGGCGTTCCAAAGATTCTTCAGGGACTCACTGAACAGCGAGTCTTTCCGCCCTTGCATGCTGGATGGGTCTCGCGCAGAAAGTCTCAGCACTTTCTGGCCTATCGCAGTGTTGCAGCAGAGTTTGCTGAACGGCTGCAGATCGACCCCTGGCTCATCGACCCCTTCTTTGACAGCTGTCAGGGCGTGGACTTTCAGTCTCGGACCAGCGAGGACGCGCTGGCAGAGAAGGTTGACGCCATGCTTGCCCGCATCCGAAGCAAATACAAAGAGTACGACCTGACGCAGACCCCCTTTGTCGTGGTGAAGGCCGATGCAGGAACCTATGGAATGGGCATCATGATGGTGAGGGACGCATCGGAGGTTCGCAACCTCAACCGCAAACAGCGCAACAAGATGGCGGTTGTCAAAGAGGGTCTGAGTGTCTCTGACGTTCTCATCCAAGAAGGCGTTCATTCGTTTGAAACCGTGCTCCTCGAAGATGGGGAGGCGGTGGCTGAGCCCGTGGTCTATATG
>RFQA01000413.1 GCA_009925925.1 Betaproteobacteria bacterium
TCGGCATCCACTTTGATAGTCGTAATTTTCCTGCCCATCAGAATCATCTCATTCAGGGTCGGCGAAACGTAAAAGCTGCCGTTGACGCTGGAGTCCTTCTGGATCATGCGCATGGCCGAATCAACAAAATCTCGGCCATGCCTGAAGTAGTAGAGTCCGGCGATGGCGTTCTTGCTGATAGGACGCTTTTCCGCCGTTTCGACGACTTGCTGGTTTTCATTGAGCCGAACATAAGACCACCTGGGGTGAACCGATTCAAAGGTCATGACGCCGGCATCCGAATCCTTGAAGCCTGCCACCAGGTCCTTGAGCGAGCCTTCAAAAATCTGATCAGAGTTGGCAATGATGAGCGGTTTGTCATTGGCGATATGGCTGATCGCCATGAGCGCGCTGCAAGCCGCACCCCTGGTTTCATTTTCCAGGCGGATGATCTTGCACTTGTGGTCGGTGATGATGTTGAGCGTGCTGTCCAGGTGGTACTTCCTGCAATCGGCGGCATTGAGCACGAATATGAATTGCACCTTGGGATCGATCGAGCCCAGATTGTTGATGACATGCTCGATCATCGTTTTCTGGCCAATCTCGATCAGCGGCTTGGGGAAGGGGTATTCGCTGTCCGAGAAAAACTGGCTCTTGCCGGCGATGGGGATCAGGATGTTGATCATGATGTACGCCCCTCGATGCGCATGATGTGGCTCATGATGTTCTGGTAATTGACCTCCTCGACTTCGTGAACCTCCATCAACCAAGCGCCACTGGCTTTGGCGGCCTGGATGCCTTTTTCATTGTCCTCGACGATCAGGCACTCCTTGGGGCTCAGGCCGAGCTGCTTGATGGCCTTGGTATAGATCTCCGGGTCGGGTTTGCCCACTGCGACGTCCTGGTTGGAGAGAAAAAAGTCGAGGTAGCCCAGCAGGGCCGACTGCTCCATCATGATCTGTACGGTCTTGCGGATGGAGTTGGACGCCACGGCGAGCCTGTAGCCTTCCTGCTTGAGGCGGGAGAGGGCGTATTCATGATAGAAGCGCGGCTTGCACTGGGCGTAGACGATCTCCAGAGTGTATTGTTGTTTCATGTCGTTGATGAACTCGTGCAACTCCACCGGCAGCCCGCGCTCCGTGCTAATCATTTCGAGTTTTCTCTTGGTCGGCAGGCCGTCGTAGGTCACCAGATGGTCATAGCGGCTGATTTCCATGCCGAACAGGCCCAGGGACTTGTTCAGAGCTTCGTAATGCCAGTCCTTGGCCTCGATGAGTACGCCATCCATGTCAAAGATGACGGCTTTGATCCTAGTCATTGAAGAACTTCCGCGCCTGCTCA
>RFQA01000414.1 GCA_009925925.1 Betaproteobacteria bacterium
GGGCTGGCCACCGTAGCGCAACCTTGCAACGTGGCGAAAAGGGCCAACAACGCCAGCCAGCGGAGCGATAGGCGCATCATTTCGAAGATTTGTCAGTGGGGCCGTCAGCGGCCTTGCTGTAGAGAAACTGGCTGATCAGGTTTTCCAGCACCACAGCGCTTTGGGTGGTGCCGATCACGTCGCCAGCAGCAAGGTTGGCTGCATCAGCACCCGCTTCGATGCCGATGTACTGTTCACCGAGCAGACCGCTGGTCAAAATTTTGAGGGAACTGTCTTTCGGGAAGGCAAAGCGCTTATCCATGGACAACTGGACTTTGGCTTGAAAGGTTTTGTCATCGAACCCGATGGACTCCACACGCCCCACCACCACACCGGCGCTTTTGACCGCGGCCTTGGGCTTGAGACCGCCGATGTTGTCGAACTTGGCCGTCACCGGGTAACCCTTGTCCACGCTGAAAGACAGGAGGTTGGCCGACTGCAGCGCCAAAAACACCAGCGCCAAAACCCCCAGCAGCACAAACAGGCCCACCCACACATCATTTTTGGAGCGTTGCATTTTTCTTCCCCTAGATACTGAACATCATGGCGGTAAGGACAAAGTCCAACGCCAGTACGGTGAGCGATGCCACCACCACGGTACGCGTCGTGGCCCGGGCAACGCCCTCGGGTGTTGGCTGCGCCTCGAAGCCCTGCAGCAAAGCAATGAAACTCACTGCAAAACCGAATACCACGCTCTTGATGACGCCATTGCCCACGTCGACCCAGACATCCACACCGCTTTGCATTTGGCTCCAGAACGCGCCGGAGTCAATGCCGATCATGGGGACGCTGACAACCCACCCTCCCAATACGCCGACCGCACTGAACACCGCGGCCAATAGAGGCATGGCGATCACCGCACCCCAGAATCGCGGCGCAAGAATGCGCGACACGGGGTCCACCGCCATCATCTCCATGGCGCTAAGTTGCTCACCCGCCTTCATCAGGCCAATTTCGGCGGTCAAGGAAGTTCCAGCCCTTCCCGCAAACAGCAAAGCAGTCAACACCGGCCCGAACTCACGTACCAGGCTCAAGCTGATCAGCATGCCCACCGAGTCGGCCGCACCGAAGCGCTGCAGGCCATAGTAGTACTGCAAGCCCATCACAAAGCCGACAAACACGCCGGACACCGCGATGATGGCCAGCGAATAATTGCCCATGAAGTGGATCTGATCCCGCAGCAATGCCGGCCGGCGCAACACCGCGCCCAAGGAGGCCACGAGTCGCCCCATCAGGCGCGCACCCGCACCCCAATCCGCCAACTTGCTACGGACAGCAAA
>RFQA01000415.1 GCA_009925925.1 Betaproteobacteria bacterium
CGCTCGAGCTCGTCGAGCACCACGCGGATCTGATCGTGAAGCGCTGCCAGAACCGGAACGCCTGGCTGATCTTCTCCGTGACCGTCGAGCACGCGGCCCAGATCTCAGCCGCCCTTATACGCCGAGGCGTGCCCGCAGACTATGTTTCGGGCGACATGACCAATGCCGATCGGGACGCCAGGATCAATGCCTTTAAGAACGGGGAGCTCCGCGCCCTGGTGAACTGCGCGATCCTGACCACGGGCTTTGACCACCCAGCAACCGACGCGGTCGTGCTTCTGCGCCCCACCCTATCGCCTGGCCTGTATGTCCAGATGGTCGGGCGCGGCCTGCGCCTGCATCCCACAAAGACTGATTGCCTGATCCTGGACTTCGGCGGCAATGTTCGCCGCCACGGGTTCATCGACAAGGTCGAGCCACCCAAGAAGGGCAAGAAGGGAGGCCCCCAGGAAGCGCCGGTAAAAAAGTGCGGAGGCTGCGACGCCTTGCTCTCGATCATGACCCGGCAATGCCCCGAATGCGGGTTCATGTTCCCCGCCCCGGAGCGGGAGAGCGAGACCCTGCACCATACCGGGGCGATCCTGTCGACGGAGGTGCCGCCCGAATGGCTCAAGGTCGATCGCGTGATGTACGCCAAGCACAACTCGAAGTCAGGCGTGCCAGTGCTGCGCGTGGACTACTACTGCGGTATGCGCCGAATAAGCGAGTATGTCTGCCTCGAGCATCAAGGATACGCTAGGACAAAAGCCATTGCGTGGTGGACCAAGAGATCAGATAAGCCAGCACCTGTCATGATCGACCAGGCGATTCAAGAGGCCAAGACTATTAGGACTGCATCACAGATCCTAGTCTCATTTGCCTCGAAGTATCCAGAGATCAAGCGCTATGATTTTGACAGATCGATGAGCGCGTAGCTCGAGAAGGTCGATCCCACTTCCAATCAAAGAGCCTATGGCTAGATGTTGCGCTCAAAGTGCGGGCCGTCCTTGAGCTTTGAGAAGCGACCGCCCCAGCGGTTCATGGGGCTCAGGCTCTCCCAATAGTCCCCGAGCGGCTCGATCTCGTAAACAGAGCATAGCTTCCCATCCCTGAAGATGTTCAGATCGATCGCCAGGCGGTCGAGGTGTTTGGACTTGAGGGTCTTGGATCGCCCGGTCTGGACATAGACTTTTTGCTGCTCAGGCGTGCGCCAGAGCTCCCCTCCCGTGACCACAAAGCCCTGGTCTGTCGCGTGCTGGATCAGCTTGCACATGTCGAGCAGGAACGCTGCCTGGTGTTCTTGCAGCTTCA
>RFQA01000416.1 GCA_009925925.1 Betaproteobacteria bacterium
TTCACCCTTGGGAGTGGTGATGTAGCGGGCAATGTCAAGGTTGCCTTGCTGGGTGCCGGCTTCAGCGCGGTAGGAGCTGGTGGACATGATGGCCAGCGGCTTGTCGAACACGCGCGACAGGATGTCGCCGGGGCGCATGCCCCCGCGTGCCAGGCACAAGATGGTGTCGAACTCCCAACCCGACTGGAACACTTTGATGGCCAGTTTTTCGATCAGGTTGTGGTACTCGTCGTAACTTACGTAGAGGTGCTTGCCGTCTTCAGTCAACATCAGAGTGCTCCTAAAAAAGTAGCTGCTCGCGCAGTTTTCACGGGGGTTACAGGCATAAAAGGCATCAAACCAACTTACTCGGGCAGGTAGGGGTGACGCATCATGATGGTGTGATCGCGATCCGGACTGGTGGAGACCATGTGGATGGGCACGCCGGTGACTTGTTCGATACGCTGCAGATACAAGCGGGCGGCTACGGGCAGCTTGTCGTATTGCGTAACGCCTACGGTGCTGTCGCTCCAACCTTCCAGAACTTCGTAGATCGGCTTGCAGCGCTCGATTTCATCGGCTCCCATGGGCAGAATGTCGACCTTTTCACCGTCCACTTCATAGCCGGTACACAGCATCAACTCCTTGAGACCATCCAACACGTCGAGCTTGGTGATACAGAGGCCGGACAAACCGTTGACTTGGGCGGAACGCTTGAGCAATGCGGCATCAAACCAGCCGCAACGGCGTGAGCGACCGGTAGTCACGCCCTTTTCAGCGCCCACGGTGCTCATGTGGTAGCCGGGTGTACCGGGCACTTCCCACTCCAACTCGGTGGGGAACGGACCGCCGCCCACACGGGTGCAGTAGGCCTTGGTGATCCCCAGGATGTAATGCAACATGCCGGGACCGACACCGGAGCCTGCTGCAGCATTCCCTGCCACGCAGTTGCTGGAGGTGACGTAGGGATACGTGCCGTGGTCCACGTCCAGCAATGTGCCTTGGGCACCTTCGAACAAGAGGTTGGCACCAGCCAGATGGGCCTCGTTCAACTCTCGCGACACATCCGCCATCATGGGCTTGAGCAAGGCAGCGTGTTCCATGGCTTGCTGGAACACCGCTTCAAACTGCACGCGGCCATTGGCCATGAAGGGCGCCAACAAAGGGCCGAAATCGAACGCTTCGGAACCCAGGTAGGTGGCGAGAACGTGGTTGTGCAGGTCCAGCAGTTCGCGCAGCTTGGCCGCGAAACGCTCAGGGTGTTTCAAGTCTTGAACGCGCAAGGCACGTCGTGCGATCTTGTCTTCATAA